>NZ_SSHN01000036.1:0-522 GCF_004804295.1 Vibrio sp. H11 | reverse complement strand
GGTCACCCTGAATACGGTTACGCACCAGGCATCGAGACCACCACAGGTCCGCTGGGTCAGGGTATCACTAACGCCGTGGGTATGGCGATTGCGGAAAAAGCGCTGGCCGCGCAGTTCAATAAAGAAGGTCACGACATCGTTGACCACTTTACTTATGCATTCCTGGGCGACGGCTGTCTGATGGAAGGCATCTCGCACGAAGCATGTTCTCTGGCCGGGACGCTCGGTCTGGGCAAACTGATTGCCTTCTGGGATGACAACGGCATCTCTATCGACGGTCACGTTGAAGGCTGGTTCTCTGACGATACGCCAAAACGTTTCGAAGCATACGGCTGGCACGTTATCCCGGCAGTAGACGGTCACGATCCAGAAGCGATTAATGCCGCTATCGAAGCCGCACAGGCGGAAACCGGTCGTCCGACCCTGATCTGTACCAAGACCATCATCGGTTTTGGTTCACCAAACAAAGCGGGCTCACACGACTGTCACGGCGCTCCGCTGGGCGCAGACGAAATCAAAGCT
>NZ_SSHN01000005.1:0-381405 GCF_004804295.1 Vibrio sp. H11 | reverse complement strand
AGCTTTATTTGATTACTTTAAAAGGTACGCTAATGAGTCCCGTCAATTTCCCTCGGTAGTTATTGTAATGACAAAGTCGCTTGGTAATTAAGGTACGACAGAATCGCTTGGTGATCACAAGCGCCATTCAGTTTGAGAATGCCGAACAATGTCAACGGGAACTCAGAGCTTTGGGCTTAGAGATTTAATCCGTCATTGATTGATCAGGGCACAGTCTGTGCCCTGCTCTTAGACAGCCCGACTCAGAGTCACTTAATTTTTACATCCAGCCCGAGAGAAACCAAAGTACCGACCAGCGTGGTGATCACAACCGACACTAACGAGCCGATCAGAACATATTCCGCCATGCTGCGATCAGCCGATTTATTGAGTTCACCAAAGCGGAATATCGACTTGGCCGCCAGGACAAAACCAACCGCGGCGTAGCTGCCAAGCAGAGTAAAGGTCAGGATCAGCAAGCGTTCTAGATAGCCGATCAACTCGCCACCCGCGACCAGCCCGCTGACATTACCCTCTTCTTCATCCGATACCACAATCGGATACTTACTCAGAATCAAACCAATCAGCACCGACGTCGGTTTCAGGATCAGCAGATAAGCAAACAACACCATCACCCCATCGGCAAACTGCTCATGGCGCACAATCGCCTGCAGGGTCACACTGTCGGTCATGTAAAAAGCCATTGCTGCCAGCAGCGCGGCGTGCCACATCTGGTCGAAAACAAAGTAGCCGAACTTATCGCCATGACGCGGGGTGAATCTTATCCAGCCAATCACCACGTGACTGAATGTAGTCAGTGCGGCCAGGCTCAGAACCAAAGACCAGTCTGAACTGTGTGCCATCGCCGGAATGATCAACACCAATCCATGCAGCAAAGCATGCCAATATAACGCCGCTGAGCGGTAACCGCGTTCACGTTTAGCCGCTATGCAGCGCTTGGGCAGCAGATAGAATTCGCACAGGATATGCGCCAGAAGAAACGGCACCCAAGCCGTGAAGAAATCAGCCACGTTGGTACTCCTTAACTTCGCCGATAAAACGTTCGTTCAGTTCACTGAGCAACGTCCAGCCGGACGCCTTGAGCGATTTGCTTGCGGTCGCCGTGGCGATATCAAGCTGTTCAGCCAGTTCGCTCACTGTCAGCCCGTCTTCGCTTATCAGCATCGGCAGCAGCACTTCACACTGGCGCGCGGTTAACTCACTCAATTGGCGGTCGAGATACTTAAACAGCAGCGTGAACTGGTCCGTCAATGCGCTGCTGTCGGAATGAAACACCAGGCGCTCGTTTTTCAGCGCTTTCAAACCGCGCCCGGAGAGTACAAACGCCTGCCCCATGGATTCAGACACCGCCTCACGCAGATCCGCTTTGGCCGCAATGGCAAAGCTGATGCGACTGTCAAACGGCTTGCCAAGCGCTTTAATCCCGACCCGGTACAAAATGGTATAGCGCAGCGCCTGCTCGATATCACGCACCACACTCTGGAACTCATCACCGCGCTCAATACTGTGCACATTGTCTGCACCACCAGCAGTGATCCATTGTTGTATCTGTTTGATTTGTTTAAGCAACTGCTCAAACTGCTCTGAACTGAGCTTAGTTGAATTGACGACATCACCGATGATGACGGCAATGACTTGATCGGTTGACTCCACGCGAACACTCCTTTTTTCACCTGGAGTTAATTTAGCTATTTTTGGCTAAATGTGCAAATTTAGCTTTTTATGGCTAATTGTGGGGTTTTGGTGGTTTGTGGCTAAGATCTGCTTTTGACTTTGGGAGTGCTGGGGTTGTTGGATGATATGTCCCGCTTTTACTTTCTCGATATCTTGAGCTTGGTGCAAGCGGGCCGGTCCCTCTTTGCTGGATTCCTCATAAACAAAGAGCGAGGAACCAGAAAGACGCTTTGTTCTTTGGCGCTGCCCAGGCCGGTTTTAGGCGTTCCCGACGCCAAAAACCTAAAAATTCGTCCTGAATTTTTGCCCTATGGTTGTGATTTTTTAAACAACACGATTAGCGGGAAGAAAATATGAAACAACCCTACTTTCGGAGTAACGAACTCTCTTTGTTCTTACTCGTTTGTTATGTGAATTGCTATTTAATTGCGCCTAACTGGGATGCAATTTCACTTGCTGTTGGAGCAGTTACCGCAAAATATAAACTTACAGCACCAACAATAAAGCTAACAATGGTTAGCAAATAAGCTGTATTTGTTTGTTTACGAGTTTTCTTTTGCTCTTCTTGGAGCTCTTGATACTTGGTAAGGATATTCGTGATTGGGGTTAGGATGTGTTTATCCGACTCTTCGCCCGATTTGAAGGCGAGTTCAGTTACCCGAAGTAAAGAGGGCTTAACCTCATCGGGCATAGTATCAAAAGGCTCTTCTTTTTCAATTTCGGACACTAAACCCTTTAATTTTTCAAATTCCTCAGGAGTTTTAATGTCTTTATAAACTCGATATAGAGCCGCCCGTGAATTTTGCGCTGACAAATTGTGAGCTCTTCCAATAACAACAATATCTTTACTACTAAGCGCAAAACCAGCTTCTACTTTCGACTTAAGATCTGCCTGCAACTCAGTAATACGGTGATCTCTTGTACGCTTCATCCAAAACGCAAATATCAACATCCCACCAATTAAAACGGCGTATAAAGCGTATACACCAAATTTTAAACTATCTGACATTGTAAGTTTATTCTCCTATTCACATAACGCTGCAAACAGTGGCTCTTTAACTAATGCCACAACACGTTTAAAACTCAAACCACAAGTTGCCAGCGTTAAGCGTTCATTGATTTGCCTTGTTATACACATTACGGTTTAAGCCATATGTCCATATCTAGCTCAGTTCCTGTTTTAATCCGATAGTTAACTTGCGCTATCGCGATTCCAACAGTGCTAAGAGAAACTTTATTCAGTCCGGTCGCTGTCCATTTAGTCAGTAAATCATTCATGTAGCTAAATTTCGTTGATAAATGCTCTTTGACTTCATGTACATTCATAGTAGTAGATTTAAACAAAGCTATTACAACCTTAACTTCATCTTCACTTAATCCTGCTTTTTTACATTTTTTCTCAAGCTCATCAGCATTATAGGCATTAAATTGCGTCAAGTTCGGGTAATGGAAGCACTGTAAAAGCAAAGGGGTAACCTTTGGTACGCTAGCTGAGTCTAGTTTAATTTCGTTGACTTCAAATCCTTTTGAGAAGAAGGCAGGATATGAATTAACAATTAACTCTTCAATTGGCTTAATTGTAGTCGTTTCAAATAATGAACAACAGCCTGAAAACTTAAGATGCTGGTAACATAGCTCGCTGGCTGTTAGTTCAGTGGTTAGAGGAGCAACTGCTGTTTCAAGATACTGATAAAATTCTTCTAAAGTACCAATACCATTCCTATGTGTTTGAGTAAAAATAAACACTAGCGATAAAACATCCATTTGTTGAGAAGTCAGCATTGACGTTACATTTAGCGCTTGGTCCAAAATAATTTGCTTCAAATTTCTCCTATCTGAGGCAAACCTTTCTTGTAATAAGTCAACTAGGACTGACTCAAGGTCTTCATCTCCCGATCTGACAAATGCTTTTTGAGCATCATATATTGCTGTTTGCATACCTGGATCTTGAAAAGCAGCCAAGTTTTCTGTCTTCTTTTCCTTTAGTTTTTCTAGTAGTTTATCTAATAGGTGTTCTGCTCGTTGGTAAGCTAATGCAGCTGCATCATTAGATAGCTGAAGATAGTTCGACTTATACACATCAAGTGCAACCTCCTTGCAGTCGGAATAACTTAGACCTTGCTTATAAACAACAATTTCATTTGCCTGATAGTTTTCGGAGTCATCTCCAGCAATTTGTTCAAGATGCTTATCATTAATCATCAAGTTTACCTATATTGATATCTCTCTTAGCTTGTATATTTTTTGATTTCTTACCTGATTTTTGTGTCATTGAGGTGGATTTTGAAAACAATCCGAAAATCACAGTCAATATAAAGATACCTGCACCACTCAAGAACCATTCTTTATTATCAATTATCCACTGCATACTGAACTCCAACTAATGTGTATAACGCTAAGAACAGTTGAAAAACATATGGCACTATGTTTTTCGAAGCAAAATTCGTGACATTTATTTTGTCAATTGCTTCGCCTTGTTAGAACTATTTTTCGTGACGGTGCCATTCTTTATAAACTTTCCAAATCGCCTCGAAATTGGAAGTTGATTCAGGGTGCATTAAACGTTCAAAGGATGTTCGTTTGGGATCACATATATTTTTGACTTCATTTATGTAAGCTTTCTTGAAACGTGCTTTGTCAGTTTTATCGTCAAGATATTTGCCACATGCATCTTCATATGCGTTTAAGTAACTTTCTGTTGAAGACCGCCACGTGTTTTCCAAAAAATCGAGGTGTGGTAGTTCTTCATCATTCAAATCAGCTTTCAGACGACCTTTTAAAAACTCCTGAATTTTAAATGCGCAATCCTCCATTCGATTACGTGCATTCATTATTTGCTCACGTAAGGAGGTTTCAGTTTGACCAATAGCAATATTATTAGCTCGATCTGCGCTAGAAAGTGAATTTTGACTAGCTCTTGATGCTTTTGATGAAAAATAGATACTAACTCCCATACTAATTAAGGCAATTCCAGCACTTCCAATAGCAATGTAGTCACTAAGTTCCACAGTCATTACTTCTTACCACTCAATACGTTTTCAATTTCATCAGCTAAGTCTGCCAAATCATCATTACTTGCTGACTCAAAAATATTGCGACTTTTTTGAATATTTTGAGGAATTCCTAGCTCTTCCTCAATCTGTTTGATGATCTTACGCTTATCTTGTTCCGATAGAGTCTGCTGTGACGCAGTGTATACGAGACCATCAATATCTCTTTTAACACGTTTAGCTTCCGCTAGTGTTTGGGAGCCTTGAAGATCTTTAGGACCTATCTTGGAACGATTGTTAAATCCATCTGCATCGATTGCATCTCTAATTCGTTTAGCATATTGCCTAGCTAATTCATTAAATGTCGCCATCTATATTTCCTTTACATATAATTAATAGTTCTAACAGTTATTAGACAGACAATGTCTGCCAGAACTTGTCCGTCTAAAATACGGTTCTGAACTCATCCAAACCAACGTAAGCCACTGATTAGGCTTGGCATAAGCTAACGTTAGACAAGCGGGTCATTGACACTCAAATTCACAAAATACCGACATATTCTATCTAACACACCATAGTAAACTGAATACATAATCAACTATTCGTCAGACCAGATCAACAAGCACCAAAAGAAACGAGTCAATATTGTTAATCGTATTAAGTTTTTAAGCAGATACTCACCAATAACGCTCAGAAACCACTGTCCGAAGGCAAAAAATCAGGACGATTTTTTAGGTTTTCGGCGTCGGGAACGCCTAAAACCGGCCTGAACCACGCCAAAGAACCCAAGCGCCTTTCTGGTTACTCTTTAGCGCAAGCAAAGAGTGACTGGCACGCTGGCACTCAACTAAAGAAATCGACCAAATCAGAGCGTGACATGCAACACAGCAAACCGTTTCACTCCTCGCCACAAACGCAAAAACCACGTCGATGTTTTAGCTTTCGGCATCGAAAATGCCGAAAACGGGATATACAGAATAACCTAACTCACAATCGATATCTCTGGAACCTTACTTTCCTTTCTCGACAATCAGATAACTGTGTAACTGAGGATATTGATCAAACTCCAGATGGCGGATAATACAGCCGAGCTCCATAAACAGAGTTAAGAAACCGTTCAAGCCCAGCGACGAATAGTAGACTTCCGGCCCCATAAAATCGTCTCGATGGCAACCCTCTTCATCTGTACCGCCGAATGAAAAGATAAACACACCACCGGGATTGAGACTGGCGACGATTTTACATAGCACCGGCTTTTGTTGTGATAAAGGAATATGCCAGATACTGTCCCACGCGGTGATAAAATCGTATTTCTCGGTTAAATCACACTCACAAATATCCTCTTGAAAAAACTGCACACCAGGCAGCTTTTCCCTCGCGATACTGAGCATCTTGGGCGAAATATCCAACCCGGAAGGAGTAAAACCTTCCCCCGCCAGCAACTCAATGAAACGACAAGTACAACCACAACCCACATCCAGAGCCCGTCCGCGCTCACTAACAAAACTGATCGCTTTTTTGTGCTGTGCAATACCGTTACTCATATCAAACTTACCATCCGTCCAGATATGAGTAATTTGATTGTATGCCTTGGCGATATCCTCAGGCTTCATTTCTATCTCCCCCCAAACTAAAACATACCCACGACCAAACTCGCGATCATCGGTACGTAAATAGTCAATTGAGCCTCTTTAGTATTGAGAACTTTCTTGAAAATGGCGACAAGGATAAACAGGATCCAAACCACACCCGTCGCCAAACCTAAATAGCTGTCTAAATCCTGATAATGTTTGATCATTACCAGATCTTTTAAAACTTCAGATTCTGAAACTGAAGACAGCTTTGTTAAGGCCATATCCATCATGTACCCGTAGTACTTCGCCCAGGCGATGAGTGCCAATTGGAGTAGCAGTGTAATTATTGAAAATGACTTCATCATTTTTACTTCTAAACAAAACTAGTCAGCATATTCTGACAAACTTCGGCGTCAAAGAGCTTAAGTTATCGAGATACAAGGCAAAAAATCAGGACGATTTTTTAGGTTTTCGGCGTCGGGAACGCCTAAAACCGGCCTGACCAACGCCAAAGAACCCAAGCGCCTTTCTGGTTACTCTTTGGCGCAAGCAAAGAGTGACTGGCACGCTGGCACTCAGCTAAAAGAAATCGCCCAAGTCAGAGCGTGACATGCCACACAACGAAATCGTTCTAAATCCCACAACAAGCACGTTTGCACCAAATCCAGAACGTGACATACCAAACGACTAAAACAAAGACCTAAACAACCACACCCAAAACATTGTGATAACCCAATGATGAAGATAAAATCCCCCCGCCTTCCCCCAAGAGAAACCCAAATGCTATTTGACAACGATATCGACCAAATGCTGAGCTACTTAGAACGATTCTGTAAACAGCCGCATATCAAAGCACTGGATACGGTTTCTGACGACCAGATTAACCTGCTGCTCGATTTCTTAACCCTCGCCCACAAAATGCACAGTGACATCTACGCCACCAACAGCCTGAAAAGCTCGCACTTTCTCGCTATCGGCACCTTTGCGTTAACTCAGGAACGAGCGCCGCAAGGCAACCTGTTTATCAAGATTGAAAATGAGCGCCTGTACCTGGCTTTTGAACTCGACCATTGCGACCAAGATAACCTGCTGACGCCGATTCGGGTCATTGACGGGCTTATCTATCTAGCGGAGATTCAGGGGCACGGCCTGTTACCAGAACACTATCCGCGCTAATGAATGCCGTCATTTGAGCAGTAAGCCGTACTTGCGGCTGTGAATATGGCAATGAACGGCACAGCACTAAACGTTACTGTTGCTTGAGCTGTTGAACGAATACATGCGCACTTCGTCTCTCGGGAACCAGCCTAATTTTTGATAAAACTGCTGGGCATTGAGGTTGTCGTTCAACACAAACAGGTGCGTTTTAGCAATACCGATGTCCGCCAGCGCCTGGGTGGAATGTGCAACCAAATCACGCCCCAGATTTTGCCCGCGACAATGGGATGCCACCGCCAGGTGCTGCAGATAACCGCGCCGGCCATCACTACCAACCAATACCGCACCAACAATGTCCGCGCCGCTTTGCGCGACAAAACTTAATCCCGGATTACGCGCCAGGTAGCTTGCGATACTGTCGCGTGAGTCCGCATCGCGGATACTCATCCCCTCAGTTTGTGCCCACAGGGCAATCACCTGATCATAATCGGCAATCTCCATTAGACGAATGCTGACCACACCCACTCTCCTTGTTCGATATTGTAAATGAATAATTATCAGTAGGTTGCGGATATACCGTACTTTTGCATAAATGAGCTGGCGCTCAGGCTACCGATGAGGCTGCCGGACGTGACAGAAAAAGCGAGAATAAAAATAACCGCTTTTGATATATCGCCGCTAAACAAATTGCTGCCAAAAAGATACGCCATGGCTGCTAAGACAAACAACGTAATCGCGTACTTATTGGCAAGGAAAAACCATGATATTTCAAACACCCAAAGTTCGCTGTGCCCCCGGAATGTCGACAAACCAGCGGCGACGTAAAGCAGCGAGCCAAGGATAGCCGCTATCACCACCACGCACACATAGGGAAAGAAAGGCTTATCGATGAGAAAGAGGTAGCCCATGCGTAACGTAAATAACAGCGCGCCCAGCCAAAGAATCATTATTGGTCCGATTATCAATCCCATATATTCTGCCTGTGTTTAATTTCCGGTTAAGCCGCTGCAATGGGGTTGATTGATACCAACAACATTGAACCGGCATATAAAATTAAACACATAATTCATTATTGGGTTCAACAGGTCAAGCCAAGTTAACCGTCCTCAAAGGTAACAACGTTACAGTGCCACAATAAAAAGCGCCCGGTCGGTCAGAGCGGGCGCTTATTCCAGTTATGAATGCAGAACTTTCTCCAGTTCAGTCAGACTGACCGGGTCATCAATCGTCGACGGTACACTGTAGCTTTCTCCGTCCGCGATTTGACGAATAATCCGCCGTAAAATTTTACCGGAGCGGGTTTTCGGCAGGCGCTCGACCACCAGGGCATGTTTGAAACAGGCCACCGCACCAATCTGGCTGCGCACACTCGACACCAGTTCGGATTCCAGTGCCAGGCTGTCGACTTTCACCCCATCTTTCAGCACCACCAGACCCAGTGGCAACTGCCCTTTGAGCTCATCATGCACACCGACTACCGCACATTCGGCGACCGCCGGGTGCGCGCCGACGATCTCTTCCATTTCACCGGTCGAGAGGCGGTGCCCGGCAACGTTTATCACATCGTCAATCCGGCCCATGATGAACAGATAGCCCTCTTCATCCAGGTAACCGCCGTCACCGGAGACGTAATAACCGGGGAACTGAGCCAGATAACCGGATTCAAACCGGTCGTGGTTACGCCATACCGTCGGCAAACAGCTTGGTGGCAGCGGACGCTTGAGCGCCACAAAACCCTGCTCGTTTGGTGCCGCCACTTCGCCCAGTTCGTTTAAGATCTCGACCTGATAACCCGGAATCGGCTTGGTGGCAGAACCGGCTTTGACCGGCATCAGCTCCAGTCCGGTCGGGTTACCGGCGATGGCCCAGCCGGTTTCGGTCTGCCACCAGTGGTCAATTACCGGCTTATCGGTCTGTGCCTGAACCCATTCCAGGGTCGGCGGATCGAGACGTTCACCGGCCATAAAAATCGTCGTCAGACAGGATAAGTCGTAATCTTTCAGATACTCGCCGTTCGGGTCTTCTTTTTTGATCGCCCGGAACGCAGTCGGGGCCGAGAACAGCGCATTCACCTTGTACTCCTGACACACGCGCCAGAACGCGCCCGGATCCGGCGTGCGTACCGGTTTACCTTCGTACAGAATCGTGGTGCACCCGTGGATCAGCGGCGCATAAACAATGTAAGAATGCCCCACCACCCAGCCCACATCCGACGCCGCCCAGAACACGCCATCCTGCGGCATGTTGTAGATGCAGCTCATCGAATACTTCATCGCCACCGCGTGACCGCCATTATCGCGTACCACGCCTTTTGGTTTACCGGTCGTGCCTGAGGTGTACAGAATATACAGAGGGTCGGTCGCCAGAACCGGCACACAGGCGTGCGGCAGTGCATCCTGAATCAGGCTGTTCCATTCCAGATCACGCTCGTTGGTCATCTCGGCCCGGCATTCGCTGCGCTGATACACCAGTACTTTCTCCGGCTTCCAGCGGCTGTCCATAATCGCCTGATCCACCATCGGCTTGTATGGAATCACCTTATTCACTTCCACGCCGCACGATGCGGTCATGATCACTTTCGGCTCGGCATCTTCAATCCGCACCGCCAGCTCGTTCGGGGCAAAGCCGCCAAACACCACCGAATGAATCGCACCCAGACGCGCGCAAGCCAGCATCGCCATGGCCGCTTCCGGGATCATCGGCATATAGATGATCACCCGGTCACCTTTGGTTACGCCCTGCTCGGCCAGCATGCCCGCCACCCGGGCGACGCTGTCACGCAGGGCAAAATAGCTGTAGCGCTGCTTTTTGCCGGTCACGGGTGAGTCGTAAATCAGCGCGATTTGATCACCGCGCCCCTGCTCACAGTGATAATCCAGCGCCAGCCAGGATGTATTGAGCAGGCCGTCCAGGAACCAGCGCTCAATGCCGTGATTGTCTTTTTTTAAAATGGTTTGCGGGAACTCAAACCAGTCGATGTGCCGGGCCTGAACCTTCCAGAATTCTTCCGGTTGTTGCTGTGCCCATTGATATTCCTTTAAATATGCAGACATGGTGCTTCTCCTTCAAATTCTGGCTTAGCCAAACGTGATGGTTTGCGCCGGGACGCGAACCCAGCCTTCCATCAAAATACGTGCACTGCGACTCATCACGGCTTTCTCGACCACCCAGCCCTGTTCGGTCTGAACAGCACTGGCACCGACTTTGAGCGTTCCGGACGGATGACCAAAGGTCACTGACTGTTTTTCACCGCCTCCGGCCGCTAAATTGACCAGAGTTCCCGGTACACAGGCTGCTGCCGCTATCGCGACCGCTGCGGTGCCCATCATGGCGTGATGCAATTTGCCCATCGACAAAGCGCGCACCAGCACGTCAATTTCTTCGGCCTGTACGGTTTTACCACTGGAAGCGTGATAGGTTTGCGGCGCTGCGACAAAGGCTACTTTCGGCGTGTGCTGGCGGGCTTTTGCCTGTTCCAGATCGCTGATAAGCCCCATTTTGAGCGCGCCATACGCGCGGATGGTTTCAAACATCGCCAGTGCTTTTTCATCACTATTGATGTCATCCTGCAGCTCAGTACCGTGGTAGCCAATTGATGCGGCATCAACAAAAATGGTCGGAATGCCGGCGTTGATCAGGGTCGCGTTTAAGGTGCCTATTCCGGGTACATCAAGATCGTCCACCAGGTTGCCGGTCGGGAACATCGCGCCGTCGCTGTCGGCCGGGTCAACAAAATCGACCTGAATTTCTGCCGCCGGGAACGTGACTCCGTCGAGCTCAAACTCGCCGGTTTCCTGCACCATGCCGTTGACGACAGGCACATGCACTACGATGGTTTTGCGGATGTTGACCTGCCACACCCGCACCGCGACCACGCCATTGTGCGGGATCCGCGCCGGATCAATATAACCGGCGTGAATCGCAAACGGGCCGATCGCGGCCGACAAATTGCCGCAGTTGCCGCTCCAGTCGACAAACGGCTGGTCAATTGAAACCTGACCAAACAGGTAATCCACATCGTGATCCGGTTGAGTGCTGAGGCTGACAATGACGCTTTTACTGGTGCTGGATGTTGCCCCGCCCATGCCGTCAATTTGTTTGCCGTACGGATCCGGGCTGCCGATGACGCGCAGCAGCAAGTCATCGCGCGCCGGGCCCGGGCTTTGCGCCGCCTCAGGCAAGTCTTCTAAACGGAAGAAAACCCCTTTGCTGGTTCCGCCGCGCATATAGGTCGCTGGCACTTTGATTTGTGAAGGAGTGCTGACATTGCTCATGATTTTACTCCCTTAACCCGCCAGAAAATCTTGCGCGAAACGCTGCAATACGCCACCGGCGTTATACACGTGCACTTCATCAGCGGTATCCAGACGGCAGATAACCGGCACATCGAGTTTTTCGCCGGTTTTGCGGGTGATCACCAGTGCCAGCTCAGCGCCGGGCTTAATGTTACCGACCACGTCATACAGCTCAGAACCATCCAGCCCTAAGGTCAACCGTGTCACACCCAGTTTAAACTGCAGCGGCAGCACGCCCATACCGACCAGATTGGTACGGTGAATACGCTCAAATCCTTCTGCGACAATCGCTTCTACCCCGGCCAGACGTACCCCTTTGGCGGCCCAGTCACGGGAAGATCCCTGACCGTAATCAGCACCCGCGACAATGATCAGCGGCTGTTTACGCTGCATGTAGGTTTCGATTGCTTCCCACATCCGGGTCACTTTGCCTTCCGGCTCAATACGTGCCAGTGAGCCCTGCACCACTTCGCCGTTCTCTTTCACCATTTCGTTAAACAGTTTCGGGTTGGCGAACGTCGCGCGCTGCGCGGTGAGGTGATCGCCCCGGTGGGTGGCGTAAGAGTTAAAGTCTTGCTCCGGCACACCCATTTTGGTCAGGTATTCCCCAGCAGCGCTGCTGGTCATAATGGCGTTGGACGGTGACAGATGGTCAGTGGTGATGTTGTCACCGACCACGGCCAGCGGACGCATGCCCTTCAGGGTACGTTCTCCGGCCAAAGCGCCTTCCCAGTAAGGCGGGCGGCGGATATAAGTACTCATCGGACGCCAGTCATACAACGGTGCACTGCTGTGCTGCTGGTCGTCGAGTTTGAACATCTGAATATAAACCTGGTTAAACTGCTCCGGTTTAACAAATTCACCCACCACCGCGTCGATCTCTTCATCGCTTGGCCAGATGTCATTGAGGTAAATCGGTTTGCCGTTTGCATCGCTGCCGAGCGCGTCACGTTCAATGTCAAACCGGATGGTACCGGCCAGCGCATAAGCCACCACCAGCGGCGGCGAGGCAAGAAACGCCTGTTTCGCATAGGGATGGATGCGGCCGTCAAAGTTACGGTTGCCGGACAAAACGGCGGTGGCGTAGAGATCACGTTCGATGATCTCCTGCTGGATCTTCGGATCCAGTGCGCCGCTCATCCCGTTACAGGTGGTACAGGCGTACCCCACAATGCCAAATCCAAGTTTTTCCAGTTCCGGCAGCAGGTTGGCTTCCTCTAGGTAAAGCTTGGCCACTTTCGAACCCGGCGCAAATGAGCTTTTCACCCAGGGTTTACGCTCCAGGCCTAATGCGTTGGCTTTTTTGGCTAGCAAACCGGCCGCCACCACGTTACGCGGGTTACTGGTGTTGGTGCACGAAGTGATGGCCGCAATGATGACAGCGCCATCGGGCAGTTCACCCTCTTTCTGTTGCCATTGTCCGGCAATGCCGCGCTCCGCCAGCTGAGAAGTCGGCAGGCGGCGATGCGGGTTAGACGGACCGGCCAGGTTACGCTCGACCGAAGAGAGATCGAATTCCAGTACCCGCTCATACTCAGCACCGACCAAATCATCGGCCCACAAGCCGGTCTGTTTGGCATACTGCTCGACCAGTTCGACCTGCTCGGCGTCACGCCCGGTCAGTTTAAGGTAGTTGATGGTCTGCTCATCGATATAGAACATCCCGGCGCTGGCGCCGTATTCCGGTGTCATGTTAGAAATGGTCGCGCGGTCACCGATGGTAAGATCTTTCGCCCCTTCGCCAAAGAATTCCAGATAGGCAGACACCACGCGCTGCGCGCGCAAAAACTCGGTGATGGCCAGCACGATATCGGTCGCGGTGATGCCCGGTTTGCGTTTACCGGTCAGCTTGACGCCGACAATATCCGGCAGTCGCATCATCGACGGACGGCCCAGCATCACGGTTTCCGCTTCCAGACCACCGACGCCGATGGCGATCACGCCCAGCGCATCAACATGCGGCGTATGGCTGTCGGTGCCGACGCAGGTATCGGGAAACGCTACGCCGTCTTGGAGTTGCACCACCGGCGACATTTTCTCCAGGTTAATCTGATGCATAATGCCGTTACCGGCCGGGATCACGCTGACGTTTTTAAACGCGGTTTTACACCATTCGATAAAGTGAAAACGATCTTCATTGCGGCGATCTTCAATCGCGCGGTTTTTCTCAAACGCATCGGCTTCAAAACCGGCATGCTCGACCGCCAGCGAATGGTCCACGATCAGTTGGGTTTCCACCACCGGGTTGACTTTGGCCGGGTCACCGCCCTGATCCGCAATCGCATCGCGCAGGCCGGCTAAATCAACCAGTGCCGTCTGACCAAGGATGTCATGACACACGACCCGGGCCGGATACCAGGGGAAATCGAGGTCGCGTTTACGCTCAATCAGCTGTTTGAGCGCATCGGGCAGTAAACCAGGGTCGCAGCGGCGCACCAGGTTTTCTGCCAGCACGCGTGAGGTGTAAGGTAAAGTGTCGTAAGCACCGGGAGAGAGGTCATTGACTGCTTGCCGGGCATCATAGTAGCTGATTTGACTCGCGTAGCTGTTATTACTACCGGGCAGCGTTTTTCTGTACTCGCTGTTCATAGAATCCATCCAAATATCGTCAGGCTCTGGCCTGACTGCTTGGGCCTGCACAGCGGCGCGACTAACTGACACCGAGTACGGGCAGTCAGTCACAAGCAACGCCATGCAGAAAATTAGGCGTTGTCACCCCTGCTGGCTGTGCTGTCGGTTTGCAGAGTTACCTGTTTGCCAAGCTCTCTGTTTACAGAGCTCTTTGTTTACAAAACTCTCTGTTTACAAAACTCTCTGTTTACAGAGAAAGCCGTTGGCAGAGCAAGGTGACAACGTCACTGTTAGCCGCGTTTTTCGATCGGCAACCAATCCTGATGCTCCGGGCCGGTGTAATCGGCACTCGGGCGGATGATGCGGTTGTTGGCGCGTTGTTCATACACATGCGCGGCCCAGCCGGTTAAGCGGCTCATCACAAAAATCGGCGTAAATAACTTGGTCGGAATGCCCATAAAATGGTAGGCCGAAGCGTGGAAGAAATCGGCATTACAAAACAGGCCTTTCTCACGCTTCATCACCGCTTCAACCCGCTCAGACACCGCATAAAGATGCGTATCACCAACCTGCTCGGACAAAGCTTTTGACCAGCGTTTGATCAGCGCATTACGCGGATCGCTCTCGCGGTAAATCGCATGGCCAAAGCCCATGATCTTCTCTTTGTTGTCGAGCATACGCAGAATATTCTGCTCGGCTTCTTCCGGGGTTTTCCAGTTCTGAATCATCTCCATGGCCGCTTCATTCGCGCCGCCGTGCAGCGGCCCGCGCAAGGTACCAATCGCACCGGTCACACAGGAGTGAAGATCGGACAGCGTCGACGCACACACGCGCGCGGTAAAGGTTGAAGCATTAAATTCATGTTCGGCATACAGGATCAGCGAGCAATGCATCACCTGCCTGAACAGTTCGCTGGGCGCTTCTCCGGTCAGCATTTTAAGGAAGTAGCCACCAATGCAGGATTCGCTGCTGTCTTCGGTATCGATGCGTACGCCGTCATGGCTGAAGCGATACCAGTAACAGATGATGGCCGGAAACAGTGCCAGCATGCGTTCGGTTGCCGCTTGCTGCTGCGAGAAGTCCGCTTCGGTTTCCAGGTTACCCAGCATCGAGCAACCAGTACGCATGACATCCATCGGATGCGCGTCAGCCGGAATCCGTTCCAGCACTTCTTTGAGCGCTTGAGGCAGCCCGCGCAGACCAATCAGGCGGGTTTTGTACTGATCGAGCTCAGCCTGGGTCGGCAGATGGCCGACCAGCAGCAGATGAGCCACCTCTTCGAACTGAGCGTTGTTAGCCAGATCGGTAATATCATAGCCACGATAGGTTAAACCAGTGCCGGTTTTTCCGACCGTACATAAAGCGGTGCTCCCGGCACTCTGCCCACGCAGACCAGCGCCACCCAGCTCTCCTTTTTTCGCTAAGGATTGAGACATGTTGAACTCCTTTTCTGGCTGCGCTTCGGCTCCTGTATGGAGCGACCTCTTTCGGGTCAGCTTAAGCTCGTCAGCGCAGCGGTTTCACGTTATTAGTCAGGCCTGTATTCAGCCGTTGTGGATTTCTATTTAACTTTATTTCTCTGGGCTTCCCCGCAGTGACCGCTTGAGATGTTTAGCCCTGCGAAGATTGATCGGAAAACAGCTGATCCAGCTTGTCTTCGTAATCATGGTAATTCAGATAGCCATACAGCTCTTTACGGGTCTGCATCTTATCGAGCAATGATTCCTGATTGCCGTGTTCAAGCAGATGGCTGTACACCATTTCGGCCGCCTTGTTCATGGCGCGGAACGCACTGAGCGGATAGAGCACCATGTCGACATTAGACGCGTCCAGTTGCTCACAACTGTAAAGCGGGGTTTGGCCGAACTCGGTAATATTGGCCAGAATCGGCACTTTTTTACCGGTTGCTGCGTGCAGCGCGGTTGAAAACTGTTCGTACTGCTTCAGCTCGGTCATCGCCTCGGGGAAAATCATATCTGCGCCTGCCTGCACATAGGCAATCGCGCGTTCTATCGCACTATCCATACCTTCCACGGCCAGCGCATCGGTACGGGCCATAATGACAAACTCGGGATTATCACGCGCATCGACTGCTGCTTTAATTCGATCAACCATCTCCTGCTGACTGACAATCGCTTTGTTAGGACGATGGCCGCAGCGCTTCTGCGCCACCTGATCTTCCATATGCACCGCAGCAGCGCCGGCTTTTTCCATTGCTTTGATGGTGCGGGCGATATTGAACGCGCCGCCAAAACCGGTATCGATGTCGACTAACAGCGGTAAATCACAGGCATTGGTGATGCGATCAACATCCACCAGCACATCGTTAAGCGTCGTGATCCCGAGATCAGGCAGGCCGTATGACGCATTGGCAATACCACCACCGGACAGATAAATCGCCTGATGACCCAGTTTTTTTGCCATCATGGCGCAGTATGGGTTAATCGTGCCGACAATCTGTAGCGGATGGTTGGTTTGAATGGCGAGCCTGAACTTCGCACCCGGACTTAAGCTCATGGGATTCTCCTTAATTTTGGGCTTCGTTTTGAATCTGTTTTTCAATCAGGCGCCGGCTACCGGAAATGTGGCGGCGCATCAGCATTTCTGCCAGCTCTTCATCGCGGTTGCGAATCGCCTGCAGAATAAATTTGTGTTCTTCCAGTGCTTCCACCGGACGGGAATGGGAACGAGGAGACTGGTAACGGTACATGCGCAGCAAGTGATACAACTCATCACACAGCAGCGCGATC
This sequence comes from Vibrio sp. H11, assembly GCF_004804295.1. Lineage (NCBI taxonomy): Bacteria > Pseudomonadati > Pseudomonadota > Gammaproteobacteria > Vibrionales > Vibrionaceae > Vibrio > Vibrio sp. H11. Next base: position 364,393 of record NZ_SSHN01000005.1, on the reverse strand, counting down.
AACTGGGAGTTACGGCTGGCTTTGATAATGCGGTAATGGAAGTCGAAATCGCCTTGTTGGTGAAAGTAAGAGGCGCCTTCGACCTGATCGATATGTTCGGAATGTGTCGACAACACCGTTTCCAGCCCGGCCAGTTCGATTTCGGTGATATTACGAGCCGCCAGACGCGCCGCCATGCCTTCCAGCGCTTCACGCACTGCGTACAGCTCGAGCAGTTTGTCAGTCGAAAACTGAATCACGCGAGCTCCGACGTGCGGAATGCGTTCGATCAGTCCGAGCCCTTCCACACGCATCAGCGCTTCACGCAGCGGGCCGCGGCTGACCTGAAAGCGCTTGGCCAGTTCAGGCTCAGAAATCTTACTGCCCGGTGCCATCTTGCCTTCTACGATTGCCTCAATCAGAAACTCGGTCAGACTCTCTGATTTGGTGTGTTCTTTTTCACCGTTTACGCGTTTGCTTAATTCGCTGCTCATCATCTCATCTTCTTTACGGGGCGTGGTTAGACAAACCCACACCAAAGGTATGAGATTAAGATAGACGATCAGATTGTCGACAATCAAGCAAATTACCGACAATTTAGACTAAGGTATTACGCAGTGAGATGCAGCGTAGGCAATGACACACTAAAGTGTAAAGAAGGATTGATATTTCTTGGGTGTTAATGCGATTCTGCTTTTAAAGCTACGCTGAAAATGGGCTTGATCAGCAAAGCCCAATGCCAGCGATGTGTCGACAATTGGCGTCCCCTGCTTCAACATCTGCTTGGCACGCTTGATACGTTCATCCATCAGATAAGCATGTGGAGACAAGCCAAACCATTGCTTAAAACTGCGAATCAGATGGTAGCGGCTTACGCCCACTTCCTGAGCCAGCACTTCCAGACCAACCGATCTGTCAATTTCATCAAACAATTTCTCTCTGGCGCGCAGCAAATAGTGCGGAACAGTTTTGCTGGCACGAGGCGTTGTGTGGCGTTGCGCGTGACCGTAGAGTTGCTCAAGCAGTTCATAAAGCAGGGTCTCAGCTGACAGTGAAGACGAATCGTTGAGTAAGGCGTCAAACAGCGCCTCAAATTGAGTACGAAAGCGCTGGCCGCGTTCAAAATCAGCCACAAACGCGTAGTAATCCAGAGTCTCGCGCCCGAGCACTTCATGCTGCATCTTTCCTAACCACAAGGTATCGACAAACAGCATCCGATACGACCACTGTCCCTGATGAGGATTACAGGCATGGATATCGGCCGGATTGATGGTCACCAGATCACCACGACCTATCGGATGATGACGCGAGCGATTGTCATAACGAGCACTGCCCGCATCAATAATCCCAAAAGAGAATTCATCGTGGGAATGCTTGTGATAACAGACTTCAGAGCGGGTTGCGATGCGCGCTTCAATCTGCGGCAACTGCGTCGGACGCATGATATTTAAGTGAGTGCTCTTGACCATTTAGTTTACCATCCAAATCATGAAAACCGACACGGCGAGCATTGCTGCCAGCGTCACCTGAAACAGGCGTTGACGCTGCCGTGAGTTGAGCCAGTGAACCAGCGACTGTCCCAATAGAGCCCATATTCCGACACCGGTAAAGCAGACCACCAGCGCAATCAGACAAAACCAGCCAAGCGCATGGGTTAGATTGGTCTGATTAAGTACATATAAACTCACCCCTGAACTGGCAAATATCCAAGCCTTAGGATTGAACAATTGTACCAGCGCCCCCTGACTTAACAGGCCTGCGGATGACACTTCAACCGATTGCTGCAGATCCAGCCCGGGAAGTAACAGAATCCGCACCGCAAGATACAGCAGGTACGCACTGCCAATCCAGCGCATCACAGGCACGACCACCGGCACCTGCGCACTCATTCCACTGAGCGTCATTCCACAAATCATGACCACCAATACAAAGGCCAGCGATGCCCCGAGAACCTGGATACTGGCTTTGCGCCAGCCATAACGGGCACCGGCATAGGTGGCCATCACATTCACCGGGCCCGGTGAAATGGAACCAACGAATGCGAAAAGCGCCATGGCGCCGAGAACAGAATACATAAATATTTGCCTTAAACGAATCACTTAGGATTCAGATTAACCTTCAGTGACTCGCGATTATTGAACAAAAGTGCGCATGGCGGAGGATCAGGCCAAAAGACTCCCCGCCGTGAACTTTATGAACAAAACCGTTTTTATGCCCAATAATATTTTTATCACCGTTTTAAAGACTAGGTGTTAACACTTTTGTAACCTCTGTTCACACGGTAGCAAACACCTGATCTGCTAACCCTCTGTCCTGCTAAACCAATTGCCAGCTGTGCATTATCGGCTGGCACAGATAAATAAACATAACGATAAGTGTCATTTGAACCGAATGATGCGCCCACATAAGGAACGTGAACATGTTGAAGCATTTCAAACCGACCCTGGCAGCTTCTCTGCTGGCTGCCGCTTGCTCTTTCTCTGCTTTTGCTGCTGATCTGGAAAAAATCCACTTCCTGATCCCGGGTGGTGCTGGTGGTGGCTGGGATATGACCGCGCGCGGAACCGGTGACGTACTGATGAAAACGCAACTGATCGACAATGTCTCTTATCAAAACCTTTCCGGCGGTGGCGGTGGTAAAGCCATTGCACACCTTATTGAGACGGCCGATCGTCAGGAAGATACCCTGATGGTCAATTCAACCCCAATCGTTGTGCGCTCACTGTCGGGCATTTTCCCGCAATCGTTCCGCGACCTGACCCCTGTCGCAGCCACCGTGTCTGACTACGGCGCACTGGTGGTGGCCGGTGATTCCAAATACGACAACTGGCAACAAGTGGTTGATGAATTCAAACAGAATCCGCGCAAAGTGAAAATCGCCGGCGGTTCTGCGCGCGGCAGTATGGACCACCTGGTCGCTGCGGCCGCATTCAAAGGTCAGGGCTTGGACCCGAAAGAAGTTCGTTACATCGCTTACGATGCAGGCGGTAAAGCGATGGCAGCCCTGCTGTCCGGCGAAACTCAGGTGCTGTCTACTGGCCTGGGCGAAGTACTGGAGATGTCTAAAACCGGTCAGGTGAAGATCCTCGCCATTACAGCGCCGAAACGTCTCGATGTCGCACCGGATATTCCGACCCTGACTGAATATGACAACCCGACCGTATTTGCTAACTGGCGTGGTTTCTTTGCCGCTCCTGGCGTGAGTCAGGAAAAGATCGACGAGTGGAACGTTGCGCTGAAGAAAATGTTTGAAACAGACGAATGGAAAGTGGTGCGTGACCGCAACGGCTGGATCGACAGCTACAAGGCAGACAAAGAGTTTTACGCCTTCCTGGAAGATCAGGAAAAGCAGATGGGCGATTTGATGCGTGAGCTGGGCTTTCTTAAATAACCTGACTGATTAACGTTTCCAGAAACAGGGATGGGCTGATACCAATCTCCCGTCCCACACTTTCGCCGCAGACAAGCCCACTATGACTCCTTTGTTTATGGGTTTGATTTGACTAGCAGCATATCATTCCTGATTTGAGTTTATCTTGTTGTTAACTCTTGCTTGTCTGCGGCCTTTTCTTTACCGCAATCCTGTTGCCATGGAGTTGGATATGTCGGACCTGCCAACCAAAATTTTCAGCAAGGAAAACTTGTTGTGCCGTGATCGCGTCGGCGCGATGATTTTTCTGGTGCTTAGCCTGTGTTACGGCTATCAAACCACAAACATTCCTATGTTTCCCGGCGATGAATACGAACCGTTCACCGCCCGGACTTTACCTATCCTGCTGACTTATGCCGGAGTCGCGCTCTCTTTGCTGCTGCTTGTCATGGGTCAACCGGATAATAAGAGCGGCGCTGTGCTGAGCTTCAACTGGAAACTGCTGATAGGCTTTCTGGTGCTGATGGCGCTGTACGGTGTCGGCCTGACCTACCTTGGCTTCGTACTGGCAACCGGTTTTTTCCTGCTGGCGGGCTTTTACATTCTGGGTGAACGCCGCAAAGCGGTGCTGCTTGGCGCTTCGTTCCCGTTTGTCATCGCTTTCTATTTACTGCTGACCAAGGGACTGGATGTGTATCTGGAACCGGGTCTGATTTTCACACTTTGGTAGGAACAGATTATGTTAGACGGAATTTTTCAGGGCCTGACCACAGCGGTCATGCCATTTAACCTGCTGATGGTGATTGTCGGCTGTTTTGTCGGTACCTTCATCGGCATGCTGCCTGGTCTGGGCCCGATTTCAGCCATTGCGCTGATGATCCCCATCACTTACGGCCTGGAACCTTCTTCCGGCCTGATTTTGATGGCCGGAGTTTACTACGGCGCCATTTTCGGTGGATCAACCTCCTCCATTTTGATCAATGCCCCTGGTTGTTCATCCACGGTTGTCACCGCTTTTGATGGCTATCCTATGGCGCAGAAAGGCCAGGCGGGCAAAGCCCTTGCACTGGCGGCCTACGCATCATTTACCGGCGGGACGATTTCCGCTGTCATGCTGCTGGTTGCCGCTCCGGCGCTGGCCCAGGTATCACTCAGCTTCCAGTCGGCGGACTATTTCGCGCTGATGCTGCTTGGCCTGTCTGCCATGGCCGCATTTGCCGGTAAAGGTCAGGTAATTAAAGCCTGGATGATGACGATTCTTGGCCTGATGCTGTCAACAGTCGGCATTGATAAAGGTGTAGGCGTCGAGCGTTTTACCTTTGGCCTGACCGACCTGATGGACGGCTTCAGCTTCCTGCTGCTGGCGATGGCGACGTTCGCACTGGGTGAAACCCTGATGGGCATTCTTAAGCCGGATGCAGATACCCGTGATGAGGAAAACAGCAAGCTGAGCAATATCGGCAGTATGAAACTGACCAGAGAAGAAGTGCGCGAGGCCGCTCCGGTCACCATTCGTTCCTCTATCCTTGGTTTCTTTACCGGCGTTCTGCCAGGTGCCGGAGCGACGATCGCCGCGTTCCTGAGTTACGGTATGGAGCGTAACCTGGCTCCGAAAGCGAAACGTGAAGAGTTTGGTCACGGCTCACTGCGCGGTCTGGTGGCTCCTGAGTCTGCTAACAACGCAGCCTCAAGCGGCTCTTTTGTACCACTGCTGACGCTGGGTATCCCTGGCTCAGGTACGACGGCTATCATGCTCGGTGCGCTGCTGGCTTATGGTATTCAGCCGGGCCCGCGCCTGTTTGTTGACCATCCGGATGTGTTCTGGTCTGTGATCATCTCAATGTACGTGGGCAATATCGTGCTGCTGATCCTCAACCTGCCGCTGATCCCGTATATTTCGAAACTGCTCGCGGTGCCAAGAACCGTGCTGCTGCCGATGATTCTGTTCTTCTCTATCACCGGTGTGTATCTGGTGTCATTTAACACCATGGATGTCTTCATCATGCTACTGGTGGCAATGGGCGCGATCGCGCTGCGCCTGGCAAACTTCCCGCTGGCTCCGCTGCTGCTGGGCTTTATTCTCGGCGGTCTGATGGAAGAGAACCTGCGCCGTGCGCTGATGATTTCTGATGGCGAGCTGACCTTCCTGTGGGAACGCCCGATTACTCTGGTCTTTACCGTTCTGTCGGTACTGATCCTGACCAGCCCGATCATCGTCGCCGCGCTGAATAAACTGCGTGGTCCTAACGCGGCAGACAGCCAGAGCAATAAAGTCGAACAATAACCGTCTCAGCGAGCATTCCAAGCCCGGACGCAACTCCGGGCTTATTGTTTTACCGCCCTTTTGTTTGATAATTGTTCACTCGGCAGCGCACTCTCATCAGCCAGGATGGTATGAATAAGCCGCTACATAGCGCTTTTAAGCTACAACATAGCGTTTTTAAGCCATAAGATAGTACTTTTAAGCCACAGTAGAGTACTTTTAAGCCACAATAGAGCACTTTGAGGCAGGTTGCCTGTGATTCAAGGGCGTCACTTTCAAATATTTTTTGAAAGTGCTTTAAGTCGTGCCCTCTTTCTCTCCTTACATCAAACCGTTATCGTAGCGCTAAATTCGTTGTTCACCAGGAAAATAAACATGAACATTGCAACTCACGCTAAGCAACGCTATTCAACCAAAGCCTTTGATGCGACCCGTCGTATCAGTGATGAACACGTAGAAGCGATCAAAGAGCTGATCCGCTTCAGCCCGTCCAGTGTTAACTCACAGCCATGGCACTTCATCCTGGCCAGTACTGACGAAGGCAAGCAACGTATCGCTAAAGCGACTCAGGGCCTTTATGCATTCAACGAAGGTAAAGTTCTGAATGCATCACATGTTCTGGTGATGTGTGCCAAAACCAGCATTGACGAGCAATACCTTGAGCAGTTGATGGAACTGGAAGATGAGGCAGGCCGTTTCCCGACCGAAGAAGCCAAACAAGGCGGACACAAAGGTCGTACCTTCTTCGTTAACATGCATCGCTTTGATCTGAAAGATGCGCAGCACTGGATGGAAAAACAGGTTTATCTGAATGCCGGTACTGTACTGCTGGGTGTCTCTTCTATGGGTATCGATGCCGTGCCTATCGAAGGCTTTGATCCTAAAGTTCTGGATGCAGAATTTGGTCTGCGTGAGCAAGGTTACACCAGTCTGGTGATCATTCCGCTTGGTTACCGCAGTGAAGATGACTTTAACGCCAAACTGCCGAAAGCACGCTGGCCAGAAGCCGACATCATCCGCGAGTACTGATATGAGCCAGGTCAAACTGCTGGCGGAAATTACCGCCAAAGCAGGCAAAGAAGCGGAATTGGCTCAGGCGTTGCAGGCTCTGGTTGAGCCTTCTCGCCAGGACGAAGGCTGTGTGCAGTACAACCTCTATCAGGATGACACGCAAAGCGGGTTATTCGTGATGGACGAAATCTGGGCCAGCCGTGAAGCGTTGCAACTGCATGAGCAGACCGAACACTTCCAGGCGTTTGTACATCAAACCCAGCAAGACGGGTTACTGGAATCGCTTAACCTGCGCTTTCTGACCGCTCTGGCCTGACAACGCCTGCGTTAAGTACACGGCTTGATGCCTGTCGACCTGCTGAAAAAACCAGGCGCCGTTTCTCTGTGAGGGAGACGGCGCTTTTCTATAGCTGCGAAATGCTTTCCAATATTCACGAAGTATGGTGAGATAAACTGTCCTTATTGGTTACAGAACCTCATGAAAGCATTAAACGATCTTAATATCTTTGTCGAAACCGCTCGTCAAAGCAGCTTTTCACAAGCAGCGCATAGCCTGGATTTGACTCCGGCTGCGGTCAGCGCTGCCATCAAACGCCTAGAATCCCAGCTCGGGTTTGCACTGTTTGTCCGCTCGACCCGCAGCCTGCGTCTGACCAACGAGGGCGATATTCTGTTGCAAAAGACTCAGTCTGCACTGAGTACCATTCAGGAAGGGTTGGATCAGATTGCGCAAAGCCAGGGCGAAATTTCCGGTACGCTCAATCTGTCCGCGCCGTCGGATTTCGGCCGTAATCAGTTGCTGAGTTGGCTGGATGAATTTATGGAGTTGCATCCTAACCTGTCGATCAACCTCGATTTATCGGATGGCATCACCAATCTGTATCACCGCCCGATCGATCTGGCGATTCGCTACGGCACACCACCGGATTCCAACTTCGTTGCCTTACCTATCTGCCGCCATAATACCCGAGTGATCTGCGCCAGTCCTGAGTATGTTCAAAACAAACCGGCCATCGTCAAGCCAAGTGATCTGCTCGCTCACCAGTGCCTCTGTTTTATGCTATCAGATACTTACCACAACCGCTGGACCTTCTGGAGAGACGGCAATCCGGAAACCGTGGTGGTAAAAAGCAGACTCAGTGCTAACGATGGTGATGTAGTGCATCGCTGGGCCGTCAACGGACGAGGCGTGGCCTACAAATCGCTGCTCGATATCAGTCAGGACATTATTGACGGCCGTCTGCTACCGCTGTTATCCGAATGGCAATCGGAACCCTGCCCGGTCTATCTGGTGTGTGCCGATAAACGTTTACTCAATCACTCCACCCGTGCGCTGCATCAGTTCTTGCAAAGCAAATGCGAACAACGTATGCGCCAGGTGAAAGACATCATGTCACAACGCTCCAGCCTCGCCATGTGAATCATCGCTGATACGCGATGATAGTGAGGCAGTCTGAAATAGTGAGGCAGTCTGAATGCGACGCTGTGCACAGCGTTGCATGACGAACATGGCGCACCATTACTGTGCAAGTTACAATCAAATTCCACTCATAAATCAGCGAGTAACGTTGTCAAACGAGCCAATACCTGGCGCTTTCTTACTGTTTATTCAACAAATTGGCGTTGTCGCCAGCAGATAAATCGCTCTGGATCGGGTATTCGCTGCGCAACAATTGCGGCATAATCCTCGCGTTAGCTTTAATAATCATTGGGTTGGCTTTTACAATAATAACGGTGCCTATGTTACTGAATAAATCTCCGGTTGTGCTTGCTGTCGGCTGCCTGCTTTGTGCCATGATCACAATCCAGTCCGGTGCATCCATCGCTAAACAATTTTTTCCTGTGGTTGGTGTCGGCGGTACCGTCGCGCTGCGCATCGGCTTGTCCGCCCTGCTGCTGGTGTTGATTTTCCGTCCGTGGCGACTGCGGCTGAGCCGCAGCCAATGGCGGGCTATGGCGGTGTATGGCTTTGCGCTTGGCGGCATGCAGATGACCTTCTATTTCGCGCTGGAACGCATTCCGCTCGGCATTGGTGTTGCACTGGAGTTTACCGGCCCCCTGATGCTGGCGTTACTCTCTTCGCGGCGTAAACGGGATTTTGTCTGGGTCGCGCTGGCGGTTGCTGGGCTGGCCTTATTGTTGCCGGACATGTCCGGTGTCGATGCACTTGACCCAATAGGAGTTGCGCTGGCACTGGCGGCAGGCGGTTGCTGGGCAGCCTATATCTGGTTTGGACAGCGGGCCGGCTCGGTTGGCAGCGGCGGTGCCACCGTGGCGCTTGGCCTGTGTATCGCCACTGTGATCTATTTCCCGCTCGGGGCTAATTTAGCGGAAGGTCCGCTGTTTACCTGGTCGATTGTGCCAATGGCACTGACCATTGCCATTTTGTCCAGTGCACTACCATACAGCCTGGAAATGATGGCGTTGAGCCGTCTGTCGACCCAACATTTCAGTGTCATGATGAGCCTGGAGCCGGCGATTGCCGCCATGGCCGGACTGGCTATTCTGGGTGAAACGCTCGACCTGTCGCAATGGGGAGCCATACTGCTTATCATCAGTGCCTCTATTGGCAGTACACTGGCCGCCAGCCGCAGCCGGGTGGTGGTCATACAGGATTGATCCGACAGCGGCCTGCGACGCTCCGGATACAAAAAACCGGCCATGACGCCGGTTTTTTATTTACTCTTGTTGTTTAAGAAAAGTAATAGCACTAAGTTGCGCGATTATTCGTGCTGACCCAGTTTGACTGTACCATTGGTATTGAACCACAGCGCTTGCTGACGGCGACGCCCGAGCAGGATCGGGCCGTCATCATAAAACAGGAAGTTTTTCCAGTGGCGTTTGAATACCGACCACTTGGTCTCGATGACGTTGTATTTCTCATAGCAGAAGTAGACCGTCACATCATCCTGCCAGTCGATATGCTCCAGGATCGCCTCAGGCAGAGCTTCATCATCACTCTCCCACTCTGCCATCCACTCCACTTCATGTAGCCAGCTGTTGGTTTTGCTCGGCCAGTCCTGCGAGCTGAAACGCTCGGCATCAGGGCTTTGCGCACTGAGGTTCTCTTTCCAGAACTGAGCCGCGCGCATTTGAGACATAGGTTTGATCTGTTCCAGATCCTCTGCCGGAACCGGCATAGACTGGTGCGTGAAAATCCATTTTCTTTGGTACTGTTCCAAAGGCAAATACGACATGCAATGTCCTTCAGGCTTTAAGCCAACCTTGTTGGGTGGCGTGTTCAATCATTTGCTGTGCGTAATCCCACAGCGCATGTGAACCGTCATCAATGCGGCGGTTCACGGTCAGGGCTTGTTGGCGGGTAACGCCATGTTCTAACCAGCTTTGACCCTGGTTATGATAATTCAGCAACATCGGGATCAGGCGATCCAATGCTTTGGCAAACTGCGCATCAGCGCTTTGCGCCGCTTCGAATTCACGCCACAGGGCAAACAGTTCTTCACCCTGCTCTTGCGGCAGTATACCGAACAGACGCTCAGCCGCGGCCAGCTCTTTTTCTTCTTGCTGCGCGCTGGCGACACTGTCATAGACAAAGGTGTCACCGGCATCAATTTCGACCATGTCATGCATCAGCAGCATTTTGAGTACCCGGCCGATATCGACCGGCTGGTTGGCATGCTCTTCCATCAGCAAAGCCATCATCGCCACATGCCAGCTGTGTTCAGCACTGTTCTCGGCCCGCCCCTGCGCACTTTTGACCCGAGTACGGCGTAACACGCTTTTCAGGCGATCCAGCTCCAGCACCAACGCCAGTTGCTGCTGCATTCTTGTCAGCTTATCGGTTGCAGAGTGGGCCGTTTCAGGCTGATTCGGAGTGGTATCGGGCTCTATGGGCATTGTCATTTCTCATCTCAATTACTGTTTGCAAGGCCGTTCAACCGGCGCCTCAACACCAGTTCAACGCCCGGCTACATCTTCCAGTGCGGGTGGCGCAGCGAAGTCAGATTATGATCTTCCCACTTACCGTCAATCAACAGGTAATCTTTCGCATGCCCTTCCGGTTCGAAACCCAGACCGAGCAGTACCGCTTCACTGCGCTTATTCCGCGGCATATACGCCGCCATAATGCGGTGCATATTTTGTACGCGAAACATGTAATCACAGGCCATTTTGAGTGCTCGTGACATGATATAGCGTCCCTGAGCCTGCTCGGCCAGAGAATAACCGACATTACAGGCATAAAACGGAAAACGCGAAATGTTGCTGAACGAGATGGTCCCTAACATGGCGTGAGTTTTCACATCAATGATCAGCAGATAGTAGCCGAGCGCCATTTTGTGCAGTTCATGCAGTTTGATCAAGCGCTGCTGCCAGCCAAATTCAGTGAAAAACTCACTCTCGCGCAATGGTTCCCAAGGCTTCAGGAACGCCCGGTTGGCGATGAAATAGTCCGAGATTAATTTCGCATCGTCAGGTTCTGCCGTGCGAAGCAGGATCTCACCATCCGTTTCATAGACATGGCTGGCGGTACTGTAACTTTCCATTAGCGCTTCCTGATGCCGTAATCGCGCAGCTTGTTTGCGATCGACGTATGTGAAACGTTGAGTCGTTTAGCCAGTTTACGACTCGACGGGAACGACTGATACAGACGATCCAGTACCTGAGCTTCGTACTCTTTCATGATGTCATCCAGCGCACCGTCCAGGTTGACATTCGCTATACCCGAGGAGACGGTTTCCAACTGTGGCAGATGGAAATATTCGACACCCAGTTTGTCATCCGGCATTTCGGTCAGGGCACGCAGCACCATGTTGTCCAGCTGACGCATGTTACCCGGCCACTGATATTGGGCCAGTTGATCGAGCAATCCCTCTTCCAGTTTCGGTTTCAGCATGCCCATTTTGTGGCAATGCTTAGCAACGAAAAGCTCCAGCAGCGGTTGTACATCGCTCGGACGTTCTCGCAGCGGCGGAATACGCAGAGTCAGCACGTTGAGGCGGTAAAACAGGTCTTCGCGAAACTTACCCGATTCGGCCAGCTCAGCCAGATTGTGGCGGGTCGAGGCCAGCACACGCACATCGACATGCACTTCATGCTCTTCACCGACCCGGCGGAAAGTGCCGTCCTGCAAAAAACGCAATAGTTTGATCTGCAGGTGTGGGCTCATTTCGCCAATTTCGTCCAGGAATACCGTGCCACCATTTGCCTGTTCGAAAATACCTTTATGACCCTGCTGATGGTTAAACGACCCCGGAGCGTGTCCGAATAGTTCGGTTTCGGCCACATCATCCGGCATGGATGCACAGCTCAACACCAGAAAAGGCGCATCCGAACGATTAGAACGATTGTGACAGGCACGGGCCAGCATCTCTTTACCGGTACCGGTTTCGCCTTCAATCAGCAGTGGCTGATCGAGCATCGCGAGTTTTTTCGCCTGATTGATCAGCGTTTTATGGCGGTTAGACACACCAACAAAGTGTTCAAATCCGAGGTTATTGTGCAGCGGCAGCTTATCGTCAGCGACCACGTTGGCGTTGGCTGAACGAATGATCATCATGGAGCTCGCCAGGGTGGACTCTTTCGACTCACCGGTAATGTAAACCGGCATCAGATCCATCACATAATCGAGACCATCCAGTACCACTTCTTCACGTACCCGTGACTTGCTACCTTCCACCCAACGTGAGAAATTAAACGCCGGCAGCAGTGTCGAGACATGCGCGCCGATCATCTCTTGTTCATCTTTATGGAACATTGACTGGGCAGAGTGGTTCGCCATATCGACTGAGCCTTTCAGATCAATCGCCAGTACCGCGTCAGGCAGGTTGTTGAGCAGGGAAATCAGTTCCGTGTTGTGACGCTCAATCGGCATAAACTGAATTTTTCGCACGTCCCTGACACCGGGAATCCGACGAATTTCGGCCATCAATTCACTGAAGGTTTCAAAATCGATGTCCGGGCAGTTGAGGTAAATAATACCAATCACATCGATTTCAATGCCGCGCAAATCAATATTTTTGGATGCGAGAATATCGAGCAGTTCCCGGGTCAACCCGAGTCTGTCTTCACAAGAGACTTCAAGACGCACTGAATTTATTCCTAATCAGAAAGTGTCACGAAAAGTTGACAGTAGTTTCTATCAAGGCCCGAATGGCGTCAAGCAATCTCTTGTTTCAACGGCTACTTTCCGCTATTTGACCGTAAGCGCCGTGACTTTCGCCACGATTTGTTTACGGATTGCACCTAATTTGACCGCGCGATCTTTATGCCACGGTAACGGGCGCAGTAAAGACATCGCCTTCAGCCCCAGGCGTGCGGTGAGGATACCGATACCCAGCCCTTGTCCGGCGCGGGCCGACACTTTACCGGCCAGATCCATGGTGAGGAGATCCATACTGGCATCCACCGCCAGCTCACTGGCACCGGCTGCTGCCATATTAACCAACACCGCTTTAAACAGCTTAAGGCGTGACCAGTAACCCAGCTCAACACCGTACAATTCGGCCAGTTGATCGATCATTTTAAAATTGCGCCAGGCGACCAACAACATGTCCGCAACGGCTAACGGGCTAATAGCCACCAGCGCCGCGGACTCTGTGGCGTATTGCGACACCAGCTTAGTCGCCTTTTTATCTTGTTCACTGACTACCATGGCATCGTACATATCCAGCACTTCGGCGTCGCTGTGGCTATTATCCAGCGAATTCTGCCAGCGCTGAAATGCCGCACTCTGCGGCTGAATACCACCCTGTTGCGCTAGATCGCGGCAAAATGCTTCGCCCTGGCCCACCGCATTATTGGCAATCAGACTCTCGGCCTGCTCCTGAACTGAAAAGTGGTGACGGAGCTGACGCAGCTTCCACAGCTCTTTCCCAATCGCACCGATACCCAAACCGGCCAGAACTGAAACAAAGCCGCTCCAGCCCAGGCTGAGCCAATCGGCCGTTTGCACAGCGGTGACCACGCTATCGATGGCCTGCCAGCCGACCAGGCCGGAAAACGCACCCAGCATAGTGACAGTAAACCATTTACGCCCGCGCTTAGGGCGAATGACCTGCTCAAGTTCGGCTTCCGCTGGTGTCTCTTGCGGCTCCGCGATACTGGGAACGAATTTATCCTGCTCAGCAAACTGCTGCTGGGTATTGAGTTCAATGTGCGTTTCTTCACTGCTCAGTGGCTGCTCAAAAACCTGACGAGTTTTGTATTCGCTCATTTCAGTTTGTCTCCAATCAGTGTATCCAGCGCTTTATCCAGACGAATATGTTTCAGCGGCTCATCCTGATGACCTGACATCGGGCGGAACGCGGTAAAATCGAACGACCGATTGTGCCAGAAGTCGGCGTTAGGCAGACGTTTTGGCACCTCACCGGGATAAACCGTCATGTTGTCGCCTTGCAGAGTCGTGCCCTGGATGGCAGACACTCTGCCCTGCCCGGTTTCAATATGGCCCGACTGGGTCGCTCTCACCGATGCCATACTCAGACAGCTCATCTCTATATTTTCATACGCGGTATGCTGCCAGGCCGGATGAATCATCTGTTGCAACAAGGCCACCATATTCGGATGCTGATCGGGCGTGACGTGATCGGCTTTGGTCGCCGCAAACAACACCTTATCAATTTTGGGTGCAAACAGACGACTGAGCATGCCGCTGCGGCCATAACGGAAGCTCTGCATGATCTGCTCAAGCGCATCGCGCATATCCATAAAAGATTCATGCCCTTCATTAAGCGGTGATAAACAGTCGACCAGCACAATCTGGCGGTCAAACGTTGCGAAGTGATGTTTGTAAAACGCCTTAACCACCTTGTTCTGATACTCTTCGTAACGCTGCTTCAGCAGCGCCAGCATCGAATGTTTGCCGTTTTTGTGCTGTAACGTATCCGGGCGACACGGGAAAAACTGCAACACCGGCGCACCGGCCAGCTCTCCAGGCAGAACAAAACGCCCCGGCTGCACCCAGTGCAGTCCCGCTTCTTTACAACGGTGCAGATAATCAGTGTACAGCGCCGCAATTTCAGCCAAGTTTTTTTCATTGGCCTCTTGCTGCAAATCCAGCTGATCCAGTTGTGTTAACCACTCTTGTGCCAGCTCAGCCCGCTTGCCATGCAGAGCATTAAACTGCTGCGCAGACCAGGTTTCAAAGTCGAGTTGCAGCAACGGTAAATCCAGCAACCACTCGCCCGGATAATCAATCACGTCGAGGTACAGGGTCGAGGTTTTACTGATCAGCTTGCGGGTGCGGCTGTGCGTCTTATATTTAATTGCCAGGCGAATTTCACTCACATCCCGGGTCGGAACCGGCCAGTGTGGCGGGTTGGCATGTAACTGACTCATGGCTTCATCGTAGCCAAAGCTTGGCACCATCAAATTACTTTGCGGAACCCGCTTTGCGCCAATGATACGTTTATCACGCGCCGCCGCGAGCAGTGGCAGATTGTCATGCGTTGAGGTATGCACCAGTTGATTAACCAGAGAACTGATAAAGGCGGTTTTCCCGGCGCGCGACAACCCGGTCACCGCCAGACGAACATGAGAGTCCAGGCCGCGATGGATTAAATCAGTCATTTCTTGGCTAATACGCTTCATTCATCGTCTCCGTAATTATTTAAATGCTCCGTTATCATTTGGATGCCATGTCAGGCAATGCCCTACGTTGCTTAACGCCCCCAAGCCTACCTTACCTAATCTTAATACGAGATGAATAAAAAAGCCCCTGAATAAAATCAGAGGCTTAGGATTTAAATATTGCAGCTTGTCGGCGGACAACCACACCAGAGCACAGGCGGCGTTTAATCGTCTTCGATCAGCTTGTAAACCACAAACAGGGCAATTTCTAACAATACAAACAGCACACATGTTGTGGTGACATATTTATTATCGAAAATACTGATACCGTGCAAAATCAGGTCATAGCCAATAAGGGCACCGACAACAACCGCAATAACGATTTGCAGGATTTGAATAAAGCGAGGCATTCTGCACTCCTGACGTTTCAACTATTTAGAGGGTTATTATAAACACAAAAAGGCGCAGCTTACGCTGCACCTTCGTCATTTTTGCGCGAACAATGTCGAGCCTGGAACATTTGTGAAAAAAATTACTTCGCCGCTTCGGCAATTTTCACTTTCCAGGTATCCGGACCCACCTGGTGCGCGTTGACACCCTGCGAGTCAACCGCAACCGTCACCGGCATATCTTCGACTTCAAATTCGTAGATCGCTTCCATGCCCAAGTCTTCAAACGCGACGACGCGAGCTTTCTTGATCGCTTTTGAAACCAGGTAAGCAGCGCCGCCGACAGCCATCAGATAAACCGCTTTGTGATTCTTAATCGACTCAACGGTTGCCGGACCACGTTCCGCTTTACCAATCATGCCCATAATGCCGGTCTTCTCCAGCATCATGTCGGTAAACTTGTCCATGCGGGTTGACGTGGTCGGGCCTGCAGGGCCAACCACTTCGTCACCGACCGCATCAACCGGGCCGACGTAGTAGATAAACTTACCATTCAGATCCACGCCTTCTGGCAGGCCTTCGCCGTTATCGAGCATCGTTTGAATACGTTTGTGTGCAGCATCACGTCCGGTCAGGATTTTGCCTGACAGCAGAACCGTTTCACCGGTTTTCCACTCTTGCACTTCTTCTTTAGTAACGGTGTCCAGGTTAACACGGCGTGTGTTGGCCCCCGCTTCCCAGGTGATTTGCGGCCAGTCTTCCAGTTTTGGTGGCTGCAGATCCGCCGGACCAGAACCATCCAACGTGAAGTGCACGTGGCGCGTCGCCGCACAGTTCGGGATCAGGCACACTGGCTTAGAAGCAGCGTGGGTTGGCGCCGTTTTGATTTTGACATCAACCACAGTGGTCAGGCCGCCCAGGCCCTGGGCACCGATACCCAGTTTGTTAACGCGATTAAAGATATCCAGACGCAGCTCTTCTTCCGCGTTTTGCGGACCGCGCTCGATCAGCTCCTGAATATCAATGTGTTCCATCAACGATTCTTTTGCCAGTACCGCTGCTTTCTCTGCCGTACCGCCGATCCCAATACCCAGCATACCCGGTGGACACCAGCCGGCACCCATGGTCGGCAAAGTTTTCTCTACCCACTCAGCAATGTCATCGGATGGGTTGAGCATGACCATCTTGGTTTTGTTTTCACTGCCGCCGCCCTTCGCGGCGATCTGGATTTCAACCGTATTGCCCGGCACCATGTTGATGTGCACAACAGCCGGGGTGTTGTCTTTGGTGTTGATACGTTTGCCGGCAGGATCCATCAGCACAGAGGCGCGCAGCGGGTTATCCGGGTTGGTGTAGGCCTGACGCACACCCTCATCAACCATCTGCTGAACCGTCATATCGTGCGAATCCCACTGCACCGCCATACCGATATTGACGAAACAGGTCACGATACCCGTGTCCTGACAGATTGGACGGTGGCCTTCTGCCGACATTCTTGAGTTAATCAGAATCTGAGCAATCGCGTCTTTCGCCGCTTGGCTCTCTTCACGATGGTAAGCTTGTTCCAGGGCTTGAACAAAATCTAAAGGGTGGTAGTAAGAAATGTACTGGAGTGCATCAGCCACACTGCTGATGACGTCCTGCTTGCGTATAACCGTCATTGCATGCCTCGTTATCGTTATGTTACTTCCAAAACAGAGACTTGATCGGCACACAGAGGAACGCAGTAAAGCCAGATAGCGAAATTCGACTGAACGTTCGCCGCCTGCAACCGTCAAGTCGCTGCTTATTATTGAAGTTTTATCGTGGCGAATATGATACTCTCGCTTTCCTCAACACGCTACGCAGTGATCAGTCCCTTTGTCACAATTTACACAAATGAATAACAACGAACTTACTCACATTCAGTCCAAGCCGCTTACTTATTACCCGGAACTCGCCAATCAGCTGTTTGCCAAGGTTGAGCACCAACCCTGGGCGATGATGCTTCGCTCTGCTTCCGAGCAGCATATCGACAGCCGTTTCGATATCGTAGTGATGAACCCTGTCGTGACGCTGACCACAGCCGATGAGCAGACACGCATTAGTGAGCCAAGTGGCGAGACCATGTCACAGGAAGATCCGTTCCATTTGCTGGCACAATTACAAAGTCGCTACCTGCCGCAGCTGCAATACCCGCACGATTTACCGTTTGTCGGTGGCGCGGTCGGCTATTTTGCCTATGACCTTGGCCGTCGGGTCGAGCGTTTACCGAGCATTGCCGAAAAAGATCTGACCGCACCGGACATGGCGGTCGGCCTTTACCAATGGGCAGTGGTGGTGGATCATCAAACCCAAACCGCTTGTGTGGTTGGCCAGAATATTGAACAGGCTGACCCCCTTCTCGCACAGCACGCCGCAGAGAGCCAGGCACCGTTTGCTCTGACGACCCCATGGCAGTCGAACATGACGCGGGAAAGCTACCGCACTAAATTTAACCAGGTGCAGGAATACCTGCGCTCAGGTGACTGTTACCAGATTAACCTGACCCAGCGTTTTCAGGCCGGCTATCAAGGCAGCGAATGGCTCGCTTATCTCAAGCTGGAACGCTTTAACCTGGCCCCCTTCTCTGCGTTTATCCGCACCGAAGAGTGTGCCATCCTGAGTGTTTCTCCGGAGCGTTTCCTGCAGGTCAAAGAGCGGGAAATCGAAACCAAGCCGATTAAAGGTACCCGCCCTCGCAGTGAAGATCCGCAACAAGACGCTGCCTTTGCCGATGAGCTGGCCAATGCCGAAAAAGATCAGGCCGAAAACCTGATGATTGTTGATCTGCTGCGTAACGATATTGGCCGGGTGGCGAAGCCGGGCACAGTACACGTTCCGAAATTATTCGAGATTGAAAGTTTCCCCGCCGTTCACCACCTGGTGAGCACGATTCGCGCTCAACTCGATGACCAATATGAATGTGCGGACCTGCTGCGCGCCAGTTTCCCGGGCGGGTCGATTACCGGCGCACCTAAAGTGCGTGCGATGGAGATCATTGAAGAGCTGGAACCGCATCGCCGCAGCGCATATTGTGGTTCCATCGGTTACATCAGCCGCCACGGTCGTATGGATACCAGTATCACCATCCGTACATTGATCGCGCAAAACCAGCAGTTGTATGCCTGGGCCGGTGGCGGCCTGGTTGCAGACAGCGAATGGAGCGCCGAATATCAGGAAACACTCGATAAGCTAAGCCGTATTTTACCGGTCCTTGCCGACTGAGTCGCACCGTAAAAAGACGCGCCACAAGCGCGTTTTTTACTTTAACGCCACTGTGTGCTCAGACATTGGCAACCTGAATTGGTAAGGTGAGAAAGAATTCACTCCCTACCCCTTCCTCACTGGACATATCCAGCTCTCCGCCCAGCAATTGCGCAAGTTGCTTGCACACCGGCAAAGCGAGTCCGGCTCCTTGCCTGTTTTGCGCTGTGTGGTGATTGACCGCGCTGTAGGGATCAAATAATGCTGCATACGCTGAAAGCGGGATACCAATACCACTGTCTCTGACCCGCAGCAATAATTGATCGTGACGCCAGCGGGCGGAAACCATCACCTCACCCTGATCCGTAAACTTAATCGCATTGTCCACCAAATGATGCAGTATCTGTTCAATCTGCTCTTTTGACCCGACCCAACGTTTGGGCAATTCGTCACAACTGTCGATAGTGAAAGTCAGTCCTTTATCCTTAGCCCGTTGCCCGAACTCTGCTACAAGGTAGGATTCAACCTCCTGCCAGCTAAATGGAGTCAGTGACAACTGAATGCTCCCCGACTGAAGCTGGTTGAACTCGTACAAATCTTTCATGATGGCCTGCATCCGGTCACCGCACCGTTGCAATGCCGTCAAATGCTCCAGCTGCTCTTTATTGAGTTTACTGGCCATCAGTTTATCCGAATGTTGCATTAATTCATTGAGCGAGCCGTGCAGCGTTTGTTCGATCATGGCCACAAATTGCGTGGTGGCCTTTTCCGACACTTCCGCGCGTTTACGTGACGACTGCTGGCGCTGCATGATCGACTGACGATGTAACGCACTACAAAGCAGTTCTGCCACCAGCGACAACTGCTTGACGACAAACTCGCGCTCAACCCGCTCATCTTCCATCTCAAACACTAAATAACCTGACTTAAGACGGTCAACCACCAGCGGCAGACACAGGTAATCTTGCTGCCAGTGCGGCACATCGACAAAAGGCTTTACCTCAGCAAGCGCGGGATTGCCGAGCTGTGTGCTTTCGATACCATCCAACTGACCTGCGTCTATGTGGACTAAGGCTGAGCGTATGGCTGAACTTTGCGCCAGACGTTCAATAAAGGTTGCCAGCAGTCCGCTATCCAAAGGACGTGACAGGAAAGCGCGGCCAAAATAGATTAAGGTGGCATCTATCTGCTCTTCAAACTCAAACTTTTGCAAATCCTGCAACGATTGTTTCTGCAATTGCTTCAGCGCCAGACTGAGCTGCTGGTTGACGTGATACAGCTCATAGCTTTTTTCTTCCAGCAGCTTTTCAGCTTCTTTGCGGGCAGCCTTCTCCCGGACTAGTTTGCGTTCCAGTGGCGAGTTAAAATCCATTTTCCACCTACCCAATGACTTTCTTTAACGAGATACAGCTCATGCTGCTTTTAATGACGCGGCTTATTGTTGTTAATCTTGATCACGGGTTTAGACACCCAATGAGCGAGTTTTGTCTCAGTCATCCACCATTGTGATCGTAAAGCGTACCCTGCTGTTATCTTCGTTTTGGGGCTGCATACAAATATCGACCTGCTCATTGAAATAAGCAGCGCATCCCTCAATCAAACCAAGACAAACCTGACCAAAGCAACGGGCGCTCAGGTAATCAAACGTCATGACTCCGCTCGATTGGCTGATGAACTCAAACTGGGGCGGGTTTGCATCCGGATAGAGTTTTTTCACTTCAACATGAATGTAATCTTCCACGTGACGCAAAAATGCAAAACAGCCCTGTACCGCACTCAAGTTGTCTGACGGAGGCACGGTTTGGTACAAAGAACGAAATACGCTGACACCGTATACACGCTGCAACTCATTAACATCAATACCGGTAATCTGACTCAGTTCAACAATCAACCGCACCAGCGCCTTATGATCGTAACTGCCGACTGAGGTATAGACGCCAGAATCTGCAGATTGCTGCAACATTTTGTCAAGTACATCGAGGCCGAATTTGTCTTCCACCAACTCGAGAAACTCGGCAAAAATAATGCCTTTCATCTTATTGAACTATCCTTAAACTAGGCTCATAAAAGCATGATTATTAAAGTATAGACATATATATGAATATAGGAGACGTCGTTGTGCGCCGCATCAGCAAAACTGAACTTATTCAGGGCTTCCAGTTGAGAACGCCCGTCGGGTATCACGCTGAATCAATGCATCGAGTCGCTCATTTGCGCGAGCGTTCGCTGCGCAAGGCATCGGTTCTGATTGGCTTTGTCGAACGCCCGCAAGGGCTTAGCGTCGTGCTCACCAAACGTGCCGAGCACCTGAAACATCATCCCGGGCAAATTAGTTTTCCCGGTGGTAAATATGAAGATGGCGACGGCACCCTTTACCAGACAGCCATGCGTGAGGCGCAGGAAGAAATTGGTATCGAGCAGCACCAGATCGATATTTTGGGTCAGTTGCCTGAGCTTGTTACCGTCAGTCAGTTCGCGGTCACGCCAGTGGTCGCGTTTATCGCCTCAGACTACCAAACCAGAATTGACTGCAACGAAGTTGAGGAAGTGTTTGAAGTACCAGCGGATTTTTTACTCGACCAGCGCCGTTTGTTCAGTGATACCTTTCAAATTAAAAATGCCGCGCACCGTGTATTCGCCATCCCTTATAAACATCATTTTATATGGGGTGTGACAGCTCAAATCATACAATCGCTACAAAAACACATCTCTTATATTCGCTAGCCCTTATATAGAGGGGATTAACTGGTTTGAAAACGATTATTTTTTATCGAGCATTAACTCTAGACCATTAGGATAACTTTTCCTCATCATTACCTGTTTTTGGATTAGTTTTTTTAATTACTTATGTTAATAACTTTCACAAGTGGCACGTGATTTTTGTGACTCTCCATAGGTTTTTGTTATCTCATTGCTCTGTTGGGAACATTTAATGATTTAAGTCTATTTTTTCAGAGAAAAATTCTGCAAAATTGCTCCCGACTTATTTCCTGTTCCCAAAAAATGAGTAATCCACTATGAATACAACCACAAAGGCTTCTGCTGCCACACTTTCTGCTGGCAAGTGGACCTATAAAGATTTTGTCTGGTCACTGTCATTATTTGGCACTGCGGTCGGTGCCGGCGTACTGTTTTTGCCAATCAAGGCAGGTGCAGGCGGCTTTTGGCCATTAGTAATTCTAGCCCTTATTGCTGCCCCGATGACCTGGTTTGCCCACAAGAGTCTGGCACGCTTTGTTCTTTCAGCAAAACAAGCAGATTCAGACATTACAGACACTGTTGAAGAACACTTTGGTAAAACTGGCGCTAATCTTATTACTTTCGCTTACTTTTTTGCCATTTACCCGATTGTTCTGATTTACGGCGTTGGTATTACCAATACGGTCGATTCTTTCCTGGTCAACCAGGTAGGTATGGCATCCATTCCTCGCTGGTTATTATCTGGTGCGCTGATTGCTGCGATGACCGCTGGCGTAGTGTTTGGTAAAGACCTGATGCTGAAAGCGACTTCGGCTATGGTTTACCCGCTGGTATTTATCCTGCTGGCTCTGTCTGTCTTCCTGATCCCGGAGTGGAATACTTCGATGATCGAAGTGTCTCCTGATTGGTCGTCAATGCCGACCGTCATCTGGCTGGCAATTCCTATCATTGTGTTCTCGTTTAACCACAGCCCGATTATCAGTCAGTTTGCAAAAGAGCAGCGCCAACAGTATGGCGACAATGCCGTCAATAAAACCGACATGATCACTGGCGGTGCAGCAATGATGCTGATGGGCTTTGTAATGTTCTTCGTGTTCTCGGTTGTGCTGTCTCTGTCACCGGAGCAGCTGTCGATGGCAAAAGAACAGAACATCAGCGTACTGTCTTACCTGGCTAACGTACACGAGTCACCACTGATCTCTTACCTGGGGCCAATTGTGGCATTTGCGGCAATTACCTCAAGCTACTTCGGCCACTTCCTGGGCGCACATGAAGGTCTGGTTGGTCTGGTGAAATCACGCAGTAAAATGCCGGTTAAATCTATCGAGAAAATTTCACTATTCTTTATCATTGTGACAACATGGGTCGTCGCGATCATCAACCCAAGTATCCTTGGCATGATCGAAACTATGGGCGCTCCAATGATTGCGGCGATCCTGTTTTTGCTGCCAGTTTTTGCCATGCACAAGGTGCCAGCAATGGCGAAGTACAAGACTTCAGCAGCTGTTCAACTGTTTACAGTTTTTTGTGGTCTTGCTGCTATTAGTTCTGTAATCTACGGCGCTTTGTAATCTCAGTTACCAGCTTAGAACACAGAATATAACGATAATAAAGGCCTCCCTTATCATAAGGGGGGCTTAATTTTGAGGTAATCAATATGATTAGTGTATTTGATATCTATAAAATCGGCGTCGGTCCTTCGAGCTCGCATACCGTTGGACCAATGAAAGCAGGTAAACAATTTATTGATGATCTGGTTGCAGACGGAAAACTGCTCAGCGTCACTAAAATTACCGTCGATGTTTATGGTTCACTATCACTGACAGGGAAAGGTCACCATACAGATATCGCCATCATCATGGGCCTGGCGGGTAATTCGCCACAGTCTGTGGATATTGATGCGATCCCGGGGTTCATCGCCAATGTTGAACAGACCGAACGCCTGACTGTCGGTATGCACGATCATTCGGTTGCTTTCCCGCGCGACGGCGGAATGAATTTCCACAAAACCAACTTGTCGCTGCATGAAAATGGTATGCAGATCCATGCTTGGGTAAACGATGAAGTAGTGTATTCGAAAACTTACTACTCTATCGGTGGCGGATTTATCGTCGATGAAGAGAATTTCGGTAAAGCGGTTGAATCTCCGGTTCAGGTGCCTTACCCGTTCAACACCGCAGAACAACTGGTTGAGCAGTGCCGTGAAAGTGGACTGTCGATCAGCACGCTGGTGATGAAAAACGAAAAAGCCCTGCACTCGGATGAAGAAGTACGCGACTACTTTGCTAACATCTGGCGTACCATGACAGAATGTATGGAACGCGGCATGAGCACTGAAGGCATCCTGCCTGGCCCGCTACGCGTACCGCGCCGTGCTGCAGCGCTGCGCCAGCAACTGCTGACTTCAGAAAAGATCACCAACGATCCGATGGCTGTGGTCGACTGGGTCAACATGTACGCATTCGCGGTGAATGAAGAGAACGCAGCTGGTGGCCGTGTGGTTACCGCGCCGACCAATGGTGCTTGCGGTATCATTCCGGCGGTATTGGCGTACTACGACAAATTTATCCAGACCGTGACCGAGAAAGACTACATCCGCTACTTCGCCGCTTCAGGCGCAATCGGTGGTCTTTACAAGCAGAACGCTTCTATTTCAGGTGCGGAAGTGGGTTGTCAGGGTGAAGTGGGTGTTGCCTGTTCTATGGCGGCAGCGGGCCTTGCTGAGCTGTTGGGTGGTAGCCCGGAGCAGGTGTGTATGGCGGCGGAAATCGCGATGGAGCACAACCTGGGCCTAACGTGTGACCCGGTTGCTGGTCAGGTACAGGTTCCTTGTATCGAACGCAACGGTATTGCAGCCGTCAAATCGATTAACTCGACCCGCATGGCACTACGCCGCTCTTCTGCGCCACGTGTGTCATTGGACAAAGTGATTGAGACCATGCTGGAAACCGGGAAAGACATGAACGCGAAATACCGCGAAACGTCTCAAGGCGGCTTGGCAGTTAAAGTAATTTGCTGATTTATTGAGCGTTGGATTGTCTCAAGCCCGCGGTCCCCGACCGCGGGCTTTTTATTATTTTCCCTTTCCAACAAAGAGTTATCGCCCGATTTACGCTTCTTTACCTAGTTTTACGCACTAAACGCTTGTTTCAAATCAGCATCAGTTTATAAATATGATAATAATTTCTATTTCAAGTAACGATGCTCATTCTCATGCCAAAAACTACTATAAAGAAAAAACTTCTCGTCATCGGGGGCCTTTTGCTCGTCATTGGCGGTGCCAGTTATTATTTTTACCCCAAAGAAGCCCCGCTCACTTTTGCTACCCAGCCGGTACAGAAAGGTAATATTGAAAATACCGTACTCGCGACCGGCATGTTGCAGGCCTCTAAGCTGGTCGCTGTCGGTGCTCAGGTTTCAGGTCAGATCGAAAAGCTGGCGGTACAGTTGGGCGATGAGGTTAAACAAGGCGATCTGGTCGCCCAGATTGACAGCCTGACCCAACAAAACAATCTCAAAGAAGCCAATGCTTCGCTCAACAGCCTGAAAGCCCAGATTCGTGCCAAACGCGCGCAAATTGCTCAGGCACAGGCCGAGTTCACTCGCCAGAAAGGCATGCTGGCCGATAACGCCAGTTCACGTGCTGACTATGAAAGCGCGCAAGCGACACTCACCGTTTATAAAGCAGAACTTGAGCAACTGAACGCCGAACTCGAACAAGCTAATATCAATGTCGACAGCGCACAAGTCGACCTCGGCTATACCACCATCAGTGCGCCGTTTGACGGTACTGTGGTTTACAGCGCAGTGGAAGAAGGTCAGACGGTGAACGCCAACCAGACCACGCCCACCATTATTGAACTGGCTCAGCTGAATAAAATGACCATCAAAGCGCAGATTTCTGAAGCGGATGTGGTGAACGTTCAGCCCGGCCTGCCTGTTTACTTCACCATCCTGGGTAAGCCAAATAAGCGTTACCACGGTACCCTGCGTGCGATCGAACCCGGCCCTACTCTGATGGACGGTGATGACAAAGATCTCGCGGTCAGCAACGATGAAGCGATCTACTACCATGGCCTGTTTGAAGTTGATAACCCGGATCGCACGCTCCGTATAGGTATGACGGCGCAAGTGTCGGTTGTACTCGACAAAGCCGAACAAGCACTGCTGGTTCCGGCCCAGGTGCTGATCCGCAAGCCGGGCCGCAAGGAGCAATACCAGGTACCTGTGCTGGTCAATGGTCAGGAAGAGATGCGTGACGTGACCGTCGGCATCAATAACAAAATCAACGCGCAAATCACATCCGGTTTGCAAGAAGGTGACCAGATCATCTTAGGCACACAAGGACAAAATGGTGACACCGCCAGCCGTCGTATGGGCCCACGGGGGATGCGTTTTTAATGACCCAGCCACTACTTAATATCAGCAACGTCACCCGCTGTTTTTCCGCCGGTGATGAAACCCTGACGGTGCTGAATAACGTCAACCTGAGCATCGATCGTGGTGAGATGGTGGCGATTGTCGGTACGTCCGGGTCCGGTAAATCGACCCTGATGAATATTCTCGGTTGTCTCGATCAGCCAACCTCCGGTGAATACTGGATTAATGGTCAGAACACGTCACAGCTCGAGTCTGATGAGCTGGCACGTCTGCGCCGCGAATATTTCGGTTTTATCTTCCAGCGTTATCATCTGCTGGGCGACCTGACTGCACTGGGCAACGTGGAAATCCCGGCGATTTATGCCGGCTATGACAAAAAAGAGCGTCAGGAACGAGCGCAGAGCCTGCTGGGCCGCCTTGGACTGTCCGACCGCCTCGATCACAAACCTAACCAGCTCAGTGGTGGTCAGCAGCAACGTGTTTCCGTGGCCCGCGCCCTGGTCAATGGTGGGGATGTCATTCTGGCGGACGAACCGACCGGCGCACTGGACAGTAAAAGCGGCTCGGAAATGATGACCCTGTTGCAGGAGCTGCATCAGTTGGGTCACACCATTATCATCGTCACCCACGACATGAAGGTGGCTGAATATGCCAACCGTATCATCGAGATCAAAGATGGTGAAATACTCAGTGATACCGTCAATAAAACCGGTCAGAAAGTCAGTAATCAGGATTTTGTCGCAGCAGCCAGCAATAATAATGCCCTTGCCAGCAGCCGCAGACTGTGGGATTCGTTTTGGGAAGCGCTCAAGATGGCCTTGCTGGCGATGTCCAATCACCGCCTGCGCACCTTCCTGACTATGCTGGGGATTATTATCGGTATTGCTTCCGTGGTCTCTGTGGTGGCATTGGGTAACGGCTCGCAAAAGTCGATCCTCGACAGCATCTCGTCCATGGGTACCAACACCATTGACATCATGCCGGGCAGCGGCTTTGGCGACCGGCGCTCCGGGCAGGTACGCACGCTAACCGCTGCCGATGCCGATGCTTTAACCAACCTGGGCTTTGTTGACAGTGTCACTCCGACCCTGAGTACATCCGCAACAGTGAAATTCGGTAATCAGGCGGTATCCGCGTCGGTACAAGGTGTCGGACCGGACTATTTCCGGGTTAAAGGTTACACCCTGGATTACGGCCAGTTCTGGGATCAAAGCAGCGTCGAGCGCATTGCCCAAGATGTGGTGATTGACAGCAATACCCTTAAGTCGCTGTTTCCAAATGAGAATCCGATTGGTAAAGTCATTTTTGCCGGCAATCTGCCACTGCGAATTATCGGAGTCACTGCGCCGAAAGAGAGCGCTTTTGGTAATAGTGATTCACTCAACATCTGGGCTCCCTACACCACAGTCAGCGCACGAATGATGGGCCAGAATTACCTTAATCGTATCTCGGTGCGGGTCAATGACAACACACCCAGTGATGCGGCGGAACAGGCGATCATTACTTTGCTGAAAATGCGCCACGGTACTCAGGATTTCTTCACCATCAACACCGATACCATTCAGCAGAATATTCAGAAGACCACCGCCACCATGACGTTACTGATCTCGGCGATTGCGGTGATTTCACTGATTGTCGGCGGCATCGGCGTGATGAACATCATGTTGGTGTCAGTGACAGAGCGTACCCGCGAGATTGGTGTCCGTATGGCCGTGGGTGCACGACAAAATGATATTTTGCGTCAGTTCTTGATTGAAGCGGTGCTGGTTTGTTTATGCGGCGGTACGATAGGTATTGGTCTTGCTTATTTAATTGGTGTGCTGTTTGCCACCTTGGGTAGTAGTTTTAATATGATTTATTCCACCACGTCGATCGTATCGGCTTTCCTTTGTTCCACCCTAATCGGTGTGCTGTTCGGCTATCTGCCCGCGCGTAATGCAGCGCGACTGAATCCGATTGATGCCTTGGCGAGGGAATAAGAATGCGTAGTTATCAGATCTCAACCCTGGCTCTGTGTGTCATGCTGGCCACAGGTTGTGTTAGCCGCTCTGAGCTGGAGCCACAGGATGTGCAGGTGCCGGACAACTGGCAAAGCAGCCAAAGTGAATCTTCCTCGGCAGCTATCGAACAGTGGTGGAAGAGCTTTAATGATCCTCAACTAAACACTCTGATCGATCAGGTTCTGGCAACCAACAACGATTTGGCTTTAGCGACACTGACCCTGCGTGAAGCCCGCTTACAGGCTGGCCTTGCAGTGAGTGACACATACCCTGACTTGTCTGCCAACGCTTCAGCGCAGCGCAGCAAACCGCTGGACGGCGGTGACAGCTCTGCCAGCTATCAGGCATCATTGGGTGTGAGCTATGAGCTGGATCTATGGGGTAAACTGGCGGCCGCGAAAGACGCCGCGATGTGGACGGCTATGGCCAGCCAGGAAGAGCGTGAAGCAACCGCGCAATCTCTGGTAGCGACTACAGCTCAGCTGTACTGGCAAATCGGCTACCTCAGCCAGCGTATCGCGCTCAGTAACGCCGATATTGATGAAGCGCGCCAAACCCTGGCTTTAACGGAAAGCCAGTATCGTTATGGCTCAGTCTCGCGCATCAATGTATTGGAAGCGCAGCGTTCACTGGCGGGGATTGAAGCCACCCATCGTGATTATCTTCAGCAGTACACCGAAGCCAAAAATGCGTTTGCGCTGTTATTCAACCAACCGCCACAAGAGAGCAAACCAGGTATCAGTACCCTGCCCGACACGGCTCTGCCAGAGATCGAAGCAGGTATTCCTGCCGACGTTCTCAGCCGCCGTCCGGACGTAAAACAGGCGTTGTTTGAGCTTAAATCGGCGCTGGCTGACAAAGACAATACAGATAACAGTTACTTCCCGTCTCTGACCCTGACCGGCGCTTTGGGGGGCTCTTCGACTCAGCTACGTCATCTGCTCAGCGACCCGATTGGCAGCCTCGGCGCAGATCTGGCTTTACCATTCCTTAACTGGAATGAGATGCAGCTCAACCGCGATATTGCCGATGTACGTTATCAGTCAGCGATCATTAACTATCGCCAGACCTTGTACAGTGCCTTTCAGGATGTCGACAACGCGCTTTCCGCCCGTGACAACTACCGTTATCAGGCAGAAAAATTACAGCAACAATACGACAGCGCCAGAGAGGCCGCAGGTATCTACAAAAGCCAGTACCAATATGGTGCCATCGATATCACCACCCTGCTCGACGCTCAGGAAAATGAGCGCAGTGCCAAAGCATCTTTACTGGAAAACCGCTATAACCGCTTAGTCAACCTGGCAACCATATATCAGAGCCTCGGCGGGGAAGATGTTCTCCAATAAATTATGAAGAAGTTTCAGTATGGCGTTTAAATATCCACTTACAACTTGGGTGGATATTTTGATTTCATGCTGAGACTTCGTTGCATTTACTCAGGTTTATTTTGACATCAGTCACAGCTTTCACCTCTCGTTACCGACACTTCTGTAAAAACCACCTCATCTTGAGCATCGTTTTGTTTCTTAAGCGTATTTCCTGATTGTCCTCTATCTACCTGCTGCCTTATTGATATTCACATAAAATATAGACCGTTAATATTGGTCTAAATCCATTTCCTGAATCGCTATTTCGTCAAAATTCCTTAACTTGAATAAATCATCAGCCTCAATTAGCTTCTTTTGTGATATTCATTCAATCAATACCAAAAATAAAGAACAATACACATCAGAAATAAGGATTTGTCTATGCGAATGAAAACGTCAGTGATGGCGCTGGGATTATTCAGCAGCCTGACGCTGTACGGCTGCGGCAGTGATAACGATTCACCCGCAGCTGCCAGTTCCACTTACAGTGTCAAAGCGATTGATGGCTACTTACGCGGAGCTTTGGTGTGGCTCGATCTGGATCAGGATTTCCAGTTGGATGACAACGAGCCTTCGGCAACCTCACAAAGCGGTGGCGTGGCGGAGCTTGATGTCAGTGGCATCACCAATCCGGAAGACTACCCGGTTGTGGTGCAGGCCATCCGCGGAGAAACGGTCGATGAAGATACCGGAAATACGGTTTCAAACGACTTTACCCTCTCCGCTCCACCGGGCACTGCGCAGGTCACGCCCCTTTCCACCTTAGTCCATATTGAAGTGACGTCAGGCAGCTCAGCCGATGTGGCCAGCGCGCAAACAAAAATAGCCAATCAACTCGGCATCAGTGAACAAGATACGCTTTCTGACTATAAAGCCAGTGGCAGCAGCGGTGCCGCCTTTGCTGCACGCAGTCTGGTATCGTCGGGTTCAATGCCTCAGACTCCGCAAGATCTCAATGCAGCAGCGACGGATAATGATGGTAGCAATGAATTACTCGACAACGCGGTTATCGTTGCCGTTGTGATCAAAGCTGAGGTAGAAAGCAAATCCCCGGAACAACTCGATTCAACCTATATCAATAGTGACGGTGCAGTGGATACTGATTCTGACGGTGATGGCGTTGCTGATAGCGACGATGCGTTTCCCGATGATGCCACTGAATGGGCGGACAGTGATAATGATGACATCGGCGACAATGCCGACACCGATGATGACGGCGATAACGTCGCAGATGAAGACGATGCTTTCCCGTTTGATCCGGCCGAAAGTGTCGATACCGATGGTGACGGTATCGGTGATAATGCCGATACCGACGATGACAACGATGGTGTGGCAGACGGTGAGGATGACTTCCCGCTTGATGAAGACGAGAGCCTCGATACTGACGGCGACGGCACCGGTAACAACGCTGACCCAGACGATGATAACGATGGCGTCGCAGACGGCGATGACGCCTTCCCGCTCGATGAAGATGAGAGTGTCGATACAGACGGTGACGGCACCGGTAACAACGCAGATACCGATGACGATGATGACGGGGTTCCAGATGCGATTGACGATGATCCGCTCGATGATTCAGTCGGTGCAGGCGACACCGGTCAGATAATCCAGTATTTGCAGCAACAAACGGCCGTCTACGCTCTGTACGCCGATGATGACGACAACGACCAGGTTCGGGTATACAGTGAAATGCTGACCATCAACGGTACAATGGCAATGATGGACAGTACTACACTGGTCAAAGCCGATAAAACCGAGGTTAGTGTCAGCAGCGAAAATTCAGATCTGGTGCTGACGGAATCGGGCTGGAGTACCCAAACCGGGCTTTACACTATCGATTTCTCTGATAACGCTTTGGTGGCTTATCCAAGCGATCACACCAATCTGCGTTATACCCTGAGTGGTAGTTTACGTTCCCTGGCAGGCAGTCTGGTGGCTGACACCGATATCGACTGGGATAACTTCAACAATCAAACCGCGACCTATCCGCAAGATGCTTATCTGATTTCTCTCGGATTGACTCCGGCTCAGAATAACTACTACATGTGGGACTGGACGCCGTACATTCACGATGGACCGGACAACAGCCATGAAGGTGCCACCAGCCTGTCAGAGCTAATTTTTGCTGAGGCTGGCAGTTCGAGTCTCGCGACATCAGAACTGCAGGGAATGAGTATTGGCGACAGTATCCTGGTTAAGTTTGTCGAAGGCGGCGTAGCGCAGTACTATCAAGCCGACTGGCAAGCAGGCATCGCAACTCTGGTCGCATCTTCAACCTGGGAACAGCAGACCATCAATAATGAGTCACTGCTGTTGTTCACTCTTCCGCAGGATGCACTGACTGCGTTTGGTGACGCATTTGATGAGCCAACGCCACATATGCTGGCCAGTGTTTATCAGGGAGCGGTGTACATAGGTAACATGGAAATGGCCGGCATTATGCTGGATGACGAAGATATCACGTTGTTTAGTGACAGTGCTAAAAACGCGCTGCTCGCTGCTGCCGATATCCCGCTAAATCAATGCAGTGAAGGTGACAATGACGGGTTAACCAGCGTGACCATGAGCGACTTCGAAGCTGCTATCGAAAGCTGTTATGGGTCAGCCGCGATCAGCGAGGATATGGTCGCCGGTAATAATTTCCACCGGGTACGCGGTGACGGTTCTACTCGTGATTACAGCTTTAATGCCGATTACACCATGACCATATACCGTGACGGTCAGGAAGGCGATACCACGACCTGGGCCATTGAAAACGGTTATATAAAGATCACCGATAGTAGTCTGCCAGACGAAAGCTGGTACTGGGCATTAGTCGACTCGTCAGACACGCAATGGTCACTCAAGTTCTTTGAAACCTACAGCGACGGAAACGGTGACGTTGTCACAGAAATCTGGTCAGACACCGTCGCGCTCATAGAGTTGGGCGCCTGTTCAGTCGAACAAGGTCTTGGCAAAAGTTACACTGACTTTACCGCTACACTGGACACCTATCAAAGCTGTAGTGGCGTCCTGCCAACCGTCAGCGCGAGCGATTTGTACGGTGCTGAACTGCTGCGGATACGTTCCAATGGCGAGACTCGTTTGTACACCTTCGCCACGGACGGCAGCGCCGAATATTATCGCGATGGCATGGTACGCACACGCAAGTGGTTGATTAATGACGATGGCTTTATTGAACTGCGTTACAGCGACGACAGCACAGCGGAATACCTCGCCTTGCTGGCTGAACCGCAGGGAGATGATGTTCTGGAGTTTGCCGTCTTTAGCCCGGAAGATGCAGAGATTTGGCTGACCCAATACACCAGCATCGATGGCAATCCTGAAATCAGCGAGTGCACCCAGGGTAATACGGATTGGGACGATGTGAATGATGTGCCACTATCCTACGTCGATTACAGCACCTATCTCCAGGCGGTGAACGACTGCTTACTGCAAAGTGAGTCTCAAGCCGCATTCAGCAACGCATTTATGGCGCAATTGCCACGCACAATGTCGAGCACGAATCCGGAAGATAGCGAAGCCTACATCTTCAATTCGGATGGAGTCGGCAGCTTCACTGACGGTACCGACAGCTACGCATTCACCTGGACAGTTGATGATGCAAGTGGTGAGCTGGCAGTAACCCTGACCGCGGGAACGACCATTTATGTTGACAACATGCATATTGTCGATACTGACGGGGTTAACTTCTCACTGAAAGTGATGTCACGCTCAACAGAATGGCAAGGCATCGAGGAAACCGACGAAGGTGAAGTGTGGACGGACGTCTACTCTTTCGAGTAAACCTGCGGTGTTGTTTTCAAGTGCTGTTTTTTTAAAGGACATTGTGATTTAAAAAACCGTGTCATTTAAGCTGAACATTCACCTGAAAAACAAAATAAAAGAAGCCCGGAACTATGCCGGGCTTCTTTTCATCTGTGACCTAATCAGCCGGTATAAATACAACCTGCGGTACAGGTTTCTTTAATTTCGACTTTGCTCAGCATCGGCAGATCAGGCTTCAGCTGTTGCCAAATCCATTTGGCCAGCACTTCGCTGGTTGGGTTTTCCAAACCTTCAATGTCATTCAGGTAGTAGTGGTCCAGACGATCGTAAATCGGTTTAAACGCGGCTTTGATTTCCGCAAAGTCCACCAGCCAACCTGTATGAGGATCCACGTCACCTGCTACATACAGGCGAACTAAAAAAGAGTGTCCATGCAGACGACCGCACTTGTGACCTTCAGGCACATGTGGCAGATGGTGAGCTGCTTCAAACATGAACTCTTTGTAAATCTCAGTTTTCATCTCGGTTCTCAGGCTTTCAAAAGAGACGCAATACTACGGAATCTCACAGTGTGAGACAAGTCACTCTAACACTAATTAAGCGTTTAGCAGCGAAAAGCGACGCAGCAGATAAAGAATGACGTACCCAATGAAAAAAGATCACCCAACATTCTCCCTGGGTCACAAATCCAAAATCCACATTTTGTCTAAGGTCACAATAACTTAAGTTTCATTTTTGTAGTGCTGACTCTTTACCGCTAAAGTCATTAGGTCTGTTCCCTACAACGATAATAAGATAAATAATCATGCGCTTAACCATCACTGCCAAACTGCTGTTCACACTTGTGACTGTGTTTTTCATGGTCTTAGCCGGCTCGACTGCCTATCAATACTGGCAGCAACGTGACCTTATCCATTCCGTACTCAGTGAACAACTGCACGATAAAGCCAGCAACTATTTCGACAGCCTCAACATGATGATGCTGACCGGTACCATGGCGCAAAAAGAAACACTGCGCCAAAAAGCACTGTCCCAACAAGGCATAGAACAGGTTCGGGTTTTGAGAAGCGACGCCGTCACCAAGCTTTACGGACCCGGTGAGGATTACCAGCAGCCGCAAGATGAGATTGACCGCCGCGCGTTGGGCGGCGAACTGGTACTGGAGCCTTATCAGGCCGACTGGGGCAAAGGACTGGTCGTGGCGCTGCCAATGAGGTCAAGTGAAAACTATCGCGGTACAAATTGTGTTGCGTGCCATATGGCCGCCGAAGGTGAAGTACTCGGCGTCATTCGCCTTGAATATAATCTCAGCCAGCTGACACAACGGGTTGCTCATCGCACGCTGATTGGGATCGGTATCATGGCTGCCATTGCCCTGCTCGGTTTCCTGCTCACCATGTGGCTGATTCGTAAACTGATCGTGCGCCCTATCCAACACACCTCACTGTTTATGCAGCGTGTCAGTGACAGTAAGGATCTGTCGCAACGGCTCAGACCAGGCAACCAGGATGAATTAGGCCAACTGGCCTCCTCAATCAATTCGTTGATTGATACCGTGTCACACAGCCTCAGCCAGGTACAAGATACCTCGCGCAGCCTGAGTCACTCTGCCAACCAACTGACCGATGTGGCACAAGTTACCGATCAGGCTGCCAACCACCAACAGAGTGAAACGGCCGTGGTGCAGATGAACATTGAAGAAATGCAAACCAAACAGCGTCAGGTTGAACAAGCCACTATCGACGCTGCAGCGTTGATCAATCACACCACCAACGCCGCACAACAGAGTGCACAACAGGCTCACATCGCCAGCCAGGACATCAAGCTTCTGGTCGACGATATTGATGGCGTAAAAAACAAGATTGCCCAATTGAACGACCAGACCAATGAAGTCACTTCAATTCTTGAAGTGATTAAAGGCATCGCCGAACAGACCAATTTACTTGCACTCAATGCGGCGATTGAAGCGGCCCGTGCCGGCGAACAAGGACGCGGATTTGCAGTAGTGGCCGATGAAGTACGTCAACTCGCCTCACGGACTGCTGAAGCAACTGGTAATATTGAAAATATCATTGCCCAGTTCCAGCGTGATAGTGAAACGTCTCTCACATCGGTCGATAGCGTCTCTGCCCAGGCGCACCAGCGCTCTACCGAAATTGAGGCGTTGTCATCTGTGATGACCCGAGTGGGTGCTGAAATGCAACAGGTACTTGACCATGCCAGTGGTATTCAGGAGCAAACCCGACAAACAGCAACCGTGAGCCAGGAGGTGGAAGTTAAGATTGATATCATCACCAAACATGCTGATGAGACCTCCCAGTCTGCCACCCAAACCCGGCAAATTAGCCTGAATCTCGAACAATTGTCCCAGCAGCTGGAAGCTCTGCTCAATCAATTCACGATTTCGCATAAGAAATGAGCAGTTAGGCAACATTAATGGTTGATGCTGACGAATTGACAGGTAATATGTTCCGTTGAATCTGTAAAATTCAATCCATCCGAAAGTTCGCTTATTTGTTAACCACAACAAGCGCATCAACAACTGCGCTGAAACAGTGGCGACCGTTTGAAATTCGGGTGGAATTTTTACCTCAATGGAGATTATATCAAACATGACTTACGCGCCTGTAAAAGACGTACTAAGCGGTAAGCTGGCGGTTGACAGTGAAGTAACTGTTCGCGGCTGGATCCGTACACGTCGCGATTCCAAAGCTGGAATTTCTTTCCTTGCCATCTATGACGGCTCTTGTTTCGACCCGATTCAGGCCGTGGTCCCTAATAATCTGAATAATTACAACGACGAAGTACTGAAGCTGACAACCGGCTGCTCTGTCGAAGTAACAGGTAAAGTGGTTGAGTCTCCGGCGAGCGGTCAGGATTTTGAACTGGCAGCAACGGGCGTAAAAGTGGTTGGCTGGGTTGAAGACGCTGATACCTACCCGATGGCAAAAACCCGTCACTCAATTGAGTACTTACGTGAAGTGGCGCACCTGCGTCCGCGCACTAACGTTATCGGTGCGGTTGCCCGTGTGCGTAACTGTCTGTCACAAGCGATTCACCGTTTCTACCACGAGCAAGGCTACTACTGGGTATCTGCACCACTGATCACCGCATCCGATGCCGAAGGTGCCGGTGAGATGTTCAGAGTCTCCACTCTGGATATGGAAAACCTGCCACGTACCGACAAAGGTGCTGTGGATTACAACGAAGATTTCTTCGGTAAAGAAACCTTCCTGACCGTATCTGGCCAGTTGAACGCCGAAGCATACGCTTGTGCGCTGAGCAAAGTGTACACCTTTGGCCCGACGTTCCGCGCTGAAAACTCAAACACCAGCCGTCACCTGGCGGAGTTCTGGATGGTTGAACCTGAAGTCGCGTTTGCTGATCTGAACGACGTCGCAAAACTGGCCGAAGACATGCTGAAATACGTGTTTAAAGCGGTACTGGAAGAGCGCCGTGATGACCTGGAATTCTTCGCGCAACGTATCGACAAAGATGCCGTGACTCGTCTGGAGAAATTCGTTTCTTCTGACTTCGCTCAGGTTGACTACACTGACGCCATCGAGATCCTGCTGAAATCAGGTAAAGAGTTCGAATTCCCGGTTGAATGGGGTATCGACCTGGCTTCAGAACACGAGCGTTTCCTGGCCGAAGAGCACTTCGAAGCTCCGGTTATCGTGAAGAACTATCCGAAAGACATCAAAGCGTTCTACATGCGTATGAACGACGATGGCAAAACTGTGGCAGCAATGGACGTTCTGGCACCGGGAATCGGTGAAATCATCGGTGGTTCACAGCGTGAAGAGCGCCTGGACGTACTGGATGCACGTATGGTGGAAATGGGTATCGATCCTGAGCACATGAACTGGTACCGTGATCTGCGCCGCTACGGCACAGTACCACACGCAGGTTTCGGCCTGGGCTTCGAGCGTCTGGTTTCTTACGTAACCGGTATGGGTAACGTTCGTGACGTGATCCCATTCCCACGTACACCACGCAGCGCAAACTTCTAAGCCTGCGCTAGCGGCGCTAACGCAGAAGCCAGCGCAGCAAACATCGCATAGGCCTCCGTTTACGGAGGCTTTTTTTATTGCCTCTCCCGCTTACGTTACTTCGGCGTCATGCCAAATGTAAACTCAATTTGCAGCGAATTTAATTCGATCAAGTGACGGGGCTTGTTCATACTTACCAAGGATATTGCTATTCAGCTCTGTTGATAGTGACCAAGTGAAGAACTTAGGGAGCAGATGATGAAAGTGTTTAAAATCGAGGACCTCTATTACAACGGGGTCAAAGACGGGGTTCATAGCTGGGACCATCCTAACGCTTCAAACCCCTATTACTGGCACCCGGACTGGTTGCATATTGCCGAAGATGCAACTGGCCTGTATCCGAAACAACCACTGGATGTCCAAGATGGTGAACAGGCCACTGAAGAAGACGCCAAGAAAGCCATCATTAAACATCTCAATGATGAGCAATCATCTTAGTGGTTATTTTATCGCCACTCCAACCATTATCCGGTTCAACCCGAACCGGATAATCCCCGACAAACTGTGAGAATAGCGCACCTTCGCTTTGTTACGTAAAAGTTAACGATTACCTGACATTTTGCCGTCACTCAATATTCAGCCAAGCCTTATCGCAGAGCCGATAAACGGCTTTTTATCCCGACGATACATGCATCGATTTCTCATTAAACCCTGATTAATTTGACAAAACAGAGCCAAATTAATCAGCCAAAATCCCAGGTTTAGTGTGACTTCATCAACTCATTAAAATTTTTTAAATTTTTCTGTGAAGTGCTGTTGTCACGACAAGGGCAGAAAGGTATAAATACGATAAATTTCATCGAAATTTT
Source organism: Vibrio sp. H11 (assembly GCF_004804295.1). Lineage (NCBI taxonomy): Bacteria > Pseudomonadati > Pseudomonadota > Gammaproteobacteria > Vibrionales > Vibrionaceae > Vibrio > Vibrio sp. H11. Next base: position 326,548 of record NZ_SSHN01000005.1, on the reverse strand, counting down.
TCTTCCCACCTTAACTAACATGGATGAGCATTATGTTTGAAAAAATTGTCGCAGCTCCGGCTGACCCGATTCTTGGTCTGACTGAAGAGTTTAAAAATGATCCTCGTACAGACAAAATCAACCTGGGTGTTGGTATTTACAAGAATGAAGCTGGCGAAACTCCCGTTCTTGCGACAGTGAAAAAAGCAGAAGCCGCGCTGCTGGAATCAGAAAAAACCAAATCTTACCTGACGATTGAAGGTATGGCAGAGTACAGCCTGGCTGTACAAAAACTGCTGTTCGGTGCAGATTCTGATATCGTTGCTCAGAAGCTGGCGAAAACTGCTCAAGCCCCGGGTGGTACTGGCGCATTGCGTATCGCGGGTGAGTTCATCAAACGTCAAATTGGCGATGTTAAGGTGTGGATCAGCAACCCGACATGGGCAAACCACCACGGTGTGTTTAACGCTGCTGGTCTGGAAACTGCTGCTTATTCATACTACAACGCAGAAGCGAAAGATAAAGACTTTGCGGCCATGGTCGCAGACCTTGAGCAAGCTTCTGCCGGCGATGTCGTGCTGCTGCACGGATGCTGCCACAACCCAACCGGTATCGATCCAACGGCTGAAGAGTGGGAAACCCTGGCTAAACTGGTTGCAGACAAAGGTCTGCTGCCAATGTTTGACTTTGCATACCAAGGCTTTGCAAAAGGTGTGGAAGACGATGCTGCCGGCCTGCGTACCTTTGCTAAGTACAATAAAGAGATCCTGGTTGCGAGCTCATTCTCTAAAAACTTTGGTCTGTACAACGAGCGTGTCGGTGCCTTCACTCTGGTGGCAGAATCAGAAGAAGTGGCGACCACTGCATTTTCTCAGGTTAAAGCGATCATCCGTTCTATCTACTCAAACCCACCAGCCCACGGTGCAGCGGTAGTGACTCACATTCTGAACAATGCAGAACTGCGTCAGGAATGGGAAGCAGAAGTGGCAGAAATGCGTGAACGTATTCAGGAAATGCGCGAACTCTTCGTTGCAACGCTGAAAGAGAAAGGTGTTACTGCAGACTTCAGCTTTATTGAGCGTCAAAACGGCATGTTCTCTTTCTCTGGCCTGAGCAAAGAGCAAGTGACCCGTCTGAAAGACGAGTTCGGTATCTACATCGTAGGTTCTGGCCGTATCAGCGTTGCCGGTATGACCAAATCCAACATGCAGCCTCTGTGTGACGGCATCAAAGCGGTTCTGTAACTCGCGCTGTTATCCGTTTCTCTGTTTTACAAAGCCGGCCCCATGCCGGCTTTGTTGTTTTCCCTCTCCCCGCATTTTGTGCACATCACTGGTTTAAACCGGGAAGATTGTTGAGAACCTCTCCAGGAATGGTTGAGAAGCTGGCAAGTCGTTCGAAAATTGAAAATAGTTCTGAATACCCAGCCACTTAAGCTAGACTGAAATCACATCAGCGCCTTTTGCTTATTGCATTGATAGGTCACACAGCCGGATGATAACCGTCAGCTCAAGACATGATTTATCAGGCAGGTAACCAGCAACGCACAGATAGCCATCAGCCGACCGCTATTTTGGCGTGCATTTCTGTGTTATCGGAAAAATTCGTGTAGTATGAATACTTTCCAACAGCACTGAGCTGTATATCCTTAACCAGCGTACACGTCACCACGCAAGGAGCCATAGATGGAAGCGGAACTATTAGAAATAAAAAACTTCCTCAGCCAACATCCGCCGTTCAGCGATTTACCTGAAGAAACGCTGGAAGACATTGCACACAACGTCGAGATCACTTATTACCGACAAGATACTCCGATCATTCGCTTTGGCGACCATACCGAAGAACTGTATATGATCCGTAGTGGCGTGGTGGAAGTGTACCGTCGTAAAGGGGAACTGTATAACCGTCTGACAGAAGGCGGCCTGTTTGGTCAGATGGGCTTACTGACCAACAACAAAGTGCGTTTCCCGGTTACCGCGATTGAAGATACTCTGGTGTACTGTATTCCTGAAGCCGTATTTCAGTCTCTGTATGAATCCTACGATACGTTCGCTGATTTTGTCGAAGTACAGGATAATGCCCGTTTACGCCAGGCCGTTTCCAGTACTGCGGAACAGAACGACTTGACCACAGTGAAAGTCAAACGTCTTATTACCCGCGAAGCCCCATATGTGAATAAAGGCGCCAGCATCCAGGACGTCGCGGTCAAAATGGCGGAAGAGAACGTCTCGTCCATGCTGATCATCGACCCGGACATTCTTGAAGATGATGAGGAAGACAGCCGTCCTCTGATTGGCATTCTGACGGACCGCGACCTGTGTCGCAGAGTTGTGGCTGAGGGCGTGAAATACGTTGAACCGGTAGAAAGTGTCATGACATCAGATGTCATCTCGCTTGATCACAACGCCTACGTCTATGAAGCCATGCTGATGATGTTGCGATACAACGTGCACCATCTGCCGATCCTGAAAGGTCGTAAACCCATCGGGATTCTGGATATCACGGACATCGTTCGTCATGAATCACAAAACTCACTGTTACTGGTCAGCAGCATCTTCCAGCAAAACAGCATTGAGGACCTGGCACAGATTTCCAAACAGGTGAAGAACAGTTTTGTGCGTCTGGTTAATGAAGATGCCAACTCGCACATGGTCGGTACCGCAATGTCGGTGATCGGCCGCAGCTTCAAACAGCGCATTATTGAACTGGCTGAAGAAAATCTCGGCCCCGCCCCAATTCCCTATTGCTTCCTGGCCCTTGGGTCAATGGGTCGTGATGAACAGTTAGTCGTCACTGATCAGGACAACGCCATCATTCTGGATGACAGTTATAACGAAGCTGAACACGGTGAATATTTTGCCCAGTTCTCCAAGTTCGTCTGTGATGGTCTGGCCGAATGTGGCTACAGCTACTGCACTGGCGACATTATGGCCACCAACCCGATGTGGCGTATGACCCGTCGTGAGTGGGAAGACTGCTTTGCTGACTGGATCGACAATCCGAATCCTAAAGCGCTGCTGAATGCCTCAATCTTCTTCGATCTGGACGGCGTTTATGGCCGCCTGAAATGGGCAGAACAGCTGACCGGGTTTATCGTGCGCCGTGCGCGTCGTAACAACCGTTTTCTGGCCTGCTTGGCACGCAACGCGCTGAACCGTACCCCGCCACTCGGCTTCTTTAAGAGCTTCGTGATGGAAAAAGATGGCCGTCATAATAACTCCATTAACCTTAAACGCCGTGGTACTGCGCCGCTGGCCGATTTAATCCGCGTGCATGCGCTGGCCGTCGGCTCACGAGCGAAGAACTCGTTTGAACGTCTGGATGATATTATTAACGCTGGCATCCTGCCTAAAGGCCGCGGTATGGACCTGCGTGATGCACTGGAATTTATCTCCATGGTACGTATCCGTCACCAGGCCATTGATGTTGAGAATGACATTGCCGCCGATAACAATATCGAACCGGAACATCTGTCTGATTTTGAACGCCGTAACCTCAAAGATGCTTTCCAGATCCTGAGTAACGCCCAGAACTTCCTCAAGTACCGTTACCAAGCCAGCAGCAGCATTAAGTAAGGTCGCAGCATGATAAAACTTTTTCAGCCGCCCAGTATAGACTGGCAGTATAAGTACAAAGCCAAACAGAATGTGGTGAAAGATCCGCTGTTACAGCAGTTCTACCAGACCGAGTTACCCAACCCGGACACACCGATGAGTGAGATGACCTTTGTGGCTATGGATTTTGAGACGACCGGCCTTAACGCCGACAAAGACGAAATCATTACTATCGGGCTGGTGCCGTTTACTCTCAACCGGGTCTATCTCAACCGGGCTAAACACTGGACGGTCAGACCGCGGCAAAAACTCGATGAGAACTCGATTGTCATTCATGGCATCACCCATAACGATATCATGGATGCTCCGGATCTGAGTGAAATCGTTGAGGAAGTGCTTAATGAGCTGGCCGGACACGTCCTGGTGGTGCATTACCACAAGATTGAGCGCGAGTTTCTTGACCGCGCCCTGAAACGCCGGATTGGTGAAGGCATCGAGTTTCCGGTGATTGATACTATGGAGCTTGAGAGCCAGATTCAGAAACGGCAGACCGCTGGTATTGTCAATAAAATCATGGGTAAACGGCCTGACTCGGTGCGATTAGGGCAATCGCGTATGCGCTACAACCTGCCCGCCTACACGCCGCACCACGCGCTGACCGATGCCATCGCTACAGCTGAGCTGCTGCAGGCACAAATTGCCCACCACTTTTCCGGTGATCAACCGCTGCGTCAGTTCTGGCTCTAAACGCAAATTAGCATGACTTAGCTGTTTTAGCTGCCTTGTGCTCCCCGTTCTGGCAAAGGCCATACCGTCCGCATCATTAGGTCAATGTATCGCAGGCGGCGGTATAAATAGAACAGGGCCGATAAAAAAAGGAGCCATCAGGCTCCTTTTTTGGGTCACATCTCTGTGGTGTGATTACAGCTTAAAGCGACGAATTTCCTGCTCCAGCTCACCTGACAGGTCAGACAGCGCAGCTGCCTGAGCAGCAGCATCATGTGCTTCTTCTGCCAGTTCATTTGACACATCACGGATGCCTTCAGTATTTCGGGTGATTTCCGAGGTCACTGATGCCTGCTCTTCCGCCGCTGAGGCAATCTGAGTGGCCATATCACTGATGCTTTCAACAGCATGCTGGATCTGTGTCAGACTGGCTGCCGCGGCATGTGAGTCATCGACACTGGTGTCAGCCAGCATACGGCTGTCATTCATGATACCCACCGCTTTCTTAGTCGTAGACTGCAGCGTTTCGATCATGGTTTGGATCTCTTCTGTCGATGCGTGGGTACGCTGACTCAGAATACGCACTTCATCAGCAACCACCGCAAAACCACGACCTTGTTCACCGGCACGTGCCGCTTCAATCGCGGCATTCAGAGCCAACAGGTTAGTTTGCTCAGCAATGTTCTGAATGGTCGACAAAATAGTGCTGATCTGATTACCGTGCTCTTCCAGTTCAGTCACAACATTGGTTGCGAGACGAACTTCATCCGCCAAAGAGTTCAGTGAGTTCTGCGCCTGAGATACCTGGTTTGAACCATCACGGCACGCCGTTACAGACTCTTCTGAGTGACGAGCGGTATTTTCTGAGTTGTGGGCAATCTCATGAGTGGCCGCCGCCATCTCATTAATCGCCGTCGCCACCATGTTGATTTCATCCTGCTGCATGCGGATACGAGCACTACGCTCTTCTGCATGCTGTGCGGTCATTTTCGACTGCTCAGACAGAGATTGTGATACATGGCTTAACTTGAGAATCATGGTGTGCATGTTGCCGACAAACACGTTGAAGTTAGTGGCCAACAGGCCCACTTCATCGTCACTGCGCGGTTCCAGACGCTGAGTCAGGTCGCCTTCACCAGAAGCAATTTCAGCCAGAGCACGCGATACGCGGCCCAGATCCTGGAACAGGAAGCTCACCAGCCATGACACAATCAGTACCACAATGATGGTCACGATCACGGCAGATATCAGCAGACCGGTCAGCAATTCATCTTCGGCCGCGAATTCAGTATCACGATCCATCTGAATCGCAAAAATCCATGGCGTATTGGGTACTTTGCTGAAGTAAAACAGTGAGTCACGTCCATTCAGCTCAAGTTCAACCAGACGGCTTTCGCCTGATGCTTTTTCGATCATATTCATGTTGAATGTTTTCGAAACGCTGTTGACTGGTTTTAGCAGCAGCTTTTTATCCGGGTGAGCCAGGAACGTACCATCTTGGGTATCGATCAACATAGCAAAAGCATTTTCACCGGCGTCAATAGCCAGAACATCATTCACTAGTTGGTCGATCAGTACATCAGAACCAACCACACCGGCAAACTGGCCGTTGTGACGCACAGGTTCAGCGATGGTCACAAGTAAAGCATTAGTAATCGCGTCCTGATACGCTGTTGTGATCAGCTGTTTACCAGCCGCTGAGGCATCTTTATACCAAGGACGGGTACGAGGATCATAGTCGGCGCGGTTACGCTCTGGATGAGAACGAAACATTTCTCCTTTCGGTGTACCAAAGAAGATGTCGTCGAAACCACCAGCATTACGTGCTTGTTGCAGGTACGGAACCATGTCCTGTTGTTCGGTATAATCGTTGAACGCCGAAGTGATATCTTTACGAATGGAGATCCAGTCGGAAATACCTTTTGAAGCGGCAATTGAAATCGCTTCAGCCCGATCAAGAACGCCACGGTGAGTTTGTTGACTTAATTTGTCAGCAGACAGCCAGGTCAGTACGGCGGCCATGACCACCACAGCTGACAAGCTTGCTCCAATGAGTTTTTGCTTAAGAGTCAGTTTCATCTGATTACTTTATAAGAGGTTGGGTTTGAATAGTACGGCGCAGATAGTAACGGGAATATGACAAGGTTGCACGTGTTATGTAAAGATAATTGCATATTATTTGACCAATTAAGGAGTTAACCAACAGGTCGTCAATAATGTGACATGCGTCATGTTATTATGGCCAAAAAAAAGCCGGCAAATGCCGGCTTTATCACAAAACGAATTTAACGTTTAAACGGTTCTGTCCGCATGCCCATTACCAAACTGACACACATCAGCAACAGTACAAAGGTAAACGGCAACGCGGTAGAGATCGCACCTGCTTGCAGAGCCTGCACCGCTTGCGTGCCGCCAATCCACAGCAGAGCAATCGCAATCGCGCCTTCCATCAACGCCCAGAAGATACGTTGCAGTACCGGAGCATCCATCTTACCGCCCGCCGTAATGCTGTCGATAACCAGAGAGCCTGAGTCTGATGAGGTAATGAAGAACACCAGAACCAGCACAACAGCAATAATTGACAGCAGCGTACCAAACGGCAGTACATCAAACATCTGGAACATCGCCAGTGATACGTCGGTCAGACCGTTAGCACCCAACTCACCAATTTTGTCAGCCACTTGTTCAATCGCCAGGCCACCAAATACTGACATCCACACCAGGGTGACAGCAGTCGGAACCAGCAGCACTGCGACAATAAATTCACGGATAGTACGGCCACGGGAAACACGTGCGATAAACATACCGACGAATGGCGACCATGAGATCCACCATGCCCAGTAGAACACAGTCCAGCCCTGGAACCAGGCAACGTCTTCACGACCTACCGGATTACTCAGCGGAATAATGTTCTCAACGTAAGCCATAAACGTGGTCGGAATCGAGCCGAACGTCACCGCATAGCCAATCAGAGCAACCAGAATAAGCAGCAGGAATGCGACGACCATGTTGATGTTTGAAATGACTTTCACACCGCCATCAATGCCACGCATAACCGACACCGTTGCCAAGAGAGTCACACCAATAATCACCACAATCTGCAGACCGATACCCGCTTCAACCCCAAATACATGGTGGATGCCGCTTGCCGCTTGTTGAGCACCGAGTCCCAACGAGGTTGCCAGACCAAACAACGTCGCTAATACCGCGAGGATATCCACGATATGACCTGCCCAGCCCCAGGCGCGATCGCCCAGAATCGGGTAGAAAATAGAACGGATAGAAAGCGGAAGACCTTTGTTGTAACAGAAGAAAGCCAGTGACAGCGCAACAACGCCGTAAATAGCCCAAGGATGCAGCCCCCAGTGGAACATGGTCGCGCCCAGAGCCAGCGTCGCCGCCTCCGGAGAATTAGGAGCAACACCTAATGGAGTCTCGTACCAACCGGTGAAATACGCCACCGGCTCAGCCACACTCCAGAACATCAGACCGATACCCATACCCGCAGCAAACAACATAGACAGCCACGAAATCATTGAGTGATCGGCAACAGCGTCTTCTCCGCCCAGACGAATCTTACCGTATGGAGATACCACCAAAACCAGACAGAAAATCACAAAAATGTTACCAGACCATATAAATAGCCAGTCAAAGGAACCGATAATCTGCCACTTAATTCCGTCTAACGCTGTTTTTGCCGTGTCTGCGTCCACTAAAAGTGTCGCCAACAAAAACAGACCTATCAGACCCGCACTAATACCGAATACCGGATTGTGAACATCAAAACCCCATTTCTGGACGTTATCCTGCCCCACGGTATAGTCGGTACTGTCGATACTATATTTATCAATACCCTTCGTCATTTGTCCTCTCTTCTACAGATCCTTGTTGAACTCTATAACCATAACAACGACACAATTTGCTATTAAACACATCAAATATATTTCGTGGTCATAACTATTGTCCGATACAACACTTGACTTACAGTTTACACACCATTGATCTCAAATCTACCCAAAGATTGTTTTGTAACCAGTTTTTACTTAAATTCGTTAACGAGCGTAGACTTTTTGTTCAAAAAGAACAAGCATGTACTTCGTGTACAAAACATTTTATGTCGTTTTAGATACATAAAAAGCGTCTAAAATCCCTGTAAAAAAAGTATGATGTCAACACTTTTCATCGCGCTTCAACTAATGTATCGTCGCGCCTAAATTCTCCTATAAGTCGTGGATGAACATTTTGGAAAGACATGAAGAAGTACTGGTTGCCATTCGCCAGATCATCCGAGCCATTGACCTGCACTCTAAAAAGCTTAGCAAAAACGCTGGATTGACTGGTCCTCAGTTGATTTTAATGCGATCAATTCAGGAGTTGGGTGAAGTCACCATTCGTGAACTGTCCAAGCATACCAATATGAGTCAGGCAACAGCGACGACTATCCTTGATCGCCTCGAACGTAATGGTTATGTACAGCGCATTCGCAGTGTCTCTGACAAGCGTAAAGTCCATGCGCACCTGACCGACGAAGGCCTTAAGCTGCTTGCAGATGCACCTCAGCCACTGCAGCAAGACTTTGTTGAGCGATTCCAAAAACTGGAAGACTGGGAACAGAGCCTCCTGCTTTCTTCAGTTCAGCGTTTATCCTCAATGATGAATGCCGAAAACTACGATGTGGCACCCATGCTGGAAATCGGCAGTATTACTAAAGCTGAATAAATCGTTTGAATCCATACTACTTTCGCCTAATCAACGGATTGCAAACGTAATCCGTTGTTCTTATATCGAGATAATGCAAAAGGTTTGCCACATCCAGCCTTTGTTTGTTAACCCTTTGTTTGTTAACCATAGTACAGTTTATTCCAGCAACCCATGCTGAACAGCGTATTGGGCCAGTTCAGCGGTACTGTGAATATCTAATTTGTGCTTGATGTTCTGACGATGCGTCTCGACCGTTCGGTAGCTGATACTAAGCAGGGACGCGATTTTCTTACTGCTGTGGCCCTGTGCGACAAGCTTCAATACCGCCTCTTCTCTGCGACTGAGCGGATTCGGCTTTAGCGCCACAGGTTCCACATCCTGCGTAAATAACGTCTGGGTCGCGGATTCGCAAAAGTAAGTTGAGCCAAGATTCACGGTTCTAATCGCCTGAACCATTTTTTCAGCTGAAATTTCCTTAAGCATATAGCCCACTGCACCAGCCTGCATCACTTTCATGATGTATTCACGGTTATCGTGCATCGTCAGCATCAAAACTTTAGCATCGGGGACCGCTTCCTTAATCAGACGGGTCGCATCAATACCGTTCATAATCGGCATGCTGACGTCCATCAGAATCACATCCGGTCGATGCTGCTTCACCACTTCTAGTGCTTCAACCCCGTTTCCTGCCGTTGCAACGACCTCTATTTCCGGCTCCATTTCAAGACGGGCCATAAAACCTTCGAGGACGACCTGATGGTCATCCACAATCACGACTCTAATTGGCTTTTCCATACATTGATCCATCCAGTTGCAGCAGAACTGTAATTTCGGTACCGAATCCGGGCTCACTCATCAGTTCCAGATCACCGCCGAGAAACTCGACCCGCTCTTGCATGTTGCGTAACCCGATTCCACTTTTCGCCAACGCTCCCTTGAGATGAAAACCGACGCCATCGTCACGAATAATCAGTTGCAGCATGCTCCCCATTTGCTGCACGATCACACTGACATGCTTCGCCCGCGCGTGTTTTTCAATATTATTCAGCGATTCCTGCACCACTCGATATAAGGTGGTGGACACCTCAGATTTGAGTTTATAACCAGGCGGAGTATCAAACAGACTTTCGGCCTGAATGCCGGAATGCGACTGAAAATCATCAAGCAAGGTGACGATCGCAGCCTGGAGACCGATATCATCTAACGCACTAGGACGCAGATTGTGCGAGATTCTGCGTACCTCATTAATCGCGGTCATCAAGGATTGCTGCGCTTTCTCGGCATGCCGGGCCAGTACGTCATCTTTCAGCTTATAACTCAGCAGCTCCAGATGACATTTGCTCGAGACCAGCAGTTGGTTGATGCCATCATGCAGTTCCCGCGCGAGATGTTTTTTCTCATCTTCCTGAAACATGACGGTTTGATGCGCCAGTTCTTTGAGGTTTTTATCGGCCAGACGATGCTCGTGCAAATTAATAGCCAATGTCAGTACGATAATGACTGCGACCGTGACCACCAGAATGACAACCACTGAAAAGAAGGTGGTATCGATATTGTTATTTATCGTGGCCTGCATGGCAGCCACTTCCTGACTGACATCTTCGATATACAGCCCAGTGCCAACCATCCAGCCCCATTTGTCCAGCCACTCAACATAACTCAGCTTGGGAACAATCTCGCCACTGGATGGTTTCTGCCACAGATACTGATGAAATCCACCACCTGACTGCGCTTGAAACAGCAACGCCTCAATCAGGTAGTCACCTTCACTATCCTGAAGTTTCAGTAAATCGCGACCAATCAGCTCCGATTGAATGGGATGCACCAGATTGACGCCATGTTGGTCGTAAACAAAAAAGTATCCGTCTGCGCCGTAACGCAAACGGGTGAGGATCTGCTTTACCCTGTCCTGTGCATCTTGCTGTGACAACTGGGGATCGTTGTACACCAGACTAATAGAGTCCAATGCCAAATCGACACTGTCTTTAAGAGCCGTTTCACGCGCTTTAATCAGATTCGCGCGGAAACTCTCCACCTCCCTTTCACCAAGGCGTTTGGCCTGATGTATCGAGATCCAGCTGATACTTGCCGTCACCAACAGCAGAGGTAACAGTGTCAATAATATCAATTTGGCTTTAAGAGGCATCCGTTTCCCCAAATATAAAAGCGGCTCACTGCATATCAGCAAGCCGCCCTACTTTATCAATTTGTTTTCAACTTAAGAAATAAGGAAGTAACAACCTCGAATCCGATCACATTCCATAAAACCCAGGGAAAACCAGCAAAGAAGCCAAAACCACAATTTGAATCGCGATAAAGGGAACGACACCACGATAGATATCAACGGTTGTTACTGTTTTGGGCGCGACACCTTTGAGGTAGAACAGGCTGAAACCGAATGGTGGTGTCAGAAATGAAGTCTGCAGGTTCATCGCAATCAAAATGGCAAACCAGGTCATATCAATATCGAGCAGACTGGCAACCGGAGCAATGATAGGGACAATGATAAAACAGATCTCGACGAAATCGATGAAAAACCCCAGCACCAGAATTACCAGCATGGTCACAACAAGGAATCCCCATTTTTCGCCCGGAATCGCCAGCATCCACTCTTCTACCAATAAGTCACCGCCGGTGTAGGTAAACGCCATGGAGAAGGCCGTTGCACCAATCAAAATAGCAAACACCATGGCGGTCACTTTCACCGTTTCCTTCGATGCAGCATAGACCATCTTCCAGCTGAACTGACGGTAGGCTAACGCCAGCAGCAGTGCACCCGCTCCCCCTAAAGCAGCCGATTCAGTCGGAGTCGCCACACCGGCAAATATCGACCCGAGTACAACAATGATCAGAGCAAGAGGCGGAACAACGGCTTTCAATGCCTCTATGACTTCCTCTGAACGGCTTTTACTGCTGTCGCGTTCTATCGGCTGAGCGGCGAGCGGATTCAGCTTCGCGTAAATCAGGATATACAGAACATAAGCGCCCACCAGCACTAAACCAGGCCACAGGGCCGCCTGAAACAGGTCACCGACCGGTACACCGAGTACATCACCGAGCAGGATCAAGACAATGGATGGCGGGATAATTTGCCCCAATGTCCCGGAGGCACAGATAGTGCCGCACGCCAGGCCTTTATCGTAATTGTATTTCAGCATCACCGGCAGTGAGATCAGCCCCATTGCCACCACCGACGCACCTACCACACCAGTGGATGCAGCCAACAGAGCACCAACCAATACCGTCGAAATAGCGATACCACCACGAACACCGCCAAACAGGCGCCCCATCGACTCCAGCAGTTGCTCTGCAAGCTTGGTTTTTTGCAAAACCAATCCCATGAAGACAAACAGCGGCACCGCCATCAGAACCGTGTTTTCCATAATAGACTGGATACGATATGGCATGAACGCGAACATATCGATCCCTTCCGCCCACACACCAAAAATTAACGCAATGCCGCCAAAGGTAAACGCAACAGGGAATCCGATCAGCAACGCAAACAGCGCCACAAAAAACATCACAATACCAATCATAAGGTCATCCTTTACTTCGAGTCAGTGTTGCCAGCGGATAACAGACGAGGGTTGGCAAATTTATTCACGGAGTGAAGTATCAGCCCGAGGCCACTGATCGCCATAAACAGAAAGGACAGCGGGATGATGGCTTTGATGATCCATCGATACGGTAACCCGCCCGGATCACCTGAGGTTTCCCCCAGTTCAAAGCTTTCTTTGGCGAAATCAATACCGAAGTAAGCCACCAGCAGGCAAAACGGAAGTAAAAACAGTAAGGTGCCTGCAATATCGACCACGGCCTGAGCTTTATACGATAGCCGCTCATAAATAATATCGACCCGAACATGACCGCCCGCTTTCACGGTATAAGGAATACCCAGCAGAAAAACGGCAGAAAACAGATGCCATTCCAGCTCCTGAAAAGCGATCGACACATCATTAAACACATAACGCATCACAACGTCGTACACGACGTTGAGCACCAGCAGAATAAACAGAATACTGGAGACCCATCCCCAGAAATCGCTGATACGATTAAACAAGCGCTCGATATAGACCAGACTTCTCATTTCAAACTCCCTGAAACTCGAATATAAGCTCCGTGACATCAGTGAAACACGGAGCTTGGTTTGTTATTATCAGGTTAATGCTTCAGCCCAGACTCTACTGTTCGCTATTGAGGTAAGCACGCATTGAAATGTCAGTCCAGGCACGAACTTCCTTCATATACTTGGCTTGGGATTGCTGAATTTCTTTTGCTTCAGGATCGGCCGCCGCATGTTGAGCTAACAGACGGTCATTGGCCTCGCGCAGCGCTTTAATCACTTGTGGCGGGAAAGTTTTTACCTTCACATCCGGGTATTCAGTCGTGATGGACGCCCAGTTTTTACCACTTTCATGTACAGACTGGATATACATGTCATAGGCCGCTTCACGCATTGCAACACGCAGAATTTCCTGTAAATCAGCAGGCAGGCGTTCCCAACTGCGTTTATTAATCAGGAACTGCAGTTCTGTCGCCGGCTCATGCCAGCCGGTGTAGTAATAAGGTGCAATTTTGTGGAATCCCATACGCAGGTCAAGTGAAGGACCTACCCATTCCAGCGCATCGATAGTACGGCGCTCCAGCGAGGTGTATAGCTCTCCAGGGGCAATGTTAGTCGGTTTAGCACCCAGTTCTGCCAGCACTTCCCCGGCAAAACCAGGGATACGCATTTTAAGACCTTGCAAATCCTCTACTGAGTTGATCTCTTTCTGGAACCAGCCCCCCATCTGTACGTCAGTATTGCCGCCGGGGAAAGACAACATGTTATGCGGCGCGTACACTTTCTGCATCAGTTCCATACCGCCACCGTGGTAGAACCAGGCATACTGTTCAGGCGCGGTCATGCCAAACGGCATGGACGTGAAATAGAGGGTATTCGGTACTTTGCCTTTCCAGTAATAAGAAGCCGAGTGCCCCATGTCGTACTGACCGGATTTGACCATATCAAACACGCCTAATGGCGCTTTATGTTTGTTGGCGGAATCAATCCGGATCTGCAGACGACCATTTGACATTTTTTCTGCCATGGCAGCCATATTTTTCGTGGTATCGCCAAAAACCGGGAAGTTTGGCCCCCAGGTTTCGGCAAGTTTCAGACGATACACTTTTTCAGCCGCGCTTACATTGGCAGTCAACAGAGTAAAACAGGCAGTGACGGCAACCACTCCGGCGACGACACGTTTTACAGATTTTGAAATCAGACTCATTTTCACGTCCCTTTGTTTTTATTAAGGCTCTGGTGAGCCTTATCTCCTCCTCTACTTTGGGATAACTTACGTGATGATGAAATGAGCGTGATTACGCAGTAATTAACAGGCTTGTAGAGGGCTCAAACGAAAGGGATAAGTAGAACCACGTAAGTGATTAATGATAAGTTTTGTCTATCTGCTTAATTTTACAGGTCAGTCACAAATCAAAATGCGGATAACGACGGTCAGAACTACGTAGTTGTTTGTCTGGAGGTGACTCAGGCAAAAAGTGGCCAATTTGTGACAAACGGCAGGAATGAAAACGAAAAAAGCTCCGACACACGGAGCTTTTTTGCAAACAACAGTGATCCGAAACAGATGACGTTAAATCGTTTTGTAGATAACTTTGTTGCCTGAAAGTTGCTCTTTAACGACCAGGTTTTCGTCCAGTAGTTTTTTCAGAGCGCCGGTTGCCCAGGAAGCTGCTTTGGTATCTTCCTGACCTGCTGCCAGACCAATCGACTTAGGATTGATGCCTTCAGCATTGGCGGCAACGATATCCAGCACCTGTTGCTGTTTTGGAGTTAATGCTACGTCTACTTTTTTCGCTGCTGCTACTTGTTGAGCCACTGGCTTAACCGTGGCTTTCTTTTCAACAACAGGTTTTGCAGTTGCAGGCTTTGCTGTTTTCGGCGCTGAAGCAAGGTTTGCTGCAATCGCTTTAATGCGTTTTTGCAGTTTAGCCTGCACGTTACGCTTATGAGCAAGTCTCATCGAGTATGTCTCCATTTCACTGCACAAAGCGCAGTGGTGAAAATTTGAAGCGCGTTTTATATCAAAATTCGTCAGCCTTTTGTAGGGTGTTGGTCAAGTTAGGCTACAAAAACACGATATTCGGCCATAATTGGCTACAATTTAGACATACGCCTGACTGATCCCTTGTTGCACTACTGAGTATAAATACAGAGAAATAACAGACAATTGCCGTGAACCTTATGCAAACCGTTCATTTATCCAACCACCATTTTGATCTGCGCTCTCCCTATCTGCGCATGATTGGTTTTATTGCCATCGTCGCGACCTTGTTTCTGGTCATTCTGGCTCCGGGGTGGCAACAAGCCCTTTTGTCTCTCATCGCTATGAGCATATTGTGTGGTAGCGGCTACTGGCTGATCCGTAAAAGCTGGATCGGTTATACGCTGACACCCACCCATTTTCAGCAGCACCTGTTTCATGGCGGCTGGGTAGTAAAGTGGAATAACATCAGCCAGATAGGCATTTGCAGCTACGAACAGGAAGGATGGCATCAACCTCTGCCCTGGATTGGCATACGACTCAAAAGCTACGAGCCGTATCTGGACGCTATTTGCCCGCGTATTGCCACCGAGATCCTGCTCCGGCAGCGGGCACTGCTTTATCTGGGTGCCAGGCAACACAACCAGCATCATCAGTTTGAAGACATGGTGCTCGACAGTCGCCCGTTTTGCGAACATGGCGGCAAGATCTATCGTGGTCTGATGGCGATGCTGGCCAATCGCATGTGCTATCAGCGCCGCTTTTACGGCTATGATGTGTTTATTGCCAGCAGTGATTTGGATCGCAGTGCGGAGGCGTTTGTCGGTCTGACCCGGCGCTATCTTGCCGCGGCCGAGCCAGAACCTTTACCTGATCACAGTGCAGAAAATTAGCAGATTCCTAATGCTACATTAACGGAGTCTGAGTACTAAGCTGTCCGTTCAATGTGATCAGTACAACGGCATTTCATCCGCAACAAATGGGTTGCTGGCGCGCTCGTGACCAAAGGTGGAAATCGGGCCATGACCGGGGACAAAAGTCACATCATTACCCATCGGCCACAATTTAGTTTTGATGGAATTGATCAGGGTATTGAAGTCACCTTGCGGAAAGTCTGTACGTCCGATACTGCCGTTAAACAGTACATCACCAACGAAAGCCAGACGAGCTTCATTGCTGAACAAGACAACATGGCCCGGGGTATGGCCCGGGGTATGAACGACATCAAGAACCTGCTTACCGAAGGTGATGGTATCCCCTTCCTGCAGCCACTGAGACGGCGTAAACGCTTTGGTCAGAGGAAAACCAAACATCTTGCTCTGACCTTCCAGCCCTTGCAGCCAGAAATCATCGTCCTGATGCGGACCAACAATGGCCACCCCACCCAGCATGTCAGCCAGTGGTTCAGTACCGCCAACATGATCTAGGTGGCCATGAGTCAACACCAGTTGCTCGACCTTGACACCAAGTTCATCAATCAACGCTTTGAGTTGCTGAACATCCCCCCCCGGATCGACAACAATCCCCTGCATGGTTTCATCACACCATACAATGGAGCAGTTTTGCGCAAAAGGCGTCACAGGAACGATCTGGTATTTTAAAGACATGGGCAACCTTGTTCGAAACAATAAAATAAGTTGCCCGAACTATGACATTACCGCCTCATTTTGACAAGTTGCGCCCCGGATTGTGGATAATTTCCGAGCCTCGTTTACGAGCCTTGCCAGCGACGCACCGGGCCAGTATCTATGTGGACAAACTGGCTCTTGGGATAGTACCCGACACCGCCCGCGTTGAGACTTAACGCTGCATCATGCACTTGTTTCAGTGACACACCATCAAGGCGAAAATCGATTGCCTGTCCCAGCATATGGAAGCTTTTTTTCGCCACACCGGAAGAGCGATTGCGCAACATGGCATTAGTTACCGGCGAACGATAACCAGAAATAATCTGAACTTCGCTTTCTACCCCCAGTAATTGCTGAATACGAGAAATCTGGTCGAACAGATTTTTATCCATCGGATGGGTTTCGTCCTGGCGGAAATCACGGCAAATGTGATTCAGGCGTTGTAACTCAGAACGCACATAGCGCTGACCATTAAAATAACAAGATTCTAATGATTCACCGGTATGCAGGTTATTCAGAGCCAACACACGAGGTTTATGGGGATAAGAAGCATGGGCTATGCCCGGAGCACAGGTTGCAAGCACCAAACCAGAACCGGCGAACTTTAAAAAATCGCGACGTGACAGACTCAAAACAACACCTTTAACTACGGAATTCGATCTTAATAATCCGGCAAACTACCGGACTCCTCAGACAAGATCAAATGCATAATTTGTGCTAGTTTGGTCACAGAACGTCATAAGATAAGTTTACTATTTGACCAATAAAGGGATTTTCCCTGTGTCATTTTTTCGCAAATTTAGATTTGGATCATCCCCTGTCATTTTTCAGGCGGTCAAAGCGGTAAATATCGTCCCGATAGTGGATGCTTCCGGCCTCGTACCACACTGTTTGGTAGATAATATGCACAGGTATGCGTTTTTTAAGCGGGATCGAATGATTACTTCCCCGTTGCTCCTGCATCAAATCTTTATCATTGATTCCCTGCATCTCCAGTAAAGTCACAGCCAGACGATCGGCATGCTCAACCCTGATACAACCGGAGCTGAACGCGCGGGACGGATTATTAAACAGGTGTTTGCTCGGTGTATCATGCAAGTAAATGGCGCGCTTGTTCGGCGTATTAAATTTATACAAACCCAGCGCGTTCTGATTGCCTGACTGCTGACGTAAACGATACGGAAAGGCTTTAGGTTTGACGCTAGTCCAGTCAATCTGAGTCGGGTCCATTTTCTGACTGGAGTTCCAGCTCTCAATAATATCAATATGATGCCGGCTGAGATAGGTGTGGTCACGTTTAGCCAGCGGCAAAATATCCTCGACCATAATTTTATAAGGCACATTCCAGGTCGGATTGAGAATCAGAGAGTCAAGCCGGGTATTCATCACGGGGGTCGGCCGGCTGACCTTACCTACCACCACTTTGGACTGAAACACCTCTTTACCCGAGTGCCAGTATTTAAGTTCGAAACCGGGGACATTGACCACAATACTGGTGTCAGTATCAGTTGGCCATAATCGCATCCGCTCCGCATTGATAGCCAGCAAAGCCAAACGATCCTCCAGCTTGAGATTCAGCCATTTCAGAGTGTTGCTCCCGATGAAACCATCCACTTTCAGTCCATGCATACGCTGAAACTGTTTGACCGGCTCGACCAGAGTATTGTCATACCACGTGACAGCGTCACTTACCTCGCTCACATCAATATTCACCAAAGCCAACCGCGTGATCAACGTGTTACGGTCCTCGAGACTATCACCGGGCTTCTTAAGTCCGGCCTGAACATAGACCGGCATAATCAATGGCGTTTGCTGATTCAGGTAACGGTAGGCACTGAGTAGCTGTCGATAAGCGGGATCGGACGGCGTGTATTGATCAATCAGCCTACTGATGTTTTGCGTACCGATGGCAATATGCAGATCCAGCAATGCCTGCTCGCTTGGCTGAGGCAGACTCAACAGTTTTTTCTGTTCAAAAAACCAGCTAACCCCCTGCTGTGGTGCCTGTTCGGCATAACTTAAGTAAAGCATCAGCGTATCGGTCGCCAGCAGCTCATATTCAAACCAGTTACCCTGGTTGCGATAATGAATGAGGGCTTGTAACTGACGTTCAAACAACGGGCTGATATTGGCAAGACGCACCAAATCAAGCTGGCGTTCAAAATGTTGAGTATCCCGCATATCCCCCCAGATCAATTGATCATTATTCTCATGGTAAATACGTTCTAATTGCGCGGGGAACTGTAACAGTGGTTCGACCGAAGAAGGCTCTTCAAGCCAGCCCAGTTTATTGAAATAGGGAGAAGCAGACAGCGGAGTGCTGATACAAATCAGTAACAAGAAAAGGATGCCTAAACGTTGCATGATATTATGCCCATGTCGCCCGCCAATACTTCAGTATGGCAAAAGATATGGGCATATGATAACTCTGACGTGTGTTAAAACTGCGTCGTTTTCATTACGTCCAGGGCATTTACCCTGTTACAGCCTTGACACACGATTCCTGCACTGGGAATTTTTTCTGCCTTGTGCTGCGGTTTACGCTATTGGCGACCAGTGATTATCCCACTGCACATTTGAGACATGCTGAACCGCGCGCTCAGGATAACGATGGTTAATCACTAAAGCCGAGCCGGAACTCACCTGGAATTCATCACCATAAGCCACCACGCCGGATGCATCAGGTAACGCAGCCAGCTCAACCAGCTCACCGGTTTGTTTGGACCAGATGCCGTAACAGCTTCCGCGTGGCGATGTCGCCAGAATCCATTGTTCGTTAGCCGCTATACTGGCAATGTAATGGTTAAAACGAGCCCACTGTTCAGGTTCTGCCAGCAACGGTTTTAACGCCCCTCCCTGGGTATGCATTGCCAGCAGTGACGGGTAATCCTCTGGTTTGCCGCGATATTGCTGGCCGCACAGTACTGTGTCACTGCCATCGTGCGCGAGGTGGCGAATACTGAGATGATGGTCAGGCAACGCCACCTGTTCAAGGATCGTCCCGTTCGGAGTCAGGTAAGTCAGGCTTGGCTGCATGCTGTCCAGATTGAGGGGCTCACGGCCGTTGGTATGCACACCGCCGACGCCAATCACCAGACGATCATCCGGCATCACAATCACTTCATGCGGACCAATTCCGAAACCGGAAAACTCGGCAACTTTCTGGTACTGGTGGGCAACATCGTACACACCAATAATGCCGCGACTGGTTCCGCGCTCTCCCTCAGTGACATATAACCACTCACCGCCATTGGAATACACCCCGTGACCATAGTAGTGACGCTGATCATCTGCCGGACGCAGCTGAATCATTTCACCGCTCTGATAATCAAACACCATCAGAAATGTCCCCGGGCGACGCGCGAACGCAGTGGCCTGGGTGAGTTTAGGATGTACGGCGACGCCATGCCCGCGCCCCGGCAGAGGCAGTTGCTTGATCGCTTGCCCATTCCGGTCGGCAATCACAGCACTGAACTTATCTCGTCCTTTGATTGCGCAGCCAATCAAGGCAGGCTTCGATGCAGGCTGGCTCGCACAGCCAAGTGGCATTACCGGAGCACACGCGCCGAATAATGCCGCTTTTAACAGCGAACGACGATTCTGATCAGTCACCATCACTTGAGTTAAATCCTATTACAACGCCCAGTTCAACGGCGACTTCGTCATGCAGCAGATATTTTAATTGTTCTAGCTTGTTATATTGCGACAAAACATCACGATAGCCCTCTTTGCTTTGCAGCATGTCAAATAGACTCGGATCTTGTGGCCAGGTCGAGACCAGGTTGGCATACTGGGTTTTGACCCGATCCGCCAGAGCATTGAGTTGGCGTGCTCGCAGTTCACCATCCAGGCTGCTCAGATACAGCGTCTGCATCGCTTCAATGTTCGCCTTCAGATTGAGCATCGAGGTTTTTGAACGCCAGGACTCAGAGAAATACGGACGTGGCTGACCGATATTGGCCAGCGGACGGCTCATTTTCGACATGCTGTACTCAAGCTGATTTGAGAGCAGAGCAATATACGCCGACAGCCAGGTCGGCTCATCCATTTTCGTCCATGGGTTTTGTTGCCAGGCCTGTTCAATGATAGCGGCTTTGGTCGCCAGGTTTGCACTGATCGCTGTGACAGCCGGGCACGCCTTTTCAGGCGCTGACATCAATGGTGACTGACTGTCATACAGTGCCCATTCCAACGCACCCAACCCCTGCACAGTCACACTTTGCCGGGCAATATCGGCGCTGCTCCAGCTCTGGTCCTGCTTCAGCAGTCTCTGCATCTTACGGCCTGTGGTGTTCTTTTTATCCGGCCAGAACTGAACATTCCAGCTCTGCTCCAGTGCTGCTACCGGGCCACGTTCCTGGCCTTGCAGTGCCATCCAGGCCAGCATAGTGCTATGCCACTGCTGCTTTAATGCGTCACCGGACAGATTAGAATTGTCACAAAAATCAGTAAAAGCGGACTGAAGCTGTTCAGCTTGGTGTTTAAAACGATAAGCTGCCTGATACTCGGCCAGGTAAACCGGCTGGCTGATATGATGGGTCTGCTGCGGTTGTCCCTGCCCAAAGCCAGTGCTCTGACAAGCAGAGACAAGGAGTGTCAAAGCAAACGGTGTTATAGATTTGAATGTCATTCTCACACCTATAAAGAGTTCAAAAATGCGATCAGCGCGGCGCGCTGCTTGTGATCAAACTGCAGTACCTGGTCACGTGCAGTGAGGGCTTCACCACCATGCCATAGTACGGCTTCCATTAAATTACGTGCGCGTCCGTCGTGCAGATAATAGGTATGACCGTTCACTTCCTGAGTGTAACCAATCCCCCACAGCGGCGGTGTGCGCCACTCGCTGGCACGGGCTTGTGCCTCCGGCCGGCCATCACTCAGGCCTTCTCCCATATCATGCAACAACAAATCGGTATACGGATGAATGATTTGTTCAGATAGTGCAGGCAATTCAGGACGCTTATCCGTCTTAACCTCTGTTTTATGACAACCTGCGCAGCCTGCACTTTGAAACAGTTGTTCTCCGGCTAAGACGTCAGGGTCGTCGACGTTACGTCGTACCGGCACCGCCAGATGTCGTGAATAAAACTCGACAAAATTCAATATATTGTCGCTCACTTCAGGTTCACCGCCATTCGGCAGACTGGCACACAATGCTTGATGTGGCGAACAGTTCTCAGTAGGAAACAGGCGGCTGGTCAGGCCTAAATCACCGTTAAATGCTGAGGCATTTTGCTGCATCAGTGAAGGTTGTCCGGCTTTCCAGCCAAAACGACCGATGACGGTTTTATCCTGCTCGATATCCCAGACCTTGTTCGCCCGTCCGGATATGCCATCGTTATCATGGTCGTTAACATCCTGCCAACTCAATAACGTACTGTCAGGAATACTCTCCAGCAACCCCAGACCAATCATAGGCGGTGCAATTCTGGCGGAAAACTGAGTGTCCGGATGCATCGGACCGTAAGCAAGGTGGGTGATGGCAAGATTCGGTTTTCGCAGCAGCACCGGTGTCCCGTCAGCAAACTGAATCGAGACTTCATCATAGGTAATACGAATTTGTCCTTCCGCCTTGTGGCCAGGCAATGCAAAATCCTGCAGTTGCGCACCATAGGTTGGTTCGGGTACCACGCCTTGTTGACGATAAACCGATTTTTGCTGTTCAGTCAACGCCGGAATGCTCAGACGAACCAGCATAGATACCGCTTGTTGATCACCCTGTTCAGGGGGATGCCCTCGCCCGTCTTTAATGTGGCAATTCTGACACCCGTTGGTATTAAACAGAGGTCCGAGACCGTCACGAGCTTCAGTAGAAGATGGCGCGGCCACCCAGGGGTTACGAAAAAAGCTATTTCCTACGCTGAAATCGAGTCGTTTCGATAACGGGAGATTTGAGGCTGGCATCGAATAGGCATTCTGCCCATCTTTACGGGTACTGGTTGCCCCGCCTGATGCAACATCAGTGGCCCATACCTGAGCTGAAATTATCCCCACAAGGAGCGCAGAGTAAACCCATTTCATTCCGTTATTCTCTTATTATTCAAAGCGAGAAACCCAACCGGCCGAAAAGTCACTGGCGTGAACTCCCGGGCGATTGGGTCGTGTTAATTCAGAGGTTCAATAACTATAACTACTGGCTCAGAACTCGTGATCAGCGGTGTCCGGATTCAGGTTATCAATACCAATCACGTTCGCGGCTCGCTCAATAGATGCGGTCTGTGCAACCAAAGACGCAATGGCTTTATTAACCAGAGCGTTACCTTGCGGATTATCGGCAGCAATCAGTTGATCAAAGTGTTGATTGTTTTTCTCTGCTGACGTCACCAGCTCACCAACCTGATCGCGTGCAGCGTCAAACTGCTGCATGATTTCTTTGGCGGCTTTGTCGTCTTTCTGGGCAACAAGATCAAAGATTGACGCACCTTTTAACGTTGAACCGTCAACGCGAGCGTAAGTACCGGTATAAACGTTGTAAATACCCTGCTCGTTATAGAAGTGAGAGTTATGAGTGTTATCAGAGAAACAGTCATGCTCATCTTCTGTAGAGTTCGCTTCCAGAGCGACCTTCATACGCTCGCCAGCCAACTCTCCCAGTGAAAGCGAACCCATACCAAACAACATTTTACGCAGGCCATTTTGTGCAGAATCAGCAAGCAGCTCCTGACGGTAGTTACCTTTCTCATCCGCAGACCACTGCTTTTCCATCCACTCCAGATCCTGTACCAGCAGTTGAGCGGATGCTTTCAGGTATTGCGCACGACGGTCACAGTTGCCATGAGTACATTCGCTGCCCTGGACATAATCCGTATATGGACGTTCGCCCGCACCTGGCTGCGTGCCATGAAGATCTTGCCCCCACAGCAGGAATTCAATCGCGTGATAGCCTGATGCCACATTCGCCTCTGAACCACCCAGTTCATTCAGGCTGGCAATCAGCTCAGGGGTAATTTCAGCCACATCCATCGTCGTCGCGCCAATCGTCAGACTTCTATTGGCAATAATGTTAGCGCTTGCGCCCGCGTTACCCAGTTCATACTGATAATCATCCGCTACGTAATCGATCAGCCCCTCATCCAGCGGCCAGGCATTCAGCTGGCCTTCCCAGTCGTCGACAACCGCGTTACCAAAACGGAAAACTTCAGATTGTTGGTATGGTACACGCGCTTGTAACCAGGCTTGTTTGACTTGTTGTAGCTGAGCTTGTGACGGTTGAGCCAGAAAAGCATCGATTGACTGATTGAGTTTTTTCGCAGTAACCAGAGCATCCGCGAACACGGCGTGGGCAACGTCTGCGTAATGTTCAACGACCTGGTCCTGACTCACAGCCGCGAAACTGGCCGCAGAAGAGAGGGCCAAAGAGGCTGCAATAGATTGGACTAAAAGTGACTTAACTTTCATTAAAGCATCCTTGTTTTGCTTTGATTAATACGTAGTGCTAATTATTATCATTTTCACTCTTAGCCGCGATAATACAAATTTACAATTCTTTTTCAAGTGGTAACAAAAAAAACCTCACCGAAGTGAGGTTTTTATCAATGAAATGTGAAGTCGGCTTATCAGCGCTTACAAAACTACCACTTGAGCTGATGCTTGCCGTGAGACACTTTGGCACGGAGGTAATTCTCATTACCTGATTTAATGTGGGCTGCAGTATGTACCACTTCCACGATGTCGATACCGTACTCTTTCAGTTCACGTACCTTTTTCGGATTGTTGGTCACCAGACGGATCTTTTCTACGTTTAAAGCCTGCAGCATTTGTGCAGCTTCACTGAAATCACGCAGATCATCCCCAAAACCGAGATGGTTATTAGCTTCATAAGTGTTCATACCTTCACTCTGCAGACGGTACGCATCGATTTTGTTATATAAACCGATACCGCGACCTTCCTGGCGCAGGTATAAAATAATCCCGCCATGCTCACCCATCTTATTAATGGTTTCCTCCAGCTGCTCGCCACAATCACAGCGCGACGAATGAAAAACATCGCCGGTCAGACACTCTGAATGCATACGCACTAAAGGAACTTCTTGATTTTTATCTGCTGATTTGAAAATAACAGCGACATGCTCTTTATCGGTCTTCAACCCTCTGAAAGAGAGGATTTCTGCATCAATATTGCTCTGCGCACCTACTTTAAAATCAACTCTGGCTCTAACTTCCGCCATATCTGCACTCACCTGAATCATTACTGGATGCATGCTTGTTATTGTATGCATTCTAAAACTCTCTCTGTGAACATACTATGGGGACTGATACCCCAATTTTCAACGAAAAGATCACAAAAACATCTAAATGTTATAATATAACAATTTAGAAAAACTGCAATAAAAAACCCAGCGCTTTTTGATAAGGGCTGGGTTTGAGAAAAGTACTTATAATTCAGTAAATTAATGGCTCTGTGTCTTTTTCCATACCGCCAGTTCAACCCAAAGCTGTTCCAGCTCTTTAAGTTCTTCCGGCGTCAGGAAAGACAAAGTAGGTTTTGATTGTGGCAGAGCATAAGACTGCAATGCACTAATCTGTGCATAAAAGTCCTGCTTTAATTGCTTAATCACTGAATAGTCCACTGCCTTTTCCCGCTGATTATTTGTCTCTATGTCAAAATAATATCATTTTATCGAAATCAATGTGACTGAAATTTAATTTTTGGAATAATTGTCACATTTTATATGTTGTTATTTTTATTTAGATTCTGCTTATCAATATGATCGCAATATAAATACTAATGATCATGCCAATAGATATATTCAATAAATACAACCATCAAATCTATATTATTAATAGATACACAATTAAACTCAAACTCACTTAACGCACTGTATTTAATCGGGTTTTATAGCCATCCTGATGATTGTTTGTGCACTAATTGAGATTTAGCGATCGTCACCGCCTCCGGATCAAAACCAATGATCCTTGGTTCAAAGCTAATCCAAATACCAAACCTTCCCATACGCCAAAATATGGTTTAACAATAATGAGTCTGGCAAGGCGTGTGTTTTTCGCAGTCGTGATTTGATTGAGCAGTGACTCGGCTGATATAGCTATTTATGACTTAATAGACTATCCGTTCCTGATATCCCATTTAGTGATAACCCATTAGTGCCGTAACAGACTATCTGTTCATAATAAACCGTCAGTGGCGTTATAAAAAAGCCGGGCTCAACGGCCCGGCTTTTTGTCAACTATAGTGTTTTTCAAGCATCGTACTTTTTAACAACGACAGTACTTTTTAACAACGACAGTCATTACTCGTCAGAGTCACTATCTGTTGAATCAGTTGCGTTGCTCTCTGGCTGCTCTGATTCATCCGATGAAACCGACTGCGCTTCAGCATCGATATCTTCCGGTAAATCCGCATCTTCAATTTCTTCAATGCGCTGCAGGCCAACGACTTTCTCGTCTTCAGCGGTACGAATCAGTGTCACACCTTGGGTGTTACGACCAACCTGACTCACTTCAGCGACACGGGTACGTACCAGAGTACCGGCGTTAGTGATCATCATAAATTCATCACCTTCGTCGACCTGTACCGCACCTACGACTTCGCCGTTACGATCAGAAACTTTGATAGAAACCACACCCTGGGTGCCACGACCTTTGGTCGGATATTCCGCCAACACCGTGCGTTTACCATAACCGTTTTCAGTTACCGTCAGAACGTCACCGTCAGTCTTAGGAACGATCAAAGATACCACTTTATCGCCCTCTGCCAGTTTCATACCTCGTACACCTGAAGCGGTACGCCCCATAGGACGAACACCTTTGAACTTAATCTCTGGCTGACCATTCTCATCAAGAACCGGATTTCCGTTCTCATCCACAACCACAGATTCTTCGGCTTCTTTAAAGCGAACGACTTTACCGAATTTCGAGAACAGCATGATTTCATTTTCGCCATCAGTGATATCGACACCAATCAACGAGTCGTCGTCACGCAGATTGACGGCAATCAGACCGTTCGCACGTACGTTAGCGAACTGATCAAGCGAAGTCTTCTTAACTGTACCGTCACCGGTTGCCATGAAGATAAACTTATCTTCCGTAAACTCGGTTACCGGCAGAATCGCAGTGATACGTTCGTTCTCTTCCAGAGGAAGCAGATTGACGATAGGCTTACCACGTGCAGTACGACTTGCCAGCGGCAATTGGTACACTTTCAGACGATAGGTCTTACCACGGGTCGAGAAGCACAGAATATTGTCGTGAGTATTCGCCACCAGCAGACGTTCGATGTAATCTTCGTCCTTCATGCGGGTCGCACTCTTACCTTTACCGCCACGACGCTGAGACTCATAGTCGCTCAGTAACTGGTACTTAACGTAACCTTCATGTGACAGCGTCACAACTACATCTTCGCGGGCAATCAGCTCTTCCAGATCGATATCGTGGCTGGCTGCCGTGATTTCAGTGCGGCGAGCATCACCGAATCCGTCACGAATCGCTTCCAGTTCTTCACGAATCACTTCCATCAGACGCTCAGTGCTCGCCAGGATGTGCATCAGTTCTGCAATTTGCTCCAGCAACTGTTTGTATTCGTCCAGGATCTTCTCGTGCTCAAGACCAGTCAGCTTGTGCAGACGAAGGTCAAGAATCGCTTGAGCCTGTTGTTCAGTCAGGAAGTACTGACCATCACGAATACCGTACTGAGGCTCCAGCCATTCAGGGCGAGCAGCATCAGTACCGGCGCGTTCCAGCATAGCCGCAACATTACCCAGATCCCAACCACGGGCAATCAGACCCGCTTTGGCTTCTGCCGGCGTTGGCGCTTTACGAATCAGATCAATGATGTCATCGATGTTCGCCAGAGCCAGTGCCAAACCCTCCAGGATATGGGCACGTTCGCGTGCTTTACGCAGCTCAAAAATAGTACGGCGCGTCACCACTTCACGGCGGTGATCCACGAAGCACTTCAGCATCTCTTTCAGGTTAAACAGTTTAGGCTGACCATTGTCCAGCGCGACCATGTTAATACCGAAAGTGGTCTGCAGTTGGGTGTTCGTGTACAGGTTGTTCAGAACAACTTCGCCGACAGCGTCACGCTTACACTCAATAACAATGCGCATACCGTCTTTATCCGACTCGTCACGCAGTGCACTAATACCTTCAACTTTCTTGTCTTTCACCAGTTCAGCGATCTTTTCAATCAGACGCGCTTTGTTTACCTGGTACGGGATCTCGCTGACAATAATGGTCTCACGGCCATTTTTGTCTGTTTCGATATCCGCTTTGGAACGCATGTAAATCTTACCGCGACCCGTTTTGTAAGCATCGATAATGCCTTTACGACCACTGATAAGAGCCGCTGTCGGGAAATCAGGACCTGGAATGTAGTCCATCAGTTCATCGATAGTGATCTCTTCGTTGTCGATATAAGCAAGACAGCCGTCAACAACTTCTGTCAGGTTATGCGGAGGAATGTTGGTCGCCATACCTACAGCGATACCGGAAGCACCGTTCACCAGCAGGTTTGGAATTTTAGTCGGAAGAACCGCAGGGATCTGTTCGGTACCGTCATAGTTCGGTACGTAATCAACCGTTTCTTTGTCCAGGTCAGCCAGCAGCTCATGGGCAATTTTAGACATGCGTACTTCGGTGTAACGCATTGCCGCGGCGGAGTCACCGTCGATAGAACCAAAGTTACCCTGACCATCGACCAGCATGTAACGCAGCGAGAAAGGCTGCGCCATGCGTACGATGGTATCGTATACAGCACTGTCGCCATGCGGGTGATATTTACCGATTACATCACCAACCACACGGGCAGATTTTTTATATGGTTTATTCCAGTCGTTACCCAGCACATTCATCGCGAACAGTACGCGACGGTGAACTGGTTTTAGGCCATCACGCACATCAGGAAGAGCACGACCCACGATAACTGACATCGCGTAGTCAAGGTATGAACCTCGTAGCTCATCTTCAATGTTTACGGGCGTGATCTCTTTAGCTAGATCGCTCATAGAGCCATTATCCCTCTATAGTTTGATCGGTATATCCAGACAAAACGAACCCTATGCCGGAATCAACATAAATGGTTTCGTCCACACACCTGGATATTATTGATACTTATAAGGTGAAAAAATATAACACAAGTTTCTAAGGTTCGGCATCACTTTCCCTCCCCTTTTATCAGGTTGTGACCTTTGTTGTGAATCAACTGCCGAGAATTTACACACTACTCCCATATCCAACTGAAAACAGATTATTTTTTGTTCGTTCTTTTTTTATTCAGGCAGAACAACTGGTGTAACAAGCGATCAGCGCTATAATGCGGACTCATCCATGGACGCGTAATACAGGCATAACAAGTATGAGTAAACCTCAAAACGTCGACCCGAACGAAATCAAGAAGTTCGAAGAAATGGCATCACGTTGGTGGGATCTGGAAGGCGAGTTTAAACCACTGCATCAGATCAACCCACTACGTCTCAACTATGTACAAGAACGTGTCAACGGCTTGTTTGGCAAAAAAGTTCTCGATGTCGGTTGCGGCGGAGGCATCCTGGCAGAAAGCATGGCGCGTGAAGGCGCTCAGGTGACCGGGCTGGATATGGGCAAAGAGCCGCTGGAAGTAGCCCGACTGCATGCCCTGGAAACGGGAACCAAACTCGATTACATCCAAAGTACTATTGAAGATCACGCAGAGCAAAACCCGCAGGCTTATGATGTCGTAACCTGTATGGAAATGTTGGAACATGTCCCGGATCCGCTGTCCGTCATTCAGTCTTGTGCAGCGCTGGTCAAACCTGGCGGTCATGTCTTCTTCTCGACCCTGAACCGTAACTTTAAATCTTATCTGTTCGCCATCGTCGGCGCAGAGAAGTTACTCAAGATTGTTCCGCAAGGCACTCACGATCACGAGAAGTTTATTCGTCCCTCAGAAATGATGAAAATGATTGACACCACTTCCCTGCAAGAGCAAGGGATTACCGGTCTGCAATACAATCCATTGACAGATACCTACCGCCTCGGTCGCAATGTGGATGTCAATTACATTGTGCACACAAGGTTAATCTGATGGCCCAAGCTGTTAATCTGATGACCCGAGCATAAGTAACGTCGGTTTCAGACCTCAGTGAGCTGGCGTAAGACGTAAACGACGACAGTATTAACTTGTATGCTTTGGCAACGGACTCTTTAATTACATTAATTACATATAGTGTACGCTAAAACCCGCCGTCTGGTTTATCACCACATGGTCAAGTTTTAGCGTATTTTTGTATTGATCCTCGCCGTTGATCTGACGAAAACGGCGATAGAGTTTTTACCTAAAGATCAAGAGATTTTTTTTCTCTCTTGGTTACGAAAAAAGCGATCTGAGAATCACAATTTCTTACACGTAATTCTGCCCTTTCGTCATCGGTGAGTGTCTACTAACTGAATTTTTTTATTTCGCAAGTTATCCACAAACTGTTCAAGATCTCCAACTTGCATTACCCCCTCAATAGCACTATCTTGTAACCCGAATACTGATGCACCCCTACATATAGTGTTTAGGACTCTATATGTAGGGCGAACTTGATCACAAAGCCGGGATTCACTTTACAAGAATTACTCAAAAATACGGCTTTTATCAGTTTTGTTAGGGAAATAAAGTAGAATGAACCAACAACTCACTGTCACCAAGCGTGATGGCCGCAAAGAAAAGATTGATCTAGAAAAGATCCACCGTGTGATCGCATGGGCCGCTGAAGGTCTGGACAATGTCTCTGTATCACAAGTAGAACTTCGTGCTCATATCCAGTTCTACGATGGCATTACCACCTCTGACATTCATGAAACCATCATCAAATCCGCTGCGGATCTGATTTCAGAAGAGACGCCGGATTACCAATACCTGGCTGCACGCCTGGCGGTTTTCCACCTACGTAAGAAAGCGTATGGCCAGTATGAGCCGCCACTGCTGCTGGATCACGTATCTGCGATGGTGGAAAAAGGTAAGTACGACAAACACCTGCTGGAAGACTATACACGCGAAGAATTCGAGTTGATGAATGGCTTCATCGACCATCGCCGTGATTTGAATTTCTCTTACGCTGCAGTCAAACAGCTGGAAGGTAAGTACTTTGTACAAAACCGCGTAACCGGTCAGATCTACGAGAGTGCACAGTTCCTGTACATTCTGGTAGCAGCATGCCTGTTCGCTAAGTACCCGAAAGATACGCGTCTGGATTACGTAAAACGTTTTTACGATGCGACATCGACGTTCAAGATTTCATTGCCTACACCAATTATGTCTGGCGTGCGCACGCCTACCCGTCAGTTCAGTTCATGTGTACTGATCGAGTGTGGTGACAGCCTGGATTCAATCAACGCAACAGCGAGCTCGATCGTACGATACGTTTCCCAACGTGCCGGTATCGGTATTAACGCGGGTCGTATTCGTGCTTTGGGATCTGAGATCCGTGGTGGCGAAGCGTTCCACACAGGTTGTATCCCGTTCTACAAATACTTCCAAACGGCGGTGAAATGCTGTTCTCAAGGTGGTGTTCGTGGTGGCGCAGCGACTGTCTTCTACCCTGTCTGGCACGGTGAAGTTGAATCTTTGCTGGTACTGAAAAACAACCGCGGTGTTGAAGAAAACCGTGTACGTCATATGGACTACGGTGTGCAGCTGAATAAGCTGATGTACAAACGTCTGGTGGAAGGTGGCAACATCACTCTGTTCTCACCGTCTGATGTACCGGGCCTGTACGATGCATTCTTCCAGGACCAGGACGAGTTCGAACGCCTGTATGTTAAATACGAAAACGATCCTTCGATCAAACAGCGTAGCGTTAAAGCGGTTGAGCTGTTCTCCCTGCTGATGCAGGAGCGCGCATCAACTGGTCGTATCTACATTCAGAACGTCGACCACTGTAATACTCACAGCCCGTTTGATGCGAGCGTTGCTCCGGTACGTCAGTCTAACCTGTGTCTGGAAATTGCTCTGCCGACCAAACCTCTGGTGAACGTTGAAGATGACAGCGGCGAAATCGCGCTGTGTACTCTGTCTGCATTTAACCTGGGTGCAATCCAGAATCTGGATGATTTTGAAGAACTGGCTGAGCTTGTGGTACGTGCGCTTGATGCACTGCTGGATTATCAGGACTACCCTCTGCCAGCGGCTTACAAGTCAACCATGAATCGTCGTACTCTGGGTGTGGGCGTGATCAACTATGCATACTACCTGGCGAAACACGGTGTGAAATACTCAGATGGCAGCGCGAATGCCCTGACTCACCGAACCTTTGAAGCGATGCAGTACTACCTGTTGAAAGCGTCGGTGAACCTGGCTAAAGAGCAAGGTGCATGTCCGGCATTTAACGAGACCAATTACGCGAAAGGTCTGCTGCCGATTGATACCTATAAGAACGACATCAATCTGATCTGTGACGAAGCACTGCATTACGACTGGGATGCACTGCGTAGCGAGATCATGGAGCACGGTCTGCGTAACTCAACGCTGACTGCTCTGATGCCTTCAGAAACGTCATCACAGATTTCAAACGCAACCAACGGTATCGAGCCGCCACGTGGTTACGTTTCCGTCAAAGCGTCTAAAGATGGTATTCTGAAACAGGTTGTTCCTGAGTTCACTCGTCTGAAAGACAACTATGAACTGCTGTGGAACATCGGTTCAAATGATGGTTATTTGCACTTAGTCGGTATCATGCAGAAATTTGTTGACCAGGCAATTTCAGCCAATACTAACTATGACCCAAGTCGTTACGAAAGCGGCAAGGTTCCAATGAAGAAACTGCTTCAGGACCTGCTGACTGCGTATAAATTTGGTGTGAAAACACTGTACTACCATAACACTCGTGATGGTGCGAAAGACGATCAGAAAGATGCGGTTCAACCAGCCGACGACGATTGCGCAAGCGGTGCTTGTAAGATCTAATCAGATTTGAACTGACACTAATTGACTTGAATGCCCTCTGCTCTGCAGGGGGCGAAACGGATGAAGGCACAATGGCTTACAGTACTTTTACTCAAACAAAAAATAACCAACTTAAAGAACCTATGTTTCTGGGTCAGCCGGTTAACGTCGCACGCTACGACCAGCAGAAATACGATATTTTCGAAAAGCTGATTGAAAAACAGCTTTCTTTTTTCTGGCGTCCGGAAGAAGTTGATGTCTCCAGCGACCGTATCGACTACGCGAAATTGCCAGATCACGAGAAACACATTTTTATCTCCAACCTGAAATACCAGACCCTGCTTGACTCAATCCAGGGCCGCAGCCCGAACGTCGCTCTGCTGCCACTGGTCTCTATTCCTGAGCTGGAAACCTGGATTGAAACCTGGTCATTCTCTGAAACCATCCACTCTCGTTCGTACACGCACATCATCCGTAACATCGTGAACGATCCTGCATTGGTGTTTGACGACATCGTTGAGAATGAGCACATCATCAAGCGCGCGAAAGACATCGCTCACTTCTACGATGATCTGATCAAAATGAGTAACGATTACCACCGTTACGGTGAAGGTAGCCACGAAATCAACGGCGAAACTGTTCACATCACGCTAAACGGCCTGAAGAAAAAGCTGTACCTATGCCTGATGTCGGTTAACGCGCTGGAAGCGATTCGCTTCTACGTCAGCTTTGCCTGTTCATTCGCTTTTGCCGAACGTGAACTGATGGAAGGTAATGCCAAAATCATCAAGTTGATCGCCCGTGATGAAGCACTGCACCTGACCGGTACGCAGCATATGATCAACCTGCTGCGCAACGGTATGGATGATTTTGCCTTCCTGCAGATCGCTGAAGAGTGTAAGCAAGAGAGTTTTGACCTGTTCAAGCAGGCCGCTGAGCAAGAGAAAGAATGGGCAGAATATCTGTTCAAAGACGGCTCGATGATTGGCCTGAACAAAGACATCCTGTGTCAGTATGTTGAGTACATCACCAACATTCGTATGCATGCGGTTGGTCTCGAGCCTGCGTACCCTGGTGCGACCAGCAACCCGATTCCGTGGATCAATGCCTGGTTATCTTCTGACAACGTTCAGGTTGCGCCACAGGAAGCAGAAATCAGTTCTTACCTCGTCGGTCAAATCGACAACGAAGTCAAAGCCAATGACTTCGAGGGCTTTGAACTGTAATGGCTTCGATTAAAATCAACAAAATCGTCAACATTGAGTCCAATCCGTCTAATACTCTGCTCGAAACCATGGAGCAGGCCGGATTGAACCCTGAATACAACTGCCGGGACGGCCATTGTGGCGCCTGCCGCTGTACTCTGCTATCAGGTGAAGTCGAATACGTTGGTTTTGCTATGGCCTACACGGAAAGTGATGAAATCTTGCCGTGTATCTGTAAGGCCAAAACGGCTGTAGAGTTGGTCAACGTCAACTATCATGTCAAAGCCAAACGCGCCTAGTCTCCACTCAGTGGTTTAGCGGTGTCACCGTCCGAACACACTGAGCAACGCAATGAAAAAAGCCAGAGTGCACGACTCTGGCTTTTTAGTTGCGCTTTTTCTTCAACTCGCTGCCTGCCCTAAGCACATCTATCCACATACACCTCTTGTCGCCACACATTTAAGTGAAGCAATACGAGTTAGCTGGAACAATACGAATTTTTAAGCGGAACAATATAAAATGCAGGCATTAACAGCGGCTGTGCTCCTTCCCTACTTAAACTCACCACCTAAAATCTGATCGGCGGTCCCCATAGAGACCGACTTATTGGCGATCTCTCTTCCACCATCATCATACAGAGACAAACGATAACCCTGATAATCGATCTGATTGCTGTCTGCCGGGGCATGCAGCCATAAAGAAACCACATCCCGATTCACACTCCCTACAGCCTCTCCCAGAACCACTTTCTGACTTGCCACTTCATACCAAACCAAAATCCTTGATTGATGGAACATACCAGCCTCCCGCTGAAATGGAACACAACAGAACTTAGTTTAAGTGCAATCACGCAAACGAGATGGCTCAGATTTAAGACAGTTTTAGCATCACCCAATAAATCATGTGCTTAACATTTAGATAATTTTGGTATAACTGGCGGGGATAAAGTCAGATGGGTAATAAGCATATAATTCAATGTCTTATTACCCATTCGATGGATAGACAATCCGTTTATTAGCATTCGGGTTATTTCTAAAGAGAAATCAGACCGACTCATTAACCGTTAACCATCTACTCAGCCTTTAAGTACATTGGCCGGCAAGTAGAGTTCCTTCAACGTCGACAGCGAACCGTACTGTGCCAGAACGTTTTTACCGGACAAATAACGACGCAGCATATCGGCCGCAACGGTACCCATCAGCTCCTTTTGTTCCTGAGCGCTGAACGCACGGCTGAATTTAAACAGTTGCCCCCACTCTCCCTGCGGAGAAGAGAGCGCGACACTGAATGTATCCTCATTCAGAGGGCCGGTAACCAGTGCCAGGTCGGTCGTGCATTTATCTTTGGTCGCACCGGCCAGAGCAAACACCGCTGCGAGCGGATCTTTTTCACCCAGTCCGGCATCCGTACCATGACTCAGAACCCAACTATGGCCACTCAACACTTCGACCTGCTCATTACTGAGCAACCAGTGCGATAACCACCCTTTGGTTGCTTGTTCTGCTATCGACAATGAAAGACCTTTATCGGCCATTAGATGGCCGATATGGGCCAGCATCGGTTCATCAACACTCACCACATGCTGCTCCAGGAGGGAATACATAAGCTGGAGGAATTTCACCCGCGTATCGAGATCACTCTTCGGACCAAACAGCTTCACCTCAATAAAGGGCATATAGGAACGGTAACCCAGCACATAGCCCTGCGGCAGATGCAGCTTATCCAGTTTGTCTGCGATCCCTGATTCAGAGGAACCAAAGGTATACAAACGGCTGCACTCCAGCCCAGCCTGCTCCGGATAGTTACGCTTCAGATCAGGCAGGATCTGCTCAGCCACCATACGCTTAAACTCTTTTGGGACACCGGGCGTAAAATAGAACCAGCAGTCGTTAATCTGCATTTTGAAACCACACGCAGTACCGATCGGGTTATCGATAATGGTCGCGTTTTCCGGCAACATCGCCTGCTTAATATTGCTTTCCGGCATGGTGCGGTTTCGGGCCGCATAAAAGGTCTCCAGACGCTCCAGCCACTGCGGGAACAGAACCAGTTGCTGCTCAGCGGCCTGTGATGCCGCAGCCGCACTTAAGTCATCAGTGGTAGGCCCAAGGCCACCATTCACAATCACAATGTCGTTATTAAAGCTCAGCATCAGCATTTCTTCTGCTAATACAGGCTGTGCATCGCCGACTGTCGAACGCTTGGATAAAGAAAAGCCGTGTTCAAAAAATTCGCGGGACATCCAGGCTGCATTAGTATCGACGATGTCACCATGCAGTACTTCCTCACCGGTACTTAACATTGCTATTTTAAGCATAGATATAACCTTGTTGTTCTCATTGCGTCTGATAGGACAGACTGCTTGTTGTTTCACTATATCGCCGATCGACCGTATCTCTCTATTAGTTTCATGTCAATTTCCCAGTTTTATATCAATTTCATATCGATGTGCTGGTGCAACCCAGCGGCTCTGGCACTTTGTGGCTCAGCTTCAGAGCCAATCCTTGAGTTACATAAACAACAAAGCGCCCGGAGGCGCTTTGTTATCGATATAGTCATCACAGCAGCAATGAAGGTTATGATCCTACTATCGAGTTCAGGTTTTGTCCGCAATCGCCTGTAGCGCTTTCGCAACCACCTCATCCATCGGCTGAGTAATATCGATAAATATCGCTTCATCAGCACCAGGCTCAATCAGAGTTTCAAACTGGCTACGCAGCATTTTTTCACCCTGAAAATAGTGGTCTGCACGCTGACTTAAGCGCGACCAAATGGTGTCGTAATCGCCTTGCAGATAGATGATCACTAACTCGTCATTATTCTCGCGCAAGATATCGCGATACTGCGGCCTAAGCGCCGAGCAGGCAATGACCGCTGAGTCATTATCAATAAACAGACGATTGAGCGTTTGCAGCCAACCGTAACGGTCTTCATCGGTCAGAGGAATACCCTGACTCATTTTGTCGACATTGTGCTGAGGATGAAAGTCATCACCGTCAAAGAAGGTCAGACCCAATCGCTGCGCCATCTGGCTGCCAACTGAACTCTTACCGCAACCGGATACACCCATTACTAAGATTTTTTTCGCTTTCATAGGACAATACTTCCCTGGGCCCCACTCAAATGGGGCCTTTGTGCTCAAATTGAAATTGGTCGCTTAAGGTTACTGCCACCACATCGCGAGTTGCGGGAACACAATAACCAGTCCCAGTACCAGAATTTGCATACAAATAAACGGAATCAGTGACGAGAAAATCAATCCCAGACTGATGTCCTTCGGCGCTACCGATTTGAGATAGAAAGCCGCCGGACCGAATGGTGGTGACAGGAAAGAAACCTGCATGTTCAGACAGAACACAACACCAAACCAGATTGGGTCATAGCCCAGATTGATGATGATAGGTACGAAAATAGGCATGGTAAGCAGAGCAACACCGACCCAGTCCAGGAACATACCCAACACCAGCAGAATCACCATCATGATCAGCAAAGTCGCAATGGCACTACCGCCCGACAGAGCCAGAATCGTCTCTTCAACAAAGTCGATACCACCCATCAGGTTGTAAACCCCGACCAGAGCCGTCGCGCCAATACCGATCCAGATGATCATCCCACAGGTACGCATAGTGGCGATGGCACTCTCTTTGAGCATCGTCCAGCCCATCTCACCGCGAATAACCGCACTGAACATAATACCGACGACACCAAGGGCCGATGCTTCGGTGACCGATGCCACACCGGTATAAATACTGCCTAATACCACAGCCACCGATAGTAGCGGGAAGAACAGTGCTTTAAAGTAATTCGGGCGCTCGTTATCTTCTTCCAGCTCTTGCTGATCAAATTCCGGTGCCAGTGAAGGATTCAGATAACAACGAATCAGCACATATGCAACGTAACACATCGCCAAAATAAACGCCGGAACAAAGGCGGCTTTAAACAGGTCGCCGATTGATACACTGGCGGTCATACCATAAATAATCAGTACGATACTTGGCGGCAACATAGTACCCAACGCACCACCGGCACAGGTTGTACCGATAGCCAGTTTGCGGTCATAACCGAGTCGCAGCATCTGTGGCAGTGCCAGGATACCCAACAGAACGGTTTCACCACCGATAACGCCGGACATCGATGCCAAAAGTACTGCAACCAGCAGCGTTTGTACGGCCACACCGCCACGCACACGGCGTCCGACGGATTTCATCGCATCAAATAAATCGCGCGCAATCCCGGAGTGATCCAGCATCGCCGCCATCAGTACAAACATCGGAATAGCCAGGAAAATGTAGTCCGAAGCGAAGCTGTACATACGGCTGGTAATCAGAGGAATAGCATCGACACCAAACCATCCCAGGGTAAAGAAGATGGCAACGAAACCGGTAACGAACGCCAGCTGCATACCTGTCAGCAGCAAGCCGATCATCATCACCAGCATGAGCAGACTGCCCCATTCAATACCAATTGAAGAAAGATCAAACATCGCGCTTTTTCCTTAGGGCTTGAATTTCCTGAATCAGGTGCAACACAAATTGCACGACCAAAATCACCAGAGTGACAAAAATAACCGCTTTCAGCAGCGCCGGATAAGGCGGGTTAAAAGCAGAACCTGAGGTTTCCAGACGCATCTCGCCCCACGGTGCAAACCAGGAAGCTTCAACAGTAATATAAGAGGCATACGCCATCATGCCGGCAAAGGCTAATCCGACAATGTGATGGACTAAATTAAGATAATGACGTGCACGTGGTGACACATGATCATAAATTAGCACCACACGAACATGTTTATTCGATGCCATGGCATAGACACCGCCAAACACAAATAACGCACCACCGATAAAGGCCGCCGTCTCATGTACCCAAGTGGTGGGAGAGTCAAACACATAACGCATGACGACTTCATAAAAAGAAATCGCAACCGTTACCAGAAACAGCAGACTGAACGCATTACCAGCACGCACAATCCAAACGTCCAG
This sequence comes from Vibrio sp. H11, assembly GCF_004804295.1. Taxonomy (NCBI): domain Bacteria; kingdom Pseudomonadati; phylum Pseudomonadota; class Gammaproteobacteria; order Vibrionales; family Vibrionaceae; genus Vibrio; species Vibrio sp. H11. Next base: position 287,867 of record NZ_SSHN01000005.1, on the reverse strand, counting down.
CGCGTTTTTAGGCTGCTCATCATGAATAGGCGCAGCCGGTAGCTTCTTCTCGCTCATAACGAACTCTTGCTTTAACAGAGAGGGCAAAGTCGCCCTCTCTCAATGGAAAGAAAATATATAGGATAGTTATAGAAGATCGTTGTTTTGCAGGAAGGTAGTCACAGAATCATAGACCTTCTTCGCATTCGGAGAACGCTCTGCAAATACCGCCCACTGATCGCGGGCGATAGCACGGAATTTCTTACGTTCTTCATCAGACCAGTTATGAATGGTAATTTTAGGATTGGCATTGGCTTCTTTCACCGCTGCCTGGTCGGCAATTTTCAGCTGAGTGGTAATGTCATAAGAGAAATCACGTACTGACGTCACAAGAATTTGTTGCAAATCTGCCGGCATTTTTTCCCATTTCTTCTCGCTGATAGAAACATCGATCAGAGGCAGAGAGTGGAAACCCGGTTGAACCGGATGAGCCGCGACATCATTCATGCCTGCTTTTTGGTTAGTCGAGAATACGGTGTAATCAGCCGCATCAATGACGCCCTTACTCAGGCCGGTGAATACTTCAGAACCCGGCAGGTTAACCGGTGTCGCCCCCGCCGCCGCAAAGACTTGCTGCACCAGCCCTTCTGGCGCACGCAGTTTCAGACCTTTCAGATCTGCAACACCATCAAGCGGCTTCTTAGATACCAGAGATTCAACACCTGTTGTTGAAGCACCAACAAAATGAACACCGTATGGTTTGTAAAGTTCGGTTAAAAGTTCGTTGCCACCACCGTAGTTCATGTATTGCAGCAGTTGGGTTGTATCTGACCAGGCACCCACCATGTTACCTAACAGGCCGAAAGCCGGATCCTGACCAGAGAAGAATTCAGTCGCGGTCAGATGACCATCCAGGATCCCCATTTTGATCGCACTCAGGGTTTCGGTGTGTTTAACCACTGCCCCAACAGGTAACAGGTCAATATCGATACGTCCGCCGGACATTTTTTCGACCCGCTCGGCCCAGTCTTGCTGAATCTGGAAGTTGCGATCTCCGGATGGATCCGAAGATTGGATTTTCAGCTTGAAATCCGCAGCCATTGCAGACATAGATACCAAACCTGTTACCGCTGCGGCGATAATTGTTCTCGTCATAGCTTTCATTGAATTATCCTTTCGAGTTTCACGTCTAACACCGGTTTATGAATATTATGTTACCGGTAACTTGCGGTGTGAATGTTACTGGTAACTCCCATTGGCTGTCCATGAAGTTGATCACAGCTTTTAAACATTCATTAACATCCAGCTTACTGATGTTATTTTTATAACCACCACAACATAAGCCTTTGTGCAGTTTAGTTAAAATTGCGAACAGCGGCGGATTAATCCAAAATTTTCCGCGCTGGTTATCGAAAAGGTTGATAGCGGTCAATATTTAAACACACACAACATCTAAACTCTTTAATAGCGATGAATTGAATGAGGTTCGGAGGTCGGAATGAACAGCACTTTTATAGTGAACTTTGTTGGTACAGCAACCCCGTCAACGATTAAACAACTTGCTGCGATTACCCATGAGAATGATGGTAAGTGGCTAATTAGTAAGGTTAATTTTATCGAGGAACAAGTGGCTGCTGTGATTAAGGTTGAAGTCCCCACCGCAAAAGTCCAAACGGTGAAAGAGGCCTTTCATTCCTACCCCGATTTACTGGTGCAAATTGTCGACTGTGATACGACCCCACATCAATCAGACACGATTTATCAGATTCGGCTTGATGCTAATGACCGTTATGGAATTGTCAACGAGATCACTCATGTGCTGGATAACCAGGGCATTCATATTCTCGATATGGATTGCCAACGGGTATTTATCGCCGGAGGTGGCGGCGTCAGTTCAAGTTTGTTTACGGCTAATTTAGCCATTCGTCTGCCCGCGGAAATAGCCATACAAGACGTCGCTAAGGAACTCGAAGCTCTGAGCGAAGATACCCGGGTAATTATCGAGACATAAAACCGACCTCATTATAATTGCGCCCTATCAGGACGTTATAAAATGACAACAATATAGAATATATCGTTATTCAGGAGGTCGATGGCCTTTCTTTTTATGAAGGAAATTCATACAAAAAATAACATGACGTACGGTTAGAATAATTCTCTTCTCGAATGCAAATAATTATTTTTTAGCAAATAAATAATGATGAAAATAACTGCCTGTGTTTTCTTGAAGCAGATAACAAACCACATTTTTTATATTGATTTTTTTTGAAATTAACTTGATGCTTAGAAGCAGAGTCCCAGCAGTAACAACGTACTCTGATACAACACTTATAATTCGAACAATATTCCTTCTGTACAAAGCCAAAACAAGCATGCTGTCAATCAACGTTGGGTAGGATAAAGATGTTTAAGCTTAAGAATATTAAAGTCAGCCACAAGCTGGCGATCATTATTGCTGTCGGGATCATTGGCTTCATCAGTTTACTGCTGATCGCATCGAACGCATTGCAAAATAATCTGCGTACTGAACGTGAAGCACGCCTCAATGCCGTTTTAAAAAGCACTCTCTCACAAGTTTCATTTCTTGAAAAAACACTTCCCAAAGATCAGGCTCAGGCTGAAGCGAAGAAACTGATTAACGCGTTACGATTTGACGGCGACAATTATGTGTTCGTTATTAATGAGTCACGCGAGGCGGTTGTTCATCCTTTGCACCCGGAACTGGTCGGTCAGCAGATGGGAAGCGACAGCGAACGTTTCTGGTTCGATATGGTTAACCTGGCCAGCAATGGTCAGCAAGGTATTCTCACTTACGACTGGCAGAACGATAAAGGTCAGCCTGCCGAAAAACTCTCTTCCGTACAAGGTTTTGCACCCTGGGGCTGGATCCTGGGCTCAGGCATGCTGGTCGATGATATTCAAACGGCGGTACAACAACAGTTTCTGAAAATGGCGCTCGCCACTCTGGCAGTGATCGTGGTGATGTCGCTGTTCGGCTTTATCATCAGCCGGGCTATTGTGACGCCGCTCGAACGCATTAAAGATACCATGAAGCTTGTGGCACAGGGCGACCTAACGGCTGAAGTTCAGATAGAAGGTAAAGATGAAATCGGTGTTGTCGCCCGGCGTATCAATGAGAGCGTTAGCTCGATGCGCTCGGCGCTGCGCGAGTCCGTCCATTCAGCCGGTGAAGTCGCTGAGGCTGCGATACGAATAGCTTCTTCGGCCGAGGAGACCAGCCAGGCCGTGGTCGCACAACGGGATCAGTTAAACCAGTTAGCGACGGCAATGAACGAAATGAGTGCGACCGTGGCAGAAGTTGCCGGACACGCCGAAGAGACCGCGCGAGATACTCTCGATGCCAGCAGCGAAGCCGGTACCGGCAACAATGATGTCCACTCAAGTGTCGACAGCATTAAAAGTTTATCGAACGAACTGGAAGTGGCTGCCGAACAGGTTAACAAACTGAAAGAAGGCGTGATGCAGATTAGTGAAGTGACGGCTGTTATCAGCGGCATTTCAGAACAAACCAATTTACTGGCACTCAATGCCGCGATTGAAGCTGCCCGCGCTGGCGAACAAGGTCGCGGCTTTGCCGTGGTAGCCGATGAAGTGCGTAACCTGGCAAGCCGCACCCACCACTCCACCGAAGAGATTCAGACGACTATTAATCGGCTGCAGCAACTTGCCGTGACGACCGCCAGCGCGATGCAGAAGAGCCAGGACCTGGCCTATAACAGCGTCGAACGCGCAGAAAATGCAGGCAGTGATTTGTCACAGATAGTGAGCCATATTCAGCACGTCAGTGACAAGGCAACGCAAATCGCAACGGCAGCCGAAGAACAAAGTGCCGTTGCAGAAGATATGAACCGTAACGTTAGCGGTATCAATGACGCTGCGCTGGAGATGTCGCAAGCCGCCAATTATCTGGCTGAAGAGAGCGAAAAGCTGGCCGACTTGTCACGCCAGTTAGATGGTAAGCTGACCCGCTTTAAACTTTGATAAGGGTTCCGGCCACCACATAACCACATCGGCACGAATAAAAAATCCACCGTTAGCGGTGGATTTTTTTATGCTGTCAAAGCGGCAACGGTATTATTTTACTGACCATTGCGACAGAGAACGCTTAAAGTCTTCATAACCAAATTCGTTCAGCTTCTGAATGTCGCCATTAGTACGTTCGCAGTACACAGAAGGCATCTTCAGGCCATTAAACCAGTTCAGCTTCACCATGGTATAACCAGCGCTGTCGAGGATATGCAGTTTTTGACCGACTTTAAGTGGCTGCTCAAACTTCGCCACACAGAACTGGTCACCTGCCAGGCAAGAACAAGAACCGATCACGTATTCGTGTTCACCGTTGTCGCTTGCTTCCAGGACAGAGGCAGGCTCATTGTAGATAAGCGTATCCAGGCGATGCGCTTCGGTTGCAGAATCTACAATCGCGGTTTTCATGCCGTTCTCAACCAGGTCAACAACGGTGACCACCAGATCAGTGGTTTTGGTAATGATCGCTTCACCCGGTTCCAGGTACAGTTGCACCGCATGTTTTTCAGCAAAAGCTTTCAGCGCCAGACCCAGCTTATCGACATCATAGCCCGGCCAGGTAAAGAATACGCCACCGCCCAGACTCACCCAGTCCAGCTTATCCAGATGCGCGCCAAAGCGCTCAGAGATAGCATCCAGCAGGCTGATGAAGGCATCGACATCTTTGTTCTCACAGTTCATATGGAACATGACACCATTGATACTCTCGAACACGGCCGGATCAATGTGGTCTGCCTGCACACCCAAGCGAGAGAAACGACGTGCCGGATTAGCGAGATCCTGGCCAGCGTAGCTTACACCTGGGTTAAGGCGTAGACCCACAGAGGCTTTTCCTTCTACCAGGTGACGATAAGCTGCCAGCTGTGACTGGGAGTTAAAAATCATCTTATCGCAGATATCTGCGACTTCTTTTACGTCATCTTCACTATAGCCCACGCTGTAAGCGTGAGTTTCACCACCAAATTTTTCATAGCCCAGTTTAACTTCAAACGGGCCTGAACTTGTGGTGCCGTCCAGGTAAGGTTTGATGATGTCAAACACACCCCAGGTAGAAAAACATTTCAGAGCCAGAACTAGCTTAACACCTGACACTTCTTTCAGACGTTTGGCTATTTCCAGATTTTCGATCAATTTCCCTTCATCAATCATGAAGTATGGGGTTTTCAATTCGCTTTTTTGCATTGTCTCGCTTCCTGATTACTGCCTGCTGCAGGCATCATCATTTGAGTCTTTAAATGGAAAAAACAGCCATCACAAGTGACGGCTGTTTATTACATCTCAATCTAAGTTCATTTCAACTGACAAACCGCAAGTCAAAATTACTTTAGAATGTTGATAACTGGTTCGCTAGGTTGCAGCTCCTGAATTTCCCAGTCCAGGCCGATTGACGGCATGGTTTCCAGGAACGGATCTGGATTCAACTGCTCCATGTTGAACACGCCAGCTTCAGCCCATTCACCACGGAAGAATTGCAGAGCAGCCGTGATTGCCGGAACACCTGTCGTGTAAGCAATAGCCTGATGCTCAACATCCTGGTAAGCCACTTCATGATCGGCATTGTTGTAAATGAAGACACTGCGCTGCTCACCATTCTTTTTGCCCTGAACCCAGGTACCGATACACGTGAGACCAGTATAGCCCGGCGCCAGAGACGTCGGATCCGGCAGCAGTGCTTTCAGCACGTGCAGCGGATGAACACTGGTACCATCGTGCAGAGTCACTGGTTCCGGGTTAAGTAAACCTATGTCACGCATGCAGTTGAAGTAGTTCAGGTAGCGGTCACCGAATCCCATCCAGAATTCAATGCGCTTAGCCGGGATATACTCTTTCAGCGAACGAACTTCATCGTGCGCCATTGAGTAAACCTTGAAAGGGCCACAGTTAGGAAAATCGAACTCCATCATACGAGTGTGACACGGTACTTGTTTCCACTCCCCCTCTTCCCAAAAGAAAGAGTCACCCTGAATTTCCAGCATGTTGGTTTCAGGATCAAAGTTAGTGGCGAACTTTTTACCGTGATCACCCGCATTGATGTCCATCACATCGATAGTATCAATTTCATCAAACAGATGTTTTGCCGCATAAGCGGCAAACACACTCACTACGCCCGGGTCAAAACCCGCGCCCAGTATGCCGGTGATCCCCGCTTGTTTAAACTTATCACGATACGCCCATTGCTGATCGTACGCTTCAGGTACTTGCTGACCTTCCGAGCACAGATCAACCGCAACAGAAGTGTCCATATAGGACACTTTTGCACGGTAACAGGCTTCCATGATTGGCACGTTAACCCATGGAGGACCGGCGTTAATCACCAGATCCGGTTTCACTTGTTCGATTAACGCAACCAAAGCGTCTACATCGTCAGCATTCACTGAACGAGCTTCTAGCTTCTTAGTAGAATCTTTCAGGTTTTGTTTACCCTTGATCGATTCAATGATCTTCTCACACTTCGCGATAGAACGCGAAGCTATGGTAATATCACCCAGCACGTCGTTGTTCTGTGCCGCTTTATGTGCGACCACCCAGCCAACGCCGCCCGCCCCAATCTGTAGAATAGACATAGTATCCGTATACCTTTATTTCGCTAGCTCAATAGCCAGAGTTTCAATTTTAGCCAGTAAAGCTTCGAAATCCGAAGTCTTTAAGCATGGGTTCAAGATTGTGAATTTCAAGGCAGTTTTGCCATCCACAATGGTTTCGCCAAGTACAGCTACGCCACGTACCAGGGCTTCCAGACGAACAACTTTGTTCAGTTCATCCAGGTCAGACGCCTGATTGTTTACCGCGCGGAATAACACGGTAGACAAAGATGGTTCAGCCAGAAGCTCAAAAGCTTCATGCTGACGAACCAATTCGGCCACTTGTTGGGTTTGATCCAGCAAGTGATCGTACATTGCGCCCATTTGTTTAGGACCTACGTTTTGCATGGTCATAAACACTTTCAGGGCATCAAAGCGTTTTGTTGTTGAGATAGACTTATCAACCAGGTTTGGCAGCGTGTCATGCTCACGGTTCAGGTAATCTGCATGGTGTAGCAGGTACTTGAATTTGCTCTTATCTTTCAGCAGCAGCGCGCCACAGCTGATGGTTTGGAAGAACAGCTTGTGGAAGTCAACGCTCACTGATTGCGCGCGTTCAATACCACTCAGACGATCTTTATGGCTGCTCAGAATCAGAGCGCCACCGTATGCGCTGTCCACATGCATCCACATTTCGTGCTTGTCAGCAACGTCAGCGATCGTCACCAGATCATCGATAGCACCGTGGTCAGTAGTACCTGCAGTACCTACGATAGCAAATGGGATCAGACCGTCTGCTTTCGCTTGTTCAACCACAGCTTCAAGCTTGGTCACATCCATGGTGCCGTTTGGCAGAGCATCGACAGCCAGGATCGCTTTCTCACCCAGTCCCATCCAAGAAGCAGACTTCTGAACAGTAAAGTGTGATTTCTTCGAACACACGATACGCAGTTTGTCAGCATAGTCAGGCAGACCCAGTTTCTGAATCGAGTGACCGCTCAGCTTGTCAGCAATCCAGTCACGCGCCAGCATCAGACCCATCTGGTTACTCTGAGTACCACCACTGGTGAAGATACCGTCCGCTTGCGCGCCCAGCTCATATTTTTCACACATCCAGTCAATCACTTTCTGCTCAACGAAGGTTGCTGCAGAAGACTGATCCCATGAATCCATTGATTGGTTCAGAGACGCGATGATGGCTTCAGCCACAACAGAAGGCATCAGCGGCGGCGTATGCAGGTGTGCAATACAATCCGGGTGCTGAACGATGATAGAGTTCTTAGCCACCAGTTCAGCGGTATCGGTAATCACCTCTTTCAGTGACGCATTCTTGTTATCCAGATCAACCGCGTAAATCGCTGCTTCCAGCGCTTTAGGATCAATACCAGAGTACGGTGCATCGACTTCTTCAAATACGGCTTTCATTGCAGCGGTCGTGTGGTTCATTACCTGAGCAAACTCCTGGCTGCCCATATGACCGGTATGAATGAAATGCTTTTTCCACTCTTGGTTTGCCTGCTCAGGGTCTTTTTGACCGCCGCCGGCAACCAGCATTGCTTCTTCCAGCACGCGCAGAGCAAAGTCAATCTGTTCAAATGAGATGACCAGCGGTGGAAGGAAACGGATAACCGAACCTTCACGGCCACCTTTTTCAACCATCAGGCCACGCTCCAGCGCTGCACGCTGAATGTCCAGAGTCAGTTGTGGTGCCGCTTTTGGCTCACCAAATTTGTTCAGCTCACCGCTTGGATCTTTGATTTCCAGACCCAGCATCAAACCTTTACCACGCACTTCTGCAACGCAGTTTACGCGGCTTTGAATTTTTTCCAGACCCATACGCAGGTATTGGCCTTTGATATTCGCCTGTTCAACCAGGTTATCACGCTGAATGATTTCCAGTGCTTTCGCACCCGATACCATTGCCAGCTGGTTACCACGGAATGTACCGGTGTGCTCACCCGGTTTCCAGGTATCGTGTTGCTTGTTAATCACCAGCAGAGACATTGGCATACCACCACCGATCGCTTTAGACAGACACAGTACGTCAGGTACGATGCCCGCTTCTTCGAATGCGAAGTTGTAGCCAGATTTGCCCACACCACACTGGATTTCATCAAAAATCAGCAGGATGCCGTGCTCGTCACAGATACGACGCAGTTCACGCAGGAAAAATGCGGGTGCTGGAATGACACCACCTTCGCCCTGAACCGGTTCTACGAAGATCGCAGCCGGCTTCATGATGCCCGCTTCGTCGTCGTTCAGCAGACGCTCAATGTAACGGATGCTCGCTTTCGCACCTTCATCGCCACCCAGACCAAACGGACAACGTAGGTTGTATGGGAAAGGCATGAAGTGTACGTCTGACATCAGGCCAGTACGACGTGCTTTCGTATTCAGGTTACCCATCATACCCATGGTGCCATTCGTCATACCATGGTATGCACCACGGAACGCGAACAGGGTGTTACGACCTGTGGTTTGCTTAGCCAGTTTGATAGCAGCTTCTACCGCATCAGCACCCGATGGTCCACAGAACTGAATCACACAGTTGTTACCCAGTTCTTCTGGCAGGAATCCCTTCACCGCTTTGATGAAGTTGGTTTTTGCTTTAGTGGCAATATCCAGAGTCTGGTAAGGAAGACCTGAATCCAGTTGATCTTTCAGAGCCTGATTGATTTCTGGGTGGTTGTAACCAAGTGCCAGCGTACCTGCACCTGCAAGACAGTCCAAAAAGATCTGACCACGGGTATCTTCTACCAGACAGCCAAAAGCCTGCTTGATAGCAATCGGTAAACGGCGTGGGTATGAACGCACTGCGGACTCATGTTCTGCCTGTTCAAGAAGGACGTCATCCGGAGTTAGATCATAAGTACCGTCTAATACTGGTACTTGGTTGGAAAACATAGTTGCGATAGCGTTATCGACTTCAAAGGCTGTACTCATCTTCGTCCCCTTGAATGGTTAAAGTTCTGTCTATTTCTCGGGAAATGGTTGATAAGAGAAATGACAAATAGCAAAACGTCCCGACTGTGTCCGCAGACAAATTCGGAATTAACTTAAAGGTCATCAGCTTGATGACTAATCACTAAAAAATAGGAATCAAGGTTCGGTTATGCTACTGTCCTGGCGAACAGGGCACAGAGGAAGTACAAAGCTGATTAATGTGTGTAAGTTAAGTGAGTTCAATGTTGGGTTTCCCATTCACATGCTGTTCCCACAGCAAGAGTATCCCGTCTATCAGCAAAAGGGCTTGCTGATACCTACCCTACGTAATGTCCCAATCAGCCTGAATGGTCACTACGCGTATCCCCCAGAAGCACTGTCCGAGATTGTTGCGGAAATTACCATAAAATGACTTTCCGCTGCAATCACTTTTCAACGATAAATTACAACTAAGTCAACAGAAAATATAACAATTATCGAATATTCAGAAAGTTATAAAAGTAAGAAATTACACAACCTCCGTCGGTTAAACGGAGGCTATGTCAGGTCACTTAATTAAACGGTATCATTTTTGACTATTTGGTTAAGTATCGCGTTGGCGGTATCCGTATCCAGCGCACCTGTGATGTCGAAAATATCAACACCATTTTCAATGATGATGGTCTGTTCGCCACCATCATGGTCCACTCTCAGCGTGAGGTCTTCATCGCCGCTTTCCACTTCATCAATACTGATTTTTGCCAGCAGATCGTTGAAGGTTTCATCATCGCTCAGCACCGATGTCAGGTCTAAAGTATCGCTGCCTCGTTCGAAGTTTTTGACCACGTCAGTACTGTTGTCCAGGGCCGCATCCAGCCAGGTGAATACATCCGCCTGACCGCCGTAGCCAATGAGCAGATCATTGCCCATTTGCGCGTGGATGATAGGCTCACCGTCATCTCCAATGACGACATCAAAAGATGGCGTGGTACTGTCGGCATCCAGGGTGACCGTGGCCTGGTTACTGAGCTGGTCATCAGAATCGACCGCCATGTAATTAAAGCTGGTATCCTCGGTAACAACTTCAGAGCCAGACAGATAGGTCACGACATAATTGGAACCCGCCGTTTCATCGTTGCTGGATGCAGAAAAGTCCATCTGAACAATTGGCTGACTTGACACATAACTATAATCAGCCTGATTCACATCATAATATTCGACGTGCGTCGATCCATCCAGGAAGGTAAACGTTACGGTCGCAACGTGGTTATTATTCAGTCCGTCCACCGCGAAGCTGATCTTGTAGAATGGGTTGTCACTAAAATCCACGGTCAGGGTCTCGGTAGTATTGATACCACCCCCTCCTTCCACAGAGAAACCAGTCCCCTGAGTATTATGGTTAATCAGATCAACATCTGAAGCAACGGTCCGGTTTCCGTTGACCTTAGTTGCTGAGATTTCAACCTGATTACCATTCTCTAGCGTAAAGGTGTAGGTCCCATCGTTGTTATCAGTTAAAGAGCCATCTTCTGAAGAGCCAATCACCACTTCATCCCCGGAAGGAACGAAGCTGATGTAATGCGGATCGAGCAGGACTTTATCTCCTCCCTCCACATAGAGATCGGTGTTTGTCAGCTCACGGGTGACACCGAATTCATCGGTATAGAGCAAGGTTCCTGTCTCAGGCAATGATGTCAGCACAATCATGACCTGAATTCCGGCAGCATCATCGTCTATATCCGAAATATGGTCTTGCTGTGGGTCATCCGAATCGAACACGATCGTGCTTTCAACGTTATCGCTGAGCAGAACGGTAAAGTTCTCCGCAATCGGGGCATCATCGATATTTAACTCGTTAAGTATCACCTCAATATCTGTCGACTTAACCATGCCCAAGCCTTCATCCTCTGTAGCTGTCACTACCAGGTTATGCGTATTCGTAGCCAACTCATAATTATTCGTAAACGCCGCGACCCCCTCTGAAGTTAAGCTAATTACACCGGTGACGGCATTGATGGCAAATAATGCCATGCCGTTAAAGTAGACATTTTGAGTGATGCTATAAGTCACTCTTTCCCCATCGGCGTCTGAAGCCGATACTCGACCTAGTTCACTGGTGATCACCCGACCTTCATAGTAGTCAAACACGTAGCGGTTTTCGTCCGGATCGTTGGGGTCAAATACCGGCGCGTTATCATCGAGATTGAGCTCGCTCAGCGCGACCGGAATATCGGTCGATTGCTGCTCGCCCAGCCCCGCCACTTCGGTCGCGGTCACCATCAGCATATGCTCGTTCGGGTCGAGTTCAAAGTCGTTGGCAAACGCCGCCACGCCCGCGTCGGTCAGACGGATCGCACCTGTGGTGGCATCGATGGTAAACAGCGCGTTGTTGTCGCCGTCAAACACGTTCTGCTTGATGCTGTAGGTGACCTCTTCACCGTCCGCATCCGTCGCCTGCACCGTGCCCAGCACATCATCGACCGTGCTGTTTTCGTTATACTCAAACGCGTATTGCGCCCCATCCGGATTATCCGGATCGTTGGGGTTAAATACCGGCGCGTTATCATCGAGATTGAGCTCGCTCAGCGCGACCGGAATATCGGTCGATTGCTGCTCACCCAGCCCCGCCACTTCGGTCGCGGTCACCATCAGCTTGTGCTCGTTCGGGTCGAGTTCAAAGTCATTGGCAAACGCCGCCACGCCCGCGTCAGTCAGACGGATCTCTCCGCTTTCTGCATCGATGGTGAACAGCGCATTGTTGTCGCCGTCAAACACGTTCTGTTTGATGCTGTAGGTGACCTCTTCACCGTCCGCATCCGTCGCCTGCACCGTGCCCAGCACATCATTGACCGTGCTGTTTTCGTTATATTCAAACGCGTATTGCGCCCCGTCCGGGTTATCCGGATCGTTGGGGTTAAATACCGGCGCGTTATCATCGAGATTGAGCTCGCTCAGCGCGACCGGAATATCGGTCGATTGCTGCTCGCCCAGTCCCGCCACTTCGGTCGCGGTCACCATCAGCTTGTGCTCGTTCGGGTCGAGTTCAAAGTCATTGGCAAACGCCGCCACGCCCGCGTCAGTCAGACGGATCTCTCCGCTTTCTGCATCGATGGTGAACAGCGCATTGTTGTCGCCGTCAAACACGTTCTGTTTGATGCTGTAGGTGACCTCTTCACCATCCGCATCCGTCGCCTGCACCGTGCCCAGCACATCATTGACCGTGCTGTTTTCGTTATATTCAAACGCGTATTGCGCCCCGCCCGGATTATCCGGATCGTTGGGATTAAATACCGGCGCGTTATCATCGAGATTGAGCTCGCTCAGCGCGACCGGAATATCGGTCGATTGCTGCTCGCCCAGCCCCACCACTTCGGTCGCGGTCACCATCAGCATATGCTCGTTCGGGTCGAGTTCAAAGTCGTTGGCAAACGCCGCCACGCCCGCGTCGGTCAGACGGATCGCCCCTGTGGTGGCATCGATGGTGAACAGCGCGTTGTTGTCGCCGTCAAACACGTTCTGTTTGATGCTGTAGGTGACCTCTTCACCGTCCGCATCCGTGGCCTGCACCGTGCCCAGCACATCATTGACCGTGCTGTTTTCGTTATATTCAAACGCGTATTGCGCCCCGTCCGGGTTATCCGGATCGTTGGGGTTAAATACCGGCGCATTGTCGTCAATATCACGTTCCATCAATATGACATCAACATCCGCCGACTGAGGCGTACCGTTACCGTCAACTTCCGTTACCGTCACCACTATGCCGTGCGTGTTAGCCGGGAGTTCGTAATCGTTGGCAAGCGAAGCAACACCCGCAGCGGTCAAACTGATTTCACCAGTCTCGCTATTAATCTGGAATAGATCATTACCCTGCTCGTCCTGAACGTTATTCTTAATCGAAAAAGCCAGAACCTCATTATCGGGGTCAATAGCACTTACCTGGCCAATCGTCTGTCCTTCTGTCTGACCCTCATCATAACTAAATGAATAATCACCCGCGTCATTCACATCGACAAACACCGGCACATCATTAGTACCATTAATTGTCACAATAACCGTGTGGGTGCTGCCATCCGTACCCACCACCTGAAACTGGTCAACAATCGAATCACCGGTGTTAAGTTCATCGAAGGCACTATTAGCAACGAACACCCAGTTGCCATCGGCATCAATCGAAAACTGACCATAATCTCCCGCCACATCCTGCTGCGCAATAAATGTCAGTCCATCGGCACCTTCTACCTGCAACACACCTTCCAGAGTCACCGGCTCATCCGTTTCATCCGCCTCAGCACTATCACTTCCACTCAACAGTAATGTCGTAACGGTATCTGCGACCAAATCGGTCAGCGCCAGACTTTGCGTTGCCGACAACCCCAGACCTTCCAGGCCGGAAGTATCAAAACTGGTGGACGCCAGCACTTCATCGCCGGTACGACTGATACTGGCAGAAGTCGTCAGACTGGAACCGTTAGTTCCGCCTGCTGCGGTCGCCAAATCAGGATTTTGCGTCGGGTCAGCTCCCAGTTCTAACTGTTGAATAATCTGGGCTATTTCTCCGTCCAGATTGGTGTTTGCAGTATTGGCAGGGCTCACCAACTCGGCGGTGACTTGTGGATTAGGACCTTCGCTGACCTGAACGACAACGTCGCCCGGTCTGAGGGGCATATTTGCAGCTTGTTCGCGGAACTGACCATTTCTATCAATGATCAGGGTAACGTTAGCCAGCATCGTAGAAGCGAGAGTACGTGTGTTCATGAGCATCATTCCTTGAAGTTTGAATAGGCTCGGTATGCATGCAGATGCCTGGTCTGAAAAGACCCGACACCTAGTCAACTATTCTCATAACACAAACGTAGTGACCTCACTAATGACAATCAACTCAATATTTAGAGTTTTAATCCTAATACTGACTAAGATATCAATATATATAGAAATTATTCATTAGCACTTTTTTGAACTAATCTCTCAACTTTCTAAATTATCAACTAAGCTTCCAGTAACCTCCGATTTGAGATAGCAATCGCTGTAAATTCGTGTCTGCAGTGCGAATCAGAATGCCTCAACAAATCATTTAAATACTAATAGGAGCGACCCTGTGAAACGGACCATTCCCCTTTTGGCAGGATGTTTGTTGTCTATATCCTTGCAAGCTTCAGCTCAGACACTTGAGCAGGCTGTAGCGCTTGCGTTGGCAAATAATCCTGAAATAAAAGCCAGTTACAACCAATACGTCAGTAGTGTTAAAGAGAGTGATGCTGCCGCCGGAGCTTATCTCCCTACGCTGGACCTTGATGCAGGCATCGGGTACGAAGGTATCCGCCCTGCTTCTTCCACCGGCAACGAAGACACAGACCTGACCCGCAAAGAAGCCAGCATTATTCTTAACCAATTGATTTGGGATGGTAATGCCACTCTGAACGATATGGACCGTACCGCCGCTGATGCAGAATCCGAGCGGTTACAACTGCTTGATGACGCCTCTAACCTTGCGCTACAGGTGACTGATGTGTATCTCAATGCAGTTAAAGCAAAAGAAGTTTTGGCTCTGTCAGAAAGTAATTTGGCTGTGCATAAACGCATCTACCGGGATATCAAGCGACGCGTAGACTCCGGTATCGGCTCGACTGCGGACCTGACGCAGGTTGAAGCACGGATAGCCCGGGCACAGGGCAACTTATTAGCTGCCCAGAATAATCTGTTTGACACTCACACACAGTTTGAACGTCTGGTCGGTCAGGCTCCACTCGGCCTGATTTATCCCCGCGCAGACGCCGCTAAAATTCCGTTGTCGTTGACCGATGCTATGGCGCTTGCTCTGGACAACCATCCGGTCATCAAGGTCTCAGCCGCGGATGTCGACGCTGCCCGCTTCCAGTATAAGCAGTCGAAAAGCCCCTACTATCCGACCATCTATTTTGAAGCACGCCAGACTTGGCGTGATGATGCAGGTGGTGATCGCGGCGGAGCGAGCGAAACCATCGCGATGCTACGCTTAAACTACAACCTGTATAACGGGGGCAGCGACAGTGACCGCAGTGAAAGTGCTGCATATCAGCTCAATCGCTCAAAAGATTTACGCGATAACGCCTACCGTCAGGTGGAAGAAGGACTGCGACTATCCTGGAGCGCGCTCGACTTAACTCTGCAACAAAAGGACTTTCTGGCAGACCATGTCGATTCTGCATCGCAAACCGTGATTGCTTACGAGAAGCAGTATCAGATCGGCCAGCGAACCCTGCTTGACCTGCTAAACACAGAAAATGAACTGTTTGAAGCTCGCCGGGATTATCTGGATGCGCACTATGCCGAGCAATACGCAAAATATCGTGTTATGAATGCGGTTGGCGTATTGATTGACGCCCTGCTGGTCGATATTCCGCAGGAATGGACCAAGAAAGTGGAGTACTGATATGAAAATAACCATTCTCTCACTCTCTGTCATGATCAGCCTGGCAGCTTGTCCCAGCTTGGCTGGTGACGAATATGATTACATCAAAACGCCGCTGGCGAATCAGGTTGCCGATCTGCAAGATGACGATTGGGATGGCGTGATCAACGCACGTGATCTGTGTCCGGATACACCCAAAGGAGCACTGATCGATAATGATGGTTGCGGTGAAGTGATTCAGGATTCAGATAAGCGCCAGCTACATATTTTGTTTGCCCATGACTCCTATGAAATCAACCCGGTATTTTCCGATCAAATTCAGGAAATGGCGATGTTTCTGAAAAAATATCCCAGTGCCTCTATTGAGATTCAGGGCTATACCAGTAAAGTGGGCACAAATGATTATAACCTGGACTTATCGAAACAACGCGCAGACGCGGTAGAACGCAAATTACTCTCTTACGGTATTGACGCTAAGCGCGTGAGGATTATCGGCTATGGTGAAAGCCGCTTAGTCGACGATGGCGATTCCAATTCAGCGCATGCGGTAAACAGGCGCGTTACAGCAACCGTTGTGGGCTTAAAAGAAAAAGTAGTTGAAGAATGGACGATTTTTACCACCAAAAAGAAATAGCTGACCATCTTCATCTTGGGCCTTCGCCACCACGAAACGGGCGTCATAATGCAGCAAAAGTGGTAAAGAACGAAGCCAGACACAACAAAAAAGGCCCTGCGGGGCCTTTCGTTTAGATTTTTCGGACATTTGCCCTTATCAGGTTCTGTTGTCTACTTGAGCAGACGCCGCATTCTCAACCTTCTTCTTTGGCAGTGACAGACTCAGCAAGCCGTAACCAAGAATCGCTGCTGTGGTGGAACCCATCAAAATACCCAGTCGAGCATAGGTGTCGTAGTCTGCATTGGCGCTACCAAACGCCAGTGAGGAAATAAAGATCGACATGGTGAAACCAATACCACACAGCACAGATACTGCAAAGATGTGCTTAAGGTTAATACCTTCCGGCAATTTAGCCACACCCATTTTTACCGCTGCAACACTGAAGGTGAAAATCCCGAGAGGTTTACCCAGTAACAGGCCAAGCGCAACACCTAAAGGCAGGGTTGAAGCCAGACCAGCCAGAGAAACACCGGCCAGTGAAATACCTGCGTTAGCGAATGCAAACAGAGGCAAAATACCAAACGACACATAAGGATGCAGTGCATGTTCCATATGTTTCAGCGGAGAGTGCTCACCCTGTTTGCCCTTCAGAGGAATTGCAAAACCGATCACCACACCGGCCAGTGTCGCATGAACACCCGACTTCAGTACCGCAACCCACAAAATCAGGCCAACCACCATGTAAACACTGATTTTGGTAACGTGTTTAGCATTAAGCAGGAACAGCACACCCGTCATGATAAAGCCAATTGTCAGCGCTATGGTTGATAAATCGCTGGTATAGAAGAGCGCAATGATCACAACCACACCCAAGTCATCAATGATGGCCAGCGCCAACAGGAATACTTTCAGGCTCACCGGCACCCGATTTCCCAACAACGCCATGATACCCAAAGCAAACGCGATATCAGTTGCCGCCGGGATCGCCCACCCCTGAATAGCTTGAGGATCTCCCGAGTTAAACAGCACATAAATCAGTGCCGGCGCAAGCATACCACCTACAGCGGCGATAGCCGGAAAAATGGCCGTTTCACGCGACTTCAGTGCCCCTTCCAGCAGCTCACGTTTTACTTCCAGGCCAATTAACATGAAAAACACAGCCATCAGGCCATCGTTAATCCAGTGAGAAACAGACATACCAAACAGGTAGCTGTGCAGTGCACCCTGATAGAATTCATTGAGAGGTGAGTTTGCAATGGTCATGGCAACCACCGCAGCGATCACTAAGATGATCCCTCCGGCTGATTCCATTTTGAAAAAGTCACGAATTGTGTCAGTCATTAAATCGTCCTTGTCGTTATGTTAGTCAACGATAAACAAAAGAATAAATTGAGTGTATCCACTCACTTATCGCTTGAGAAATCGCTTGTAATGAACATAAACCTCGAAAATCCCGAACAGTTAAGCTTCATGTTACGTTTATTCCGTTTAAACAATCCCAAACTCTAAGTATAGGAAATCGAGTAAAGAAAACCGCTTTTGAGGGAAAATAACAAAACGGGAAGATCTAAGATGTTCCCGTTCCGACTCATAAGTATGAAGTGTTTGTCGTTTTTAACGTATTACAGAAAATGATAGTTTAGTAACCCGTCAGTTGCATAAAACCGTGAGCACGGTGTGTTCCGAACGAGTAAATCGGCCCCTGCCAGTATGGCAGAGCGAAGGGTAGCCACAAATGTTGGTTGAGTACACTGGTGGTAATATTGATATTCTGGCTCGGGATCGAAATATTCCACTGCAACGGGACTAATTTACCGTTCGCCAAAGACATCATGTGCAGAGGGGTGATCATCACATCAGATTCATTCAGTGTGATCACTCTACCATTGCGGGTCGACAAGGTTCCGAATACATAGGGTAACTGCAGATTGTGTCGGAATCGACTGACTGTCAGTGTGGTATCCTGATCGAGGTCAAGCACGAACCAGTCCCAGCCACGCTGACCTTCTGCCAGCAAACCGCTGCCCCACTCTTTGCTCATCCACGCCGTCCCTTCAACTGCAACCGGAGGCATATTATTGCTAAGTTTAAGCGAACCACGTACCTTGATAAACGGCGCCTGAATATTATATGACGCAACCGGCATCAGGTTATGCTTGGCCTGATAACCCTGCTCACCGGGAATCACATACTGTCCGGTTTGTTCCATCTTCAGCGACAACGCGAAAGAATCGGTATTAACGCTCAAACGCCCGGGGAACGGGTTCTCATCTTTAGCACTCCAGGACCAGTTATCAATCCACATCCGAAAAGGTTTTGCATTGAGCCCGGCGAGTCCGATACCACCGCGGGCCATACGTTGTTCACGCCAGACGTGATCACGGGTCGAGATCACCACATGTGAAAAATAGAGTTGGGAGTTATCCCAGCCCGGATGCTCCAGATCATCACGCGCGATACGGAAATAATTCCATTGCACACCATATTCGTTGCCGTGCGTATCTTTGACATTGGCAAAGAAGTGCCACCACTCATGTTGATAGTCCGGATGCATAGCGAAGTCTGCGGGTAAAACCACAGACTTACCCGGCAGTGCCGATTCAAATACTTTTTGCGATTGTGAGGCAAACAGAGAATCCAAATCGTTGTCATCGGGCTGGTATTGGGTCGGAGCGAAGATGGCATACAGCAATGAACCGATCAATGCGATAACCGCCAATACGGTCGTAACCACCAACAGCTTCACCAGTCTTTTATTCAGTACTGCCATTACAGCGCATCCCTTAATGATTTCATTGGCGAGCGACGAACCAATCGCATCACAGGTAGAGCCCCTGCAATAATCAGAGCCAGCATCGACAACATGGCGGTTTGCATATAAAGAGACGGAATCATTTGCAATGCCATTGTCCACCCGAACGATTGACGAATCACAACATCAATCATTAACTTAGCCAATACAATCCCCAACGGCAGCGCAATAATCAGAGAAATCGCGCCAAACACAAACAGCTGTAACGCCCCGACTGCGACCAGTTCTTTTCCAGACATGCCCAGACAACGCAGCAAAGCAATATGCCGCTGACGGGAGACTTCACCGGCAACGGTCGCAAAGAAAATACCACACACCGCAATTAACAAGGTGATGTTACCCAGGGTATCGGCAATAGCAAAAGTCCGGTCAAAGACCCGCATGGCTTTTTTATGCAGGCTATGGTTGTCGAACACCCGTTCCGAATCGAGCCTGAATACCGAATCAAGACGCTTTTTCAGCACGTTGACCTGAGTATCATCTTTCATCTTCACGGCCAGAGCGACATTCCCCGTACCAGCAAAAGCGTACAGCCAGTTGCGATGAGACATCAGCACCTGATTATAAGGGTTACCATAGTCATAATAGACGCCGACCACCAGCCAGCCCTGGCCCAATGGCATCGAGAGATCGATATAATCACCCGGTCGTATGCCCAGTTTAATCGCCATGGATTCGCTGACCATCACGCCACGCGAATGATGCAAATGATACCAGTAGTCAGGCACACCTAGCTTCACCGTCAGAGCATCCAGTTCCCCTTGCGAAGTACCGGTACTGACCACCTGCAAAGCACCATTATTGGTCGAGAAATCTTTCTCCCAGCGCCACCAGACATTATCGACGTCCGGTTGTTTCGACAGCCATTCACTCATCCGGGCAGCCGAACTCACGGTTGGATAGAGATATAAGTCAGCCGCCAGACGCTGTGACAGCCATTTTTCTGTCGTCTCACGGAAACTGCCGACCGTGGTTTCCACCCCGATATTGGCCGCCATAGCCAGCATAAATGCCATTGTCGCTACGCCACGATAACTCATACTCGCTGCTGCATCGGCAAAGAACCAGCGTACTTTTACCCAGCGCATGGTGTAAGAGAAACTCTTAAATACATTCCAGATTATGAATGGCGTCATCAGAGCCACACTGATCAGCAGTAACGCGATAATGGCAAAGCCGGACGACTGAGTTTTCGGCGCCTGATACACCGCCATTGCTGCCACAAACAGGCAGCTCGCAATCAAGGCTTGTAAGGTGAATTCAGAACGGGCAAAACGCATCAGGGAAAGACGGGTTGTCAGTCGTATCGGCTGCGATTTTAGCAACCGGATCAATGGCCATGCACAAGAAGCAAACGCCCCGAAAATCGCCATAAATAAGCTGTATGAACTCCAGCTCCAATCCCAGTCTATCGCCAGCCCTACGTTGGCGTCATACAGATTAGCCAGGCTGGCCGATACCGCTGGCATTAACTTATTGGCCAGCATCAGGCCAAACACATTGCCGCACAGCCAGCTCAGAATAACCAGAACAAGCAACTCAAGTGATAACGCTTTCGCCAGTTGCCAGCCAGAGACCCCGGTTTGACGTAATATACCAACCAAAGGCTGACGCTGGATGAGCGACAGCGACATCGCCTGGTAGAAAATAAATAACCCAACCAAAAACGCCAGCATTCCCATCGCGGTCAGATTCATATGGAAAGCCTGAGTGAGAGATTCCAGCTCTGCGCGCGAACTGCGCACTAACGTCATTCCATTTGGCAGAGCTCTTTTCAGTTGTTGTAGCTTCTCCGGCGGCATATCCGTGCAGGCGATAACCGACAAGCCAGCGCTTGGTCTCAGCTCACGAACTAATGACAGGTCCGCAACAATCCGAGTGCCGTTAATCAAGTTGTGCGTATCAATCACCACAGGGCCGAGCTCAGTGCCATCGTCCAGAGTCACCGGATCGCCGGCGGACCAGCCTTGCAGCGCAGCAAAATCCTGACTCACCATCAAAGGGGACGGTTTTTGCATCAGTGCCAACATACTCATCTGATCTAATGTCAGACCATTCCCCAGCGGCAGCATGGCGACCGGATCAATACCGAGCAGAGTGAAATCAGCACCGGATTTGGTTGTCAGTCGGTAACTGTCAAACGGAGCACACTGGTTGAAACCCTCCCGACGCAACTGGACGTAGAAGCCCTGCGGAATTTTATTGGCGACGTGTTTGGTACGGATTCGATAAGGAAGAGGGTTAGAAAACAGCTTTTCGCCATGTTCGTAACTTTGACGAGCATGGTTGTTGATTGCGGTAACGCCAACTAACAGGGAAACACTGAGTGTCAGGCCGAGCCAGACGAGAAAAATTTGTAGCGGGTAACGACGGTAATGCCCGAGTAGTGCTTTAACTACGGGCCATAACATGTAACTGCCCTCCTTGCAGGCGGATACACCCTTCCATATGGCTCGCGACTTTTTCACTGTGGGTCACTAACAGCAGGGAACACTCGAGTTGATGCGCCAGTGAGGTCAGCAAGCGCATTACCGCTTCAGCATTACGTTCATCCAGGCTTCCGGTCGGCTCATCGGCCAGCAATAATGTCGGTTCCATATACAAGGCGCGCGCAATCGCAGCACGCTGTTGCTGCCCACCGGAGACTTCTTCCGGATAACGACCAAGCAAAGGCATTAAATCCAGCGCCGATAAAATCTGGCGCAATAATCCCTGATCCTCTGGCAGCCCTTTAAGCTGACGACAAAAACGAATATTGTCGGCAACATTCAAGGTTGGTAACAGATTAAACTGCTGAAAAATATGACCAATATTATTACGGCGAAAGGCTGTGCGTTTATGCTCTGCATTCTTGTGCATGGCAAAATCAGGAAACCAGATTTCACCCGAATCGACGGTGTCTAGACCTGCAATCAGATTGAGCAGCGTACTCTTGCCCGAGCCGCTTTCGCCCATTAATGCCAACTGATCGCCCCGATTTAACGTCAACTCTGCCCCTTGTAATACAGGGTGAAACTCATCGCCATCCATAAATCCTTTGGACAGGTCTATCAGTTGTAACATTAAATCACTCACCGTCGATAAATTAAGGACTGAGAATCTACACTAATTCCCGCACTCTAGAAAGTATTTTGGACATGGGGTCACAAAATATACATCAAGATGCATTGGTAAGATGTCATATATCTAGTTTTCGATCAAATTGCGCATCCAGCGCTTGCTTTTTGTACGCCAAATAGAACCAAACCATTTCACCACTTCTTCGGTAAGAAACAGCAGATAAATCCATTCCGGCGCCACCTGTAAATAGATGGCTGCAAATGCCGCCAGAGGAATGCCAATCAACCACTGGGCGACGGTATCCTGGGCAAGACAGAATTTGACATCGCCGCCAGCTCGTAATACCCCGACAATCAGCATCATAGGCACAGAACGAAGAACTATTCCAAGGCTCAGAATCACGATGAATTTGTCCGCCAGATCGCGAGTCTGCTCAGTCAGTGCACTAAACGAATTCAGAATGGGGATCTGCACCAGATAGAGTAAAAATGCCACCACCACGGCGGCGACCACGTTCACTACCGCAATACCAATCGCCTGATAATAAACCGCGTCAAAGTTTCTGGCGCCAAGCTGGTTGCCGACTAACACCGCGGCCGCATTCGACATCCCAATCAAAAGACTGAGCGAGATTGACTCTACCGGCGTCATCACAGACAGTGCCGCTAAACCCTGAACACCGGTTTGCCCCATAATGGCATGATAGACAAACAGCCCACCCGCCCAGCCGAGAAAATTGACGGTGGTCGGCAAAGAGAGCTTAAGAAACCGGACTATCGTTTTCCACACCAGTACCGCGCGAATATCGCCAAGATGGAACGCCAACAAATGCTGCTTGGCATACAAATAACCAAACAGGCAGCCGACTTCGACCAATCCACTGATCACAGTCGCAATCGCCGCCCCCTGAATACCAAGGGCAGGAAATCCCCATTTACCGAATATCAGTAACCAGTTGAGGAAAACGTTCGCCAGGATCCCAATCCCGCTGAAAAAAGTGCTGATACCCGGTTTATGCATGGCTCGTAATCCGACTGCCATACTGCTGACGCATGCAACCGCCAGCATGCTGAAAGAAGTGATGATTAAGTACTGGGAGCCTAGCCCATTAACACGCTGCGACTCAGTGGCCAGTGCCATAATCTCACTGGGAAAAATCAGAAACAGTGCCACAGTGAACAGCGCAAAAAACATAGAAACCAGCCAGGTTAATGCGGTACTTTCGCGCACCCCGCGCTGATTACCGGCCCCCCAGTACTGTGCGGTCAGCAGAGCGCCACCGGTTGTCACGCCCACCAACATAATCGTGGTCACAAAGGTTGCACGCGCAGCGACGCCGACAGCGGCAATTTCAGCTTCGCCCAGTTGTCCCAGCATCAACACATCGACTAAGCCGCGACTGGAAAACATGATGCTTTGCAAACTGATCGGCAGCGCAATCGCAATCAGATGACGAAAAAAATCACCTTTGGTGTAATGTAAAACTTGAGACACAACAGACAACCGACCACCTCTGGACAAGAGTTTGATAGCAAGGCTAAAAATGAACCGTTATTATACGCTTATGCACCTAATCACACCACTCCATTGCAAGAGGCGATCATGAAGAGAGTTCTGGTTCTGGGCGCGTCCGGATATGTGGGATCGCAGCTCCTCCCTCTATTACTGGAACAAGGTTACGATGTCACCGCGGCTGCTCGCCAGACCGACTACCTGACGCTAAGAACCTCACCCCATCCGCACTTGACGATTACCCATCTGGACCTGGCTGATGAGCAGGCAACACTTCAGCTCGTGCCTCAGTTCGAGCTGGTGTTTTTTCTGGTGCACGGTATGGCGCAAGGCCATGACTTTATCGAATATGAGTTATCCCTTGCTCATCACTTTAAATCCGCACTGGACCAAAGCCAGGTACGCCACGTCATCTATCTCAGCGCGCTGCAACCAGCCACAGGCCAGTCGAACCATCTTAAGGCAAGGAAAGAGACCGGTGATATTCTACGCCAGAGTCACGTCCCGGTGACAGAATTGCGCGCAGGGGTGATTGTCGGCCCAGGCTCAGCAGCGTTCGAGATCATGCGTGATTTCGTCTATAACCTGCCTCTGTTAATTGCGCCTCAATGGGTCGACTCCAAAGCCAACCCGATCGCTTTGGAAAATCTGAATCACTATCTGCTCAAACTGGCACAGGAAAATCCATCTGGACATCAGATACTGGAAGCCGGCGGCCCGGATACACTCTCTTATCGTGATCAGTTCAGAGTCATCTGTCAGCTGACCGGCAAACCTTTTCGACTCTGGTCAACCCGCATGCTGACGCCAGCCATGGCGTCCTATTGGCTGGGTCTGGTCACCTCAGTACCATCAAGCATTGGCCGGGCGTTATTAGCCGGACTGGAACATGATTACGTCACCGATTCCGACACGATTCGCACTCGTTATCCGCAACCGTTAATCAGCTACTATGACGCAGCGAAATCCACCATCGAACAGGAAGGCACTTTCGTGCGCAGCAACGTCTGGGGATTCGACCCCGCCGCTTTGCAGCGCTGGCAAGCCGGCTACGGCTATTATCCTAAATGTGCCGGAGCCACTATAAGGACACACGCCTCTGCTGACGCATTGTGGCAGGTGGCACAGCAGATCGGTAGCCGGGAGAAGGGCTATTTCTTTGCCAACATTCTGTGGCGCACCCGAGAATGGCTGGATTTTCTGGTCGGTGGAGGCAAGCCAATCCGGGTATCGCCTCCCGGCCCGGAACTTAAGGTGGGTGACTTTATCGACTCCTGGAAAGTGATTCGGGTCGAAAAGCCGCATTTCCTCTCTCTGTTATTTGGTATGAAAGGTCCGGGGCTTGGTCGCTTAGAAGTAACGATTAAAGATCAAGGTGACGTAAGGGAGCTGAATATTACCGCCTGGTGGCACCCAAAAGGGTTTGCAGGATTACTTTACTGGTTTGCCATGATGCCGGCCCACCTGTTTATTTTTAACGGCATGGTGAGAGCAATCTGCCAATTGGCGGAGCACGACGATTAGCCCCAAGGGTCACAACAACATCGGGGCAAGTCGTCACCAGGACTAAGGATTCACAGCCCTCGATGACGGCTCGCTGCTTTCATCTTGGGTATTTTCAGATTGCGCGGGTTGGGAAGATTGCTCAGATTGGGGTAACTTGTGAGCAATACCGGCGTGACAATCTATGCACGACTGTCCCCGCTCTTCCATCATCTGATGACGCCGGGCTGTTGTGCGCGCCTGATTCTCAAGCTCCATCCGCTCTATCTGATGACAATAACGGCACTGTTTGGATTTATTGTCGATAAACTGCTGCGTCACGTGTTTTGCCAGACGCGGCCGATGCTCAGTTTCAAAATTATCTAATCTGATATCTCCCGTCAGTTTATGAATTACATCCGCACTGGCGGTTATTTTTACTATTAACTTGGGTATCAATTCACGTGGTACATGGCAATCGGCACAAGTGGCAGCAATAACCCCTTTGGTATTGTTAAAATGAACCGACTGTTGATACTCTTCAACTATGGTATCCATGCCGATGTGACACGAGAAACAGAAAGCATTGTTATTTGTATAGTCCATCACTCCATGGTATGCACCAAGGGACAGCGCACCTAAAATAAATGCTAACATTCCGCCTAAAGGGATTCCAAGTAGCCATTTTGAATTAGGCTTTTTCCACCAGTTCATAGATACCACTCGCTAAAAGCAATTCATTGCATACTCGCATAATATTCAGCCAACGATAATAAGTCTGACTGAGTGAGGCTTTTAATTGCCTGATCCATTTTCTTATCTACGTAACGCTGTCCGTTATAAAATTGCTGCAAGGTTTTAATTAAATAACCTTTTTTCTGACCAGCTAAAACCGACACTTCTTCCATCGCATCACTACCGCCCTGGATATGACAACTTTCGCAGTTTTCAGCATGAATCACTTTACCCCGGGCAGCGAGCGCTGCATCGAATGTCTGCTTAGTTCGAACAAAAGGCAACCCACTGTAGTGAGCGGCCAGTTGCTCAATTTCCTGTTCAGTGAGCGCAGTTGCGATGGTGGCCATATCCCCTTGTTGACTGGTGTCACCGCTGACATGGTGCACTTTGGCAGCTGGTCGACCCTCCTGATAACTCAGCATTTGATCGATAAGATTAAACTCAGCAATACCGGCAATGGTCGGGATGTCTGTACTTTGTGATACACCATCCTTGCCATGGCAGGCTTCACATTCAAAGCGCTGGATTAGATCAGTGCCGGAAGCACATGAAGCAATGCTAAAAAATGTACTAGTGGTTATTAAAGATAGTTGCAGCATTATTAATTTTAAAGAGTTAAACATGTTCGCTCATCCTAAATTAGAGTAATAAAACTAATACTTATATCCAATGTTATAATTCCATGTTTAGTAAGTAGAATATTTTTAATTAATAAACAGCATCAACCATCAAGGCAACGACAAGATAAGCAACATATTTTATAAACATAACCAGCCCGGCTTTCTCACTCACTACAGTTATTCTGCTACTTATCTAATATCATAAAAAAATAGCCAGCCAGATCTCACGATGACATTGCAAAATCATTCTAATCGAGTTTTGTGATTATAGATTAAAATCCACAATAAAAATATGGTGATGATTTTTTCTCTGTCTATACTTTTGTAAAACATGGCTAAACCAGCCCTAAAAACGGCGGAAAATGATTATCAGAAATCAAAACAATAAATTCCGATGATTCAAATATATAAGCAGTTTACGGCCATATAAGTAATAAACAATCTGCAAACAAGAAATCCGTTGCGCTGTTATTCCATTGAAGTAGGGATAAAGTTCAGGTGGGAGCACGACAATGACAATAAGCAAAACAGCTGTGCTATTCCTGGGGCTCAGCCTGTTACTGAGCGCCTGTGGGCCCGGCAGCAAAAATGATCAAAATCAGGCGCCACCTGACGTAACCACCTTCAGTGTCAACATTGACACCCCTGCACTGCTGACCGCAGAGAACGGGACAGACACCAAACTGGTCGTCGACTTTCAAGTCACAGATGGCGCAGGACGCCGTGTCACATTCGACAGTAGCAAAGACTTTCGCATTGCCGTGCTGAAAGCGATGCCAGCCCGGATGGATACCGATGACAGCACCAGCGCCGCTTATGCCTACAACGGACGCAACGGCAACACCTTCTGGAAGAGTTTTCATCACAGCAGCAATGCCAGCGATAACCGGGCACAAATGGAAAATGTCTGGGACGGAGAGCTTGTACAAACGGCCCAAGGTTATCGTTACACCTTCGCTATCACGGATATTTTGAACGTTGCCGACCCCTACCCCGCCGACTCTGCCGATAACGGCGGTTTTATTGCCTGGGATGAGGATAAATTACATCGCATTGTGATGGCCTATGGCGATCACGACCTTGGCTTCACTCAGATTTTTGAATGGGTACCCGGCACCCGTTCAGACAATACTGTGTCCCGAAACGTGATAGAAAAGGGTACCTGTGCCAACTGTCATATGAATGAGCCCCTTCATCACGGTCCCGGTTATCGCTCAATCGACAACAACATTGCTGTGTGTACTGCGTGCCATAACGACAGTAATCCGGCAGCGGCTCCCCGCCGCCGTCCATTGGCAGTGCTGGTGCATCAGTATCACGGTAATGTGTTTAAAATCGGCACCAGCAGCAGCGATCTGACCACCTACAAGCAACCCGTTGATAGTAATGACCAATTAGTGACGGACATCGATGGATTGGTTATTGAAGGCAACCCTTTCCCGCAAGATACCCGCAACTGTACCACTTGCCACTCGGACAATACCACGCTTGCCTCGGATGCCAACAACTGGTTCGAGCATCCGAGTCAGGTTGCCTGTGAAAGCTGCCACCTGTACCGGGATCGTGGCGCGCACAGTAATCAGGTCGGCACCAACTGGGTTCGTAACGGCGTCGTGCAAAACAGTTGCACCGGATGCCACCGCCCATACGACCTCGACGGTAACAATGAACCCATTATTGGCCAGGATGCCAGCCGAAGCGCTAAAACCGTCCACATGACTCGTTTACAAAACCTGGCTGTCGCAAGAGATTCACTGCAGATCTCGATTGAACAGGCCCGTTTCATTAACAGTCAATTTGAAGTCGATGTGCGCATCGAAAAAGACGGCAGCGCGGTGAGTAGCCTGGATGATATTACCTCCTTCATCAATGAACACGGCCACCTTAACTTATTACTCAACTGGGATAATGGCGATGGCCTGATGTTAGCCAATAACGGGCTGGATATGGCTGCAGACGGTAATCTGGGTGACGGTTGTATTGCCCTGGGAAGTGGTCTGTTTACCTGCCACAAAGATTTCAGCACGGCAGCTCTCAAACCCGGGGCGCTCTCCAAACTGACGGTCAATTTGGCTGACATTCCGCTCTGTGGCGACAGAAGAAATGCCGTACTCAGCGACTGCAGCAACTTCACCGGGATAGACCTGCTTAAATACCCGTTTGTCATCGCGGCCAATAATAGCGCCTCTTCCTTTGATACCGGTGGTGTCAGCCTGACCCACAAACTGCCGGTGGCGGCGGATATCAATAGGTGCAATACCTGTCACCAAGCGTTAACGATTCATAAACTGGGCGAGCATCCTCATGCGGCAAGCGACTTCCAGCAATGTAAAAACTGCCACAATTCTGAGCGGTCCGCGTTCTATCCCGGTATGGCCGCGGATCTCAAATACCATGTCCACTCTTTTCATGCTTATGGTTCGGCAAGAGCGGGAGAGTCACGTTTTCCGGGCGCACTCAACAATTGTGAAGCTTGCCATACCAACAGCCAATACAACCTGCCGACGAGCGAAAATACCCGCCCATCACTGGCATCAGGCAAATATTTCAGCCCGGCGTTGGTTGCCTGCGGAGCCTGCCATCTGGAATCAGCGCTGGCCAACGCCGACCCCGATAATGTTGCCGGCGACGCAATACTGACGCATATGCTCAGTAATGGCGCAGTATTTGCCGCCGATAATGCGGCAGACGCTGTCGGTTCAGAGCAGTGCGCATCTTGTCATGCCATCGGGCAATCGCAAGGCGTTGATAAGGTTCACCAAGTTTATGATTATCGCGACTGAGGCTTCAAGACAACCTTCCAACGAATGATCAATAACGCATCAAAACAGGAATGGGTTATGAAAAAAGGTGTGCAGCTGTGGTGTTTTATCATGCTCGTGCTACTGGTATTGTCCCCAACGCTAAATGCGCAAGAGAGCGTTGCCGATGATGCCAGGCTCGAAGCTGAGACAACGCTGGATCAAAAGTTCAGCGCGGGAAATTATTCACGCCGCGGCGCAGAGGGTTGTCTGCGCTGCCATGATGACGAATCGGACCACCCGGGCAGCGGCATTTTTGCCAATGTTCACGGCAAGATAGCTAACATCCACGGTCCGATGCGAGATAAGCAATGCGAGGCCTGCCACGGACCGGCTGGCAATCATGCCCGTTCTCCGCGTAAGGGCCAGTTGCGAGAGCCCATGATCACCTTTGGCCCGGACTCGCCGGTTCCGGCTGAAAAACAAAACAGCGTATGCCTGTCCTGCCATCAGGACACACAACGAGCCAGTTGGCACAGCAGCGAACACGCCTTTGAAGGCCTGTCCTGCTCCAGTTGTCATCGGGTGCATAAAAAACAAGATCCCATGCTCGATGCCGGGCAACAAATTCAGACCTGTACTACCTGTCACAGCCAGACCAAAGCTGACTTACATAAACGCACCAGTCACCCGATGCTCAACGGGACAATGCAATGCAGCGATTGCCATAACCCGCACCAGAGCGTCAATGAATTCAGCCTGAATCAACCGTCCGTCAACGCGGCCTGTTACGACTGCCATGCAGAAAAACGCGGCCCGTTTTTATGGGAGCACGAACCGGTCAGTGAAGATTGCACTGCCTGTCACACCCCGCATGGTTCTGTCAACCCGGCGATGCTGAAACAGAGACTGCCTCAGCTGTGCCAGTCATGTCATCAGGTCCCACATGCTAACGTCGAATTCGCCGTCAGTGACCTGCGCGTACGCGGCGGAAGTTGTCTCAACTGTCACAGCCAGGTGCACGGTTCCAGTCACCCTCGTGGACAGGCGCTGAGAAACTAAGGAGCAGAGATGAAATTATCCTTACTATCGGTTCTGATTGCCTTGGCATTGCCCGCGGCCAGCCTTGTCCACGCAGATTATTCTTTGCAGCGCAGCGCCAGCTTCGATACAGCAGATTGGCAATGTGAGCCCTGCAGCAGCGATGGAAACTGGCACGGCGATATTCAGTTCGGCTTGGGGTATCTGGATAACGATCAAGGCGCCCGCTTTAATAACTGGAACACACCGGTCTACGGCACGGGTGATCTCAATAAATCGATTAATCCCGCTTTGAGTATCAACATGGAACAGTATGAAGACGACGGCTACTACAATCGCATCACGGCCCTCGACCTCGGCCTGCAACGATTCCTGCTGGAATGGGAAAACGGTCGCTATGATGGTCTGCGTTTCCTGGGCAGTTACAGTGAAACCCCTTATTTTGCTGGCTATTCCTGGCTCAGCGTTTATCACGACAATGGCAGCTACCTGACTAGTGGCACACTTGATACGTTCAGCCCAAAAACCACGCGTGAATCCGTCAAATTAAGCGTTAAATATACTCCCCATTCGCCGTGGCAACCTCATGCAGCGATGAAACACGAGCGTAAGACCGGCACTCGCGCGTTATATACTTTTGTGAATCCCGGCCTTGGCAATAATCCTGGCTTTATTCCTAAGCCGATAGATAACCAAACCCTCAATACCGATTTCGGTATCAGCTATATTGCCAAGGACTGGATGACCGACCTCTCCTACCAAGGCTCATTTTTCCGTAATGATGAGCCCGCACTACACTACGGATTGGCCGCTAACCCGTATCAAAACCAGATCGCCTATGAGCCTGACAATGATTTCCACCAACTGGCACTGTCCGGCAACTACAGGCTCGAAGAACAAACCTTTAACAGTCGATTATTGTGGTCACGCAGCACATCAGAAAGTGGCATGAACCCATTTCCTCAATCCCCGGTGCTGTCAGACAGCTTTCGCGGTGAGATCAACACTGTCCAGCTCAGTGCTGATTACCATAATCAGCTCAGCCGCAAGACCGCCGTTAAAGTCAGTGCTGATTATCTGGATCGCAACGATGATTCAGACCGTCACACCGTGATAGGCACCACACGCAAAGCGTATGACCGCGACCGCACCCGGTTAGAGGTCGCGGCAAATCATAAACTGTCGCGCTCTCTGCGTCTTAACGCCGGCTATGAATATAAACGGGACAGACGCCCTTACGCCGACCGGAAGCAGACCGAACAGCAAGCGGGTTATATCGGGGCACGCTATCGGCCTCAGGCCGATTGGACACTGGGTGGCAAACTCACTTATGCCTCTCGTGACGGGTCTGACTGGAATAACAGCGATCCCGACGCCCCGCACCTGAGACAATATTATCTCGCCGATCGCGACAGGCTGGAACTGCGCGCTGACGGCAGTTATCAGTTTTCCCCCGGCCTGCAGCTGGTTGTCGAAACCTGGTATGCCGATGACCAGTACCCGACTCCGGATATCGGCATCAGTGATGGCAAAGATTACGGCTATGATGCTTCGGTCAACTTTGCACTCGACAGTGGTGTAAACGGACACGCCTTTATTACTCAGCAATATATTCGCGCAGCACAACATCATGCTAATAGTGACGTAGTCGGATGGAACCGCTATACCACCCGTTCAAGGGATTACGTCACTACGGTTGGTCTGGGATTAAGCAAAGATGACTTTTTCCACGATACCCTGCAGATCTCTTTCGACTATTCCCATAGTCGCAGTACAGGTGAAACCGACGCCAGCTCAAACAGTTACCGCTATCCTGATAACAGAGCAAGCGCACATCGCTTCGAGCTGACCGGTGACTATCAAATCTCCGACGACCAGAATGTATTACTTAATATCCGCTATGAAAAATACCGTGAAAGTGACTACCTGTTCGTGCAGGAAGAGAACATGGGGGATGTGATGCAAAGCTATGAGGGGATATTTGGGGCCGTCTATTGGCGTTACCGTTTCTGAGGTAGGTTGTTTAAAGATGAAAAAACAGGAGAGGTATTCCTCTCCTGTTACAAAACTCAAGCGTGATTTACCGGCTTAATCAGCTTTAAAGCTAAGAGGGATTTCAGCCACTTGCTGACCCTGATTACCCGGATAGATCAAATACTCGCCGTGGTACTTCACGTTCGACTTATAATCGGTGCGCTTATGTAGCATAAAACCTGCTTCGGCCGCCTTCTCAATAAAGCCGGCGTGGTAACCACGGACAAACCAGCTCATCGGTTTAACCAGCAGCTCACCGTCAAAACACGACTCGCACTGCTCGGCACACAGTGCCAGCGAGTTCTGGCCGTCGGTAAAGATCTGTACTTTACCGCAACCTACCAGAGGCTCTGAAGTTGACACTTCCCAATCCGCTTGCTCCATCGTATCGAGGAACTGCTCAATTTTTTTATCTGTAATGACGTTGCACTCCGCGGCGGCATCACCGGCAAAAAATTGCGCGTAGTAAGCAGAAATGCGCTTAAACGTAAAAAGTAGCTCAGACTGATTGCCCTTTGAGCGGCCAGCCTTTTGCCAACGCAGCAAATCGTCACTCACACAGCGGTGGAAACGCTGACTTTTGATCGCCTTAGTCACCCAGTGCACCAGAAAATGGTTATTTGCGACCGGGGCATCGGCCACTTTCCCGGCGCTATGCTCTGCGCTCAGCTCTGCTAACGCCGTATTTACGACGTTCTGAATTTCCAGATAGTAGTCTGACACTATGCTTTTCTTCCTAATGTCCAATAAAAACTCGCAGATAATAACGAACATCCGGCCATAACGAAAATCATTGGCCAACTTTCTCCGCCAGGCATCGCTGCCACCAATGCACCAACAACCGAGCCGGTACCAAAACGTAACGTGCCCGCTAAAGAAGACGCCGTCCCGGCCATACGCGGATACCCGCTGAGCAGCAGCCCCATTGCATTACTGCCGATAGTAGAGATGGTCCCAATAAACATCACCACAAACGGCACCGTCCCCCACAGGCCAGCGCCGGTGAACCAGCCGATAAACAGCCCCAGCCCAGCCAGTAACTGTACAAAAAGACCAAAACGCAGCATGGCATGCGAACCGACTTTTTTCACCAAACGGCCGTTGAGAGTCGTCATAGCGATCATCGCGACGATATTCAGCGCAAAAAGATAGCCAAACTCGCTCGGGCTCACGCCGTACAGATCAATATAGACGAATGAACCTGCGGTCAAAAAGGCAAACATGCCCGAGAACGAGAAAGCTCCGGCCATAATTAACCCCATCGCCTGACCACTGCGACACAGACGCAGATAGTTCTTCATCGTACTGCGAAAATGCAGCGGCTGTCGGTTTTCGTCAGACAGGGTCTCCGGAATTTTCCACAACACCATGGCAATAACAACCACAGCAAAAGCAGCCAGTAACCAGAAGATCGACCGCCAGCCAAACCAAACCGCCAGATAACCGCCAATCATCGGCGCGACCAGCGGTGCAATCGTGATCACCAAGGTGACAAACGACATCGCGCGGGCAAAATCTTCACGGTCAAACATATCGCGTACCACAGCCTGAATCACCACGGCAGCAGCAGCACCAGCAAAACCTTGTGCCGCCCGCACATAAGTCAGCGCGTCAATACCATGCGTGGTGGCGCTGACCATAGCCGCTACCGCAAACAGGAAAATACCGCCCAACATCACCGGGCGACGTCCATAACTATCAGCGAGAGGGCCATGCAAAAGTTGGCCGATAGCAAAGCCTGCCGTGTAAGCGGTCAGCGTGATCTGCACCTGGCCAGCAGTGGTCCCCAGATCTTGGGCGATAGCTGGCATGGCTGGCAGATACATATCGATGGCCAGCGGAGTCAGTGCACCAATCGCACCGAGCACAATAAATAACAAAAAGCCTATCTTCGACGCATCGTAGTTAAGGGGGGAATTCGTTGAGGTCATACATCTCCACTCTGATAAAAATACGAAGTGCGACACCAGGTGCCGCACTTATTGATTCGATTTCGACATCCCGAACAATCAGGTCTAACGACGAGAAATGAGTGAGCCCGCAACAGAAAATTTCATGCGCGGAGAAACGAAGGCAGATAACGCCAAGTCAGACTCAAATCGACAGGGTAATATCGAAAACATTGCTTCCACTCTCTAGCTTATGGCAAAGCCGAGAAACTTCTAGTTCTTATTAGGAAATAAACTATTTCCTAATTCGATTTTTAGTTCCTAATTGAACTCAGTGTCCAGCACAGAACAAACACCAACCAGGCCTTTACCAGCATCGATGCAGTATCTGAGTAACGCCTATTCAGACACACAAGTCGTTGCAATCAGTCAGGCATTTATGGGCGACCATTTACGGGGACACACTCTTACTAAGGAGAAAATAAAAAGGACACACACCTTTTCTGACATCTGTCCTTGTTCTCTTACCGCCAGTATGCACTTGCATGCCTATACCGCACCTGTATAAACCTCTGAACTGCGAGTGTCCCGCTTAAGTATGTGCGCTTAAGTACGTGTGTCCCGCTTATATCTTCCTCTTTACTCAGTAAACAACAGAGTGGGAATAGAGAGGGAATAGAGAGGACAGACGCGACTGTGACTCAAGCCTCTAACAGGGTTATTTCCAGATCGACGCGACTTCGTCTTCAGTCAGGAAGCGGTACTCACCCGGCTCCAGGGTATCATCCAGCACGATATCCCCCACCCGTTCGCGATGCAGGCCAATGACTTTGTTACCCAAAGCGGCAAACATACGCTTAACCTGATGATATTTTCCTTCATGGATGGTCAGCAGCAGTTCGTTTTCCGCTTCATCCACCACTTCCATCTGAGCTGGCAGCGTCATGTCACGTTCATTACGCAGCTCAATCCCCTGCGCCAGTTTCTCTGCGTAATCCGGTTGAATTGGGTCAGCCAGCCACACACGGTACGTTTTATCACATTTGTGTTTTGGCGACGTAATACGATGCGACCACTGACCATCATCGGTAATCAAGACCAAACCGGTGGTATCCACATCGAGGCGGCCGGCAAAATGCAGCCCGCGCATGTTCGCTTCATCCAGCAACACAAATGCAGTCTGATTAAAACCATCTTCGTGAGAGCAAACAAACCCTTCCGGTTTGAACAACATGATGTATCGTGGGCCACTCAGCGTAACTTCACGCTCCTGCCATTCGACAACGGATGTCTCGCTGACTTTGAATGCGCCACTTTTTTGCGATTGACCATCAACGGTGACATCGCCGCTTTTCAGGATCTGAGTGGCTTCTTTACGTGTGGTGCCCAGGGCGTCACACAGGAATTTATCTAAACGCATGCATACCTCATCTGCTCGAAGTCGGGTATTATACAGAGCCCACATTAAATAGTTGAGCTATTTCACAGAATTCATCGTCCGACTGTATGTATACACTTCGCCCCTATCAAGCTGACTCGGTAAAAGCCGTCATTCATTATTTTCGTCACAACAATACGCCAGCGGTTATCGTCCTGCCGACAGGTGCCGGTAAAAGCCTGGTGATTGCGGAACTGGCTCGTCTGGCCAAAGGCCGGGTATTAGTGCTTGCCCATGTCAAAGAGTTGGTTGAGCAAAACCACGCCAAATATGAAGGCTATGGCCAGAAGGGCGCTATATTTTCCGCCGGCCTGGGCCGTAAAGAAACCGATCAGCAGGTGGTGTTTGCGTCGGTCCAGTCTGTGGTGCGCAATCTGGATGCGTTTAAACATCAGTTTTCGTTGCTGGTGATTGATGAGTGTCACCGTGTCCCGGATGACAAAGACAGCAGTTATCAAAAAGTCATCACCCACTTACTCAGCCTCAATCCGGGTATGAAAGTGTTGGGACTGACCGCCACCCCTTACCGTTTAGGCATGGGCTGGATCTACCAGTATCACACCCGCGGCCTGGTGCGCAGTGAAGACGCGCGCTTTTTTCGCGACTGTATTTTTGAACTGCCGATCACTTATCTGCTCGATGTGGGATTCCTCACCCCGGCCAAATTGATTGACGCGCCGGTACTGAGTTACGACTTTTCTCAATTGAAGCCAGCGAATACCGGCCGCTATAAAGAGTCAGAACTGGATATGGTGATTGAGCAATCCAAACGGGCAACACCACAAATTGTGGGGCAAATCATTCACCTCGCCCAAGACAAACAAGGCGTGATGATATTTGCGGCGACCGTGCGTCACGCGCAGGAAATTCTCGCCTTACTGCCACAAGGACAGTCCGACATCGTGATTGGTGATACGCCCTCACCGGAACGTGACACCATTATTCAACGCTTTAAACTGCGTGAAGTAAAATTTCTGGTTAACGTGTCTGTCCTGACAACCGGTTTTGACGCTCCGCACGTTGACCTGATTGCGATCCTGCGTCCGACCGAGTCAGTCAGCCTTTATCAGCAAATCGTCGGGCGCGGACTGCGTCTGTCACCGGGTAAAACCGAATGTCTGGTATTAGACTATGCTGGCAACACTTACGATTTGTATCAGCCTGAGGTCGGCGATCCGAAACCGGATTCAGACAGTGAAATCATCACTATTCCCTGCCCGGCATGCGGCTTCAATAATAATTTCTGGGGTAAGCTCGACAGCAACGGCTTTCTGCTTGAACATTTTGGCCGCCGTTGCCAAGGCTACTTTACCGATGAAGAGACCGGCGAGCGGGAACATTGTGGCTACCGTTTCCGTGCCAAATATTGTGGCGAGTGCGGCGCTGATAATGACATCGCCGCACGCATCTGCCATGAGTGTGACGCGACCCTGGTTGATCCGGACAAAAAGCTTAAAGAAGCGCTCAATCTGAAAGATGCGCTGGTGTTCGAATGCCTGGAAATGGACTTATCAGTACTTAAAGACGACAAAGGCAAGTCCCAACTGAAAGTCACCTACCGCGGAGACAACAACGCCCAAGTGCATGAATTTTGGTCATTAAGTACCCCGAAACAAAAAGCAACCTTTAAACAGCGTTTTGTGCGTCCTCATCTGGCAGACAAACATCGTCCGTTTGACGAAGCATCGCCGGCCAAAGTGGTCAACAACCAGCATCGCTTCCGCCCGCCGCAGTTTGTCATCGCGCGCAAGTCCGGTCGTTTCTGGAAAATGCGCGATAAAATTTTTGAAGATGAACTGCGTTGAACGATAGCATCCAACGTCAATACCATGGATTTGTTGACATTGCACCAATATGCAACCAGATGTTAGCTTAACAAACAATTCAGCTTGGGTTCATTTTGTGCTTCGTATACTGAGCATCAAATCGTTAACCACAATCGGACGGAATCACATATGTTAAATCAAAGCTTAAAACTTCGTACTTGGATCACCCTGCTGGGCTGCCTGTCATTACCGGTTATGGCTCAGCAAAGTGCCGGTCATGAATTTCTGCAAGATGCAGAACGACATGGAGCGCGAGTCGAGATTGATGAAGACCAAGACAAAGTGTTTGCAGCTGTACAACAGGGCCGTATCCGCCCGTTCTCAGAATTATATGCGGCGATTGATGAACAGCTTTATGGCCGCGTGATTAAAGTCGAACTCGAAGAAGACGACAACGAATGGATCTACGAACTCAAACTGGTGCATGACAATAAAGTGATTGAGGTGGAATACAACGCCACCACCCTTGAGCTAATGTCTATTGAAGGACGTAACGTGCTTGAGTTTATCAAACGCTAACTCGGAATAAGATATGGCGTCCACCGGGCGCCTTATGCTGAATAAAAAATAACAAAGAGAAAATACATGAAAATTCTGGTTATCGAAGACGATACCCGCTTGGGCGAACAAATTATCGACGCCCTGGATCAGGCTGGCTGGGTCGCAGAGTTATCCCAAGACGGCGTCGATGCGCTGTATCGCGCCACTTCTGAGCCCTGGGATGCGATTGTTCTCGATTTGGGCCTGCCAAAACTCGATGGCCTGACAGTGCTTAAAGGCATCCGGGATGAGAACATCAACACACCGGTCGTTATTCTGAGTGCGCGTGACACGCTAACCCAACGGATTGACGGCCTGAATGCGGGCGCAGATGACTATCTCACCAAACCGTTTGAAGTTCTGGAGCTGATCGCGCGTTTGCGTGCCCAGTTACGCAGAGCATCCGGTAGTGCTTCACCGGTTTTGTCTTACGGCCAGCTCAGTCTGGACACTCGCACTTCCACGGTAACCTGGCAGGGCGCGCCGGTCAGCCTGACGGCTTTGGAATATAAAGTGATCGCCTATTTTCTGCACAACCCGGATAAGGTGATTTCACGAACCGAACTGGTTGAGCACATCTACAAGCAAGATTTTGATCGTGACTCCAATACCATAGAGGTGTTCATCGGTCGGATACGCAAAAAAGTCGCACCTGAAATCATCAAAACCGTGCGCGGCCTGGGATATCAGCTGAATGCCGAATAAGTCCTCGCCGCTCAGAAAACTCAGTCTGAAAACCCGCTTATTGCTTGCTGCAACCTTATGGCTAGGCGTGATGATTCTTGCGGCCGGTTATCTGATTCCAAGCCTTATCAAAGATTACCTGGTTGCCGATGCCGAGCAGCAGCTTACTCTCTCGATGGATGAAATCACGGCGAACCTCGGCGCCAATGACCGTGGCAGCCTGAGCCTTGGCATCCGCTTGTCAGATCCCCGTTTCTATCAGCCCTACAGCGGTCTGTACTGGACCGCCAAAGTCGGCAGCCAGGAGTTGCGCTCACGCTCTCTGTGGGACCGCTCGATGACCAAAGAAACCCATGCACTTAAAACCCGTTACTTTGGCGCCAAAGATGAACCCTTGATTGTGCTGTCGCGTACCATTTATCTGCGGGAATTCTCCAATCCAATTAACATTGTGGTCGGAGTGGATGAAGCGCCCATCATGGCGACCTTGAAACAGGTCGGAGGCCAATTGTGGGGCATCCTCGGTTTACTGTTTATCGGCGTGCTGATATTGATTGGAGCACAGATTTCCTGGTCGCTGTGGCCGCTGGCGAAAATGCAAAAAGAGCTGGTTGCATTGCGCAAAGGGCAACAATCGAGTCTGGATGAGAGTTACCCGAAAGAAATCGCTCCGCTGATCCGCGATCTCAATGCCCTGCTGTTTCACTACCAGGAACTGCTGGAACGCGCACGTCATCATGCAGGTAACCTGTCCCATGCTCTGAAAACCCCGCTGTCGGTACTGAAAAACGAAAGCGAACAACTGCCCCAGGATCAGCAAAACAAGCTGCAACCTTCTATTGATCAGATTCAATCTCAGATTGACTATCATCTCGGCCGGGCCCGAATGGCCGGCTCGGCCAATATTCTGGCAGCCAAAACCAACCCGAGTGAACGGGTTGACGCCATATCCATCGCGTTTGATAAAGTATACGCCGAACGTGAAATCATTTTGGTCAACGAATTGGATTCAGAACTCGAAGTCAGTGTCGAAAGCACCGACTTTGATGAAATGATGGGCAACATACTGGAAAATGGCTATAAGTGGGCATCATCCCTGATTAGAGTTTATAGCCGTACCCTTGATAAACAACGGGTGGAAATTACCGTTGAAGATGACGGCCCGGGCATCGATGAGGCTGATTTGCATCGTGCAACCAAACGTGGCGTACGCCTGGACGAAAGTGAACCAGGAACTGGACTCGGACTGAATATTGTCAGTGAAATGGCGCACAGTTATCAGGGCAAACTGACTTTATCACGCAGTAAACTGGGTGGACTGAAAGTCACACTGACCCTGAAACAGCCTACACCGTGACTCGGACTATCAGCATTGCCGCTGTCTGCGCCCAAACAGAGTCAACCAAGCTAGTTTTGAAAATCAATCAACCATACGCTTGCAAAACCAGCGAAAATCGGGCAAATCAGCATCATACAGCATCGAACCGAAAGAAATTCTATTGCTCACAAGCCGTTTGAATGCTAGTATCCGCGCTCGTTTTGATGCTAACTCTTCGTTGGTTTCAAAACTTTAACACAGCAACAAGGTCGCATTGTTGCTGTAACACTATCTATTTTTACTAATTTGAGAGTAAATACTATGAAATTTGAAGCAGTAGTACGTACTGAGCTAGGTAAAGGTGCGAGCCGCCGCCTACGTCACGCTGGTCAATTCCCTGCTATCGTTTACGGTGGTGAGGCTGCGCCAGTTTCTATCGCTCTGAACCACGATGACGTGATCAACCAGATGGATAAGCCTGAATTCTACGAAACTATCGTTCTAGTAATCGATGGTGCTGAAGTTAAGGTTAAACCACAAGACGTTCAACGTCACGCGTTCAAGCCAAAAGTTGAGCACATGGACTTCATCCGCATCTAATTCCTCACCAGGGAATTAGCCGGATTTAATCCAGCCTTTTGCATAAAGATTATCGGCCTTACCATCCGAAATATCTAAAAATTCGAAACCCCGATGCTACCAACATCGGGGTTTCACCGTTTTTAAAGCCTGAAAAATCCAACTTACCAATTAAGATCAAACACTTACAATACTTGACTAGTTTGTAGGTGTATTAAGGGTGTAGTTAGGGTGTAGTTATACAGTAGTTGGATCAGCATAGGTTTAGCGTCATTTTCTTCCTCCTACAACATCCCATTCTCCCCTTCTTTACCTCAACGTTTTTCCCTATTCACTTCATCAGTATCTCACTTATTCTTTCATTCTCTATTTGACTCATTCTCACTTTAAGATCAAAATAACTGTATATATGTACAGTTATTTTGATTGGTATGAAAGTTATCCCGATACATGCAAGCGCCGGCATTACCGGCTTTGAATCTCCTGCGGCAGAGTATACTCAGCTAGGAATGGACCTTGATGAACTCCTGGTTGAGCACCCAAGCGCAACGTTTATTGGTCAGGCATTTGGCGAGTCGATGCAGGGCATCGGGATTTTTGACGGCGACTTGCTGATTGTCGATCGCCATGTGACTGTACAAAACCAGGATGTGATCGTCGCGAACTACAACGGTGAGTTTGTTTGCAAGATGATAGATATGTCT
Organism: Vibrio sp. H11; assembly: GCF_004804295.1. Taxonomy (NCBI): domain Bacteria; kingdom Pseudomonadati; phylum Pseudomonadota; class Gammaproteobacteria; order Vibrionales; family Vibrionaceae; genus Vibrio; species Vibrio sp. H11. The sequence goes on along the minus strand of NZ_SSHN01000005.1, from coordinate 246,375 downwards.
CGTCGGCTGCTTGTATCAGCCAATGACGCGATGCCGCCTGTTTATATCGGCAGCCAGGATACGTTCTCAATTGAAGGTGTGGTGATCCGGTCTATACGCTGCCATCGTCCGAGTTATCTGCTCGCTTCCCGGAGCCGGTGATGTTTGCATTAGTTGATGCCAATTCTTTTTACTGCAGCGCCGAACAGGTATTCCGCCCGGACTGGCGCGGTAAGCCCGTTATTGTTCTATCAAATAATGACGGTTGCGTAGTTGCGGCCAACCGCCAGGCTAAGGAATCCGGCGTTGAGAAGTTCAAACCCTACTTTCAGGTAAAAGCTTTGTGCGAGCTGAAAGGCGTAATTGCTCTGTCATCCAATTATGAGCTGTATGCCGATTTGTCGGCAAAGATGATGGAAGTGATTGGACGTTTCGCACCGGAGCAGCACATCTATTCGATTGATGAGTCTTTCCTCTCCTTCCATCATTGCTTTCCAGCCATTACTGATATGCGCGAACATTGTACCTTACTCAGGCGTACAGTATGGAAAGAGTGCCGGCTGCCTGTTTGTGTCGGCATGGGAGCCACCCTGACTCTGGCTAAAATAGCCAATCATGCCGCGAAAAAGATTCCCGGGTACCAGGGCGTTTGTGTCATCGATAACGAACCGGCACGCGTTGATATTCTGAAGCAGCTTGATGCGGCGGATGTCTGGGGGATTGGCCGGCGTATCTCAGAACGCCTTAAGCATATGGGGATCAACAGCGCTTATGATTTGGCACAATACGCACCTCAGCAGGCTCGCCGGGATTTTTCCGTTGAAGTTGAGAGAACGGTGCGTGAGCTAAACGGTTTACCTTGCAAAGGTTGGGATACCGCCCGGGCCGATAAGAAGCAGATATACTCAACCCGCAGTGTCGGTGAGCGCATCACTGATATTGGATCATTACAGCAGGCATTAAGCAAACATGCCGGCATTGCTGCACATAAAGCGCGTAAGCAGCACTCTCTTTGCCGTGTCATGTTGTGCTTTGCGTCTAGCTCTCCGTTTGATGATCAGCCCGCCAGTTTTCGTAGTGTTCATCACTTTCCCTACCCTACTTCTGATTCCACGCAGTTAGTGAAAATAGCATCAGAAGCAGCCAGTCAGCTGTTTAAGCCTGGTGTGCGTTATTACAAAATCGGAGTGGGTTTGATTGAATTAGTGGATGGCCGGCATGAGCAGTTGGACCTTCTGAATTCAAACCCGGGCAACGATAAGCTGATGAAAGTGTTCGATGCCCTGAATGGCCAATATGGTACCGATACACTGTTTCTTGGTGCACAAGGAATTAATCAGAAATGGCATATGCGGAGAGATATGCTCACCCCGCAATACACAACAAAATGGCGCGACGTGCCGGTGATTAAGTGTTGATAAACTCACATTTTAATAAATACGATTTTTCAAAATCCGTTTTCGAAATTCATTATATCCATATAACATGCAGGGGGGACTCCTTCAGCACCACTATTTATCCAATCTCTATATTGAATATAACTACAATACCTAACAATAGTTGGTGTTTTAGTAGTTCCTAAAAATAAAGGATTGTAACTATAAAAGCCTACTCTTTCTTGAGTATGCTTAATTTTTTCATACCCTTTACTATTGTAATAATCAGATACATATTTTAACAATTGATCCTCTTCTGTGCTAACGTGACCAACTTGTATATGAAATCCATGGGCGCTAAGTATAGGGATGTATAGGCTACACCAGTTTTCTATCTGAGAGAGACTCGTTTGTAATACTGAGCAAGCTCCAACAAGCACATCAACAGTTAAATTTGACTGGCCATTTTCTATTTTGGTCCAGGCACTAGGTGTTTTACCTATACGCTCAGCAATAGCTCCTTGATGAACCCCTTTTTCTAACCTTATGTCCTTTAAAATCATAAGTATGACGCTTGAGTAATTGGCGTATTTATATTCAATCTCTTGTTCCATTTAATGTACCTACTTTAATTTTTTCGTGAGAAACCTGACTGGACGCGACAAACAATAACATATGAGCGATAAATCTAGAATAGTAATGTTCCAGTTTTCACTACAACCTCACAAAATGGAACTTAAAATGCAAGTAAATGCATAGCAGAGATAATGTAAATCTGGAGGAGAGTTACATGGAAAGAAATGCGTTTGATACTAGACTCGGACTAGGAAAGGAATTTCTAAAGTAATTGCTGGTATTACTAATGTTGCACTAACAGTTTTTGCAGGCGGAATTTAGATTGTTAGTAGTTTGAAGTGTATAGTTTTGGCCAATTTTCTCAGCTTTAAACTGACCTGTATCCTCTCAAAATCGAAAAAAAACCTCACGGGTTTCCCCATGAGGTCATACAGATCTTGTATAAAACCTTCAGTTGGCTAGGTAGTGCCTATACAAAGACACTTTCAGAAGAAATATGAAAATATCACTATTGAGACTCTTGTTCAATTATTACAGATCAATAAGTTAGCATTAAGTCAGCGCTATGTTATTTATTAAGCGATGAGTCACAGTAATTATTGCTTTTAAGGATAATCAACTCATTTAAAATCATTAAGCCCATTGAACCAGAATATTTTCCGGCTCAACGGCCAGGTGTTCCAAACCAACAGGCTCTTTGAAGCGCAGGTTTACATGATACCCCGGCAGAGCTGCCATTTCCGGATAGTCGTTCCCATCAGAATCTTTCAGGGTAACACCGGTCTCTTTGTAGAGCTTGCCTATCAGAATCATTGAGTGATTATGGCTGGATGTGATGATTTCTCCGTCTGATACCAGCCCCGCATCCGCGCAAGCTAAGAAGAATTCGTTGTAACTTTCGGTTCTTAAATACAAAGGTAAATAGTTCATTGAGCACCACCTAGAGACTTGTGTTCCGCTTCAGATAGCAACCGGAAAAAGAACTTAATATTCTTGATGTGAGAATTCAAATGCCAGGTTCCAGACGAAGCACCGATACGCAGAACCCCATCAAACGGCATTGTTATCTTACCCACATAAACGTCACCGATACTATTCTTAACCCCATTTACATATAGGCATGCCGTGTAAGAATCAGCGTTGTACTGTACCGAAAGAGTGTTAACTCCATTTGGTATATAAGCAGGGTTATTAAATATTGAGCCAAGATTTGTGTCGCCGGATGCGTTGCCTCCAGATCTAAAAACAAATGAATTGGACGCAGTTGCCACCAAGCCGATAAAGTTACCTATCGTTGAGGCATTACCCACAGAAAGTACCGTGCGATTTGAGTCTCCAAGATCTTGCGCTAAGTCTGTCTCGCAGGCAAAACACCATGACTGACCAGTCACTGGTAAGTTACCTTCAACCGGAAATGTCACAACATCGGATGAGGTCGTGACTGGATTATCTTCCGTTTTTACATAAGGAAGTAAAGTGCATGAGGAACCTATGACCACTTGCCAACCGACGGTTTTCATGTATCGGCTAGGGTCGCCTGTGTAAAGCGTCGAGCCATTTCTAACCATAAGTAATCGCAGGCGAATCTGTGTTGATGGGGACTGCAATTCATGGCTGATATTGACGCGATACCAACCATTGTTCAACGGGGTAATATTGAACCCCTCACCAGAAGTAACTATCGGTTCGCCTTGTTCATCAAACGCGATGTTAACTTTTGAATTGTCGATCGTGTTGTCCCAGTTGTAGATGAAAAATGAAAAAAACTCATTTGATTTTCCATACCACTGTTCTTGGTCAACCTTGATATGCCAGACCCCCGAAATTTTTTCACCTGCAGGAAGATCGGTGACAACTACCCTCGATTGGACATAATGGCTCGTATCCCCGGTTGTTTCAGCGACAAGATAACTATCAGAATCTAGTGGAGTGTCTGCATCTGGTGTCAACGTGACGTTGGATATTGTATACGCTGATTCTTGGTCTTGGCTTCTGATTAAACTATTCGTGAAGTTTTTAAAGATTCCAATACCTTTACTGCTAATGCCTGGTTTATCAATTTCAAGTGACTTATAGACACCGTTTTTATTAATGACCTGTCGCCCACTCGCCCGGCTAAATTCCACCGATTTGGTCGGCAGTTCTACCATCACCGAACCATCCTGAGCCGATGATACGTCGATTTTGTCGTGCGTACCGTAGCCACGGACAATTTGCAGACTATCGTTAAACGGGATATACACATCCGGTTGTGTCAGCGCGACCTGAGCGCCAACCAGGCTGACCATCTCATCGGTCACCGCCTGTACGGCATCCGTTTTTTCCTGGACGTCCTGGTCCATCTGTTTGGCCGAGCGCACCTGGTGCTCTGCGCCATCCTGGCCTTTAAAGGTCACTGACCCGCTTTGCTGGGTCCACCATGCTTCCATGGCTGCAAAATTGCCTTGCGTGGTCTGAGTAAACTGGCGCATCGTAGCGGCGGCGTTATCAAAGTCGCCAAAAGTGGGCATCACTGCGGCCATGGCCCCATTCTGCGCAGAGTTTTCCCAGTTGCTGGCAATGGTCAGGCTGTTTGCGTACACACCAACAATTTCAACCGGCTGAAAGCCTGCCAAAATCAACGCATCACCAACGCGCACCTTAGCGGTCGACAGATTATTGTTGACGGTCACGACATCGCTGCCGTTGGCCACTGATACATTTAGTTGGATCCAACTCATAAACTTGTGTCCTTAAAAAGAAAAACCCAGCCGGAGCTGGGTTTGAATAGGGTGATTTGATTAGTAAAAAGCTGAGCCTTTACGGAACAACTGAGCGATCGTGTCGGTTTGTGCATTAATGTAAGAGAAGAAACCAGATTGACCAATATCAGCATAAACCTGGATGGTCACATTAAATTCCTCGCCTGGTTCATAGTCTTTACTGGCCGTTGGTGACACGAACTCCCCAGGGTCCAACTCAAGATTGTATCTAAACTTACTCGTGGTTCTCGAACCTTCAACGCCATCAAAAACGACCCGACAGTAATACGTCGTTACGGCTCCCCCTGATGTAGAATATGGCCTTGTCATTCTGTAAGACAAAGAGAACGGCAACACAGCCAGGGTCACTGTACTGTTTTGGTTATTTCTGCCAGAAAAGCTACCAATCGTTATCCATCTCCGGCGATCCCAAGTGGTTTCATACTCAGTCTTAGACGTTGTTACTTTGGTCGCTGACACTAGATCACCGACGATCTGATTTGCCGTCAGTTTGCCCAGAATGTCGCAGTTACTCCCTATTGTCAGATTATCCAAGTGACCGCCGGCGACCGAATACAGGTTGCCGTTGCCCTGAACCGCGAACACGACATTACCGGATGAATTAACCACCTCAATCACGTTGTAACCGGCATTGGCCACGCTGCGGATAAACACCCGATAGCCACCGGCTGACCCGATTTCCACCTTGTCGATAAAGGAACCGTCTTTGGCCGTAACCGTACCGGAAAAATCACCGGTGCCGCCGGTCAGAACCGGGGTCAGGATTTCCGTTCCGGCCACGAAACGGTCACCCGTTACCGTGCCGGTCGTAATCTGATCGCCGTGAATAATCATGGTCGGCGTCGACCATGCCGATCCGGTCCAGCGTTTCATGGATGAGGCTGTACCCGCCGCGTTGCGGTAGGTCAGGTGCGCATCCTTTTCTGGCTGGCGACCGTAGGTCGACACAAAGTCATTGGTTGCCGTTGCATCATCCGGGAACGCACCATTTCGCAGCGTGAGCGTGTATGAACCGGCACCGACTTGCGCTTGAATTGACGAGGCGTTTTTCAACTCCACGCCATCGCCAAGCAACAAACGGCCACGCAAGACTAATTCCCTAAGCTCTGCATCCAACTGCATCAGCGGAACAAAGTTTTCATCCTGCATTACCCCAACACGAAGATAATCAGCGATGATGTCCAGTGCAGATTGCTCACCGTCATTGGTGTTCACCATGCCGCTGACCCGGCCGTTCACATCGGTAGTCAAGCCACCTTTGGCCACAGCCTTGCCATCATCATCCACAAACGCCTCAGCGTGATAGGACACTTGCGCTTGCTGATCATCGAGACGAGCAGTTAATTGCTGTGTCGCGCTGGCCAGTGCCTGGGCGGAATCACTGACGACTTGAGACACCGCATTGATGCGCGCCTGGCTTTCGTCGTCCAGCTGACTTTCCAGATTGCTCTGCAGCGTCGCCATGGACTGGTTCAGGTCACTCAGTACCTGAGACACCGCACTGATGCGCGCCTGGCTCTCATCGTCCAGCTGACTTTCCATATTACTCTGCAACGTCGCCATCGACTGGTTCAGGTCGCTCAGTACCTGTGACACCGCATTGATACGCGCCTGACTTTCGTCATCAATCTGAGCGCTCAGCGTTTCGTTAGACTCCGCAATCGCCTGCTCGTTATCAGCGGTCACTTTATCCAAACGGGTCAGTTGCGCCTGCTGGGCATTTCGCGCCGCGAACAACTCCAGCAAAGATTGAGCCTGACTGGCCAGTTCGGTGCTCAGTGTCGTCAGACGTTGATTGGCGTAAGACAATGAAATGTCCTGACCGCTAATCTTCTCCTCTTGTCGATGGCTGTCGAACGCCGCCAAAAGCGCATCGCGGCCCGCATCGGTCGGCAACTGGTTCTCAACGTTGGCAATCTGAGACACCAGCATCTGCTCCGAATCCGCTCTGGCCTGATTCGTATCTGACACCACTTTAGAAATGTCTTGGACACGCGCCTGACTCTCTTCGTCCAACTGACTTTCCAGATTGCTCTGCAGCGTCGCCATCGACTGATTCAAGTCGCTCAGTACCTGAGACACGGCATTGATACGCGCCTGACTCTCTTCATCCAGCTGACTTTCCAGATTACTCTGCAGCGTCGCCATCGACTGATTCAAGTCGCTCAGCACCTGTGACACCGCGCTAATGCGCGCCTGACTTTCCTCATCCAGCTGACTTTCCAGATTGCTCTGCAGCGTCGCCATCGACTGATTCAGGTCGCTAAGTACCTGAGATACCGCACTGATGCGCGCTTGACTCTCATCATCCAGCTGACTTTCCAGATTACTCTGCAGCGTCGCCATCGACTGATTCAGATCACTCAGCACCTGAGATACGGCGCTAATGCGCGCCTGGCTCTCATCGTCCAGCTGACTTTCCAGATTACTCTGCAGCGTCGCCATGGACTGATTCAGGTCACTCAGCACCTGCGACACGGCGCTAATACGTGCCTGACTTTCCTCATCCAGCTGGCTTTCCAGATTGCTCTGCAGCGTCGCCATGGACTGATTCAAGTCGCTCAGCACCTGAGATACGGCATTGATGCGCGCCTGGCTCTCGTCGTCCAGCTGACTTTCCAGATTGCTCTGCAGCGTCGCCATCGACTGGTTCAGGTCACTCAGCACCTGAGATACAGCCTTGATGCGCGCCTGGCTCTCGTCCTCAATCTGCGCGGTCAGCGTTTGGTTAGACTCGGCAATCGCCTGTTCGTTATCAGCGGTCGCTTTGTCCAGCCGAATAATGCTAGCCTGCTGGGCATCTCTCGCTGCAAACAGCTGCATCAGTGACTGAGCCTGGCTGGCCAGTTCCGTGCTGTGAGCATTGACTTTCTGCTGTGCATAAGACAAAGACACTTTTTCTGTCTCAAACTCGCCAGTGCTCAAAAAGTCATTAAAACTCGCCAGCATGGCTTGATAACCACGGTCGCGGTCACCGGTCGCATTATCAACATTGGTGATACTGACGACGGTCTGATCAATCTCTGCATCTATAGCATCAATTTTCTGCTGCGCCGCCTGCAGTTGCTCTGCCTGCTTGGCCATCTGCTCATCAGTGCCGCCCGATTTTCCGTTGTAAGCCACCACCAGGTCGGTGATATGCGCGTCAGCGCCATCAATCCAACTTTGTGCAGAGTTGGCTTTATCTACGGTGCCATTGTCAGACAGTTTCTGCAGTGTAGCTGTGACGCCATACGTGCTGTTCCAGGCATCGATTTGAGCGCGCACATCCGATTGTTTGAGCGCGTTCTCGTTCCAGAAATCCTGAGTGATGTACACGCCCCAGCGCGCGTTCTCGGCATCCAGCTCTTGCTCAGCCTGCGTAACCCGATAAGACAGGTCTTGCAGTTGCAGCTCTGACGCTGACGGCTTACCAATTTCGATGCTGGCGATTTCCGCGTCCATGACCAGGCGAATGCTGGTAATGGTACCGGTCCAGCCATCAGCCTCTGACAGCGACACGATGATGGTTTCAAACTCGCCGGACACGCCGGGCGCGGGAATGGCCACATTCTGATTGCCACCGTTCCAGGACAGGGTGCCACCGGCATCAGATTTCAGACGCAAGCGCAGCGCTGAGTTTTCATCGCCGTCAAACGACAAATCATCACGCGAGAAAACAGTGCCGGTGATGGTGCCGCCCACATTCCAGGTGACGTTTGGCCACCCCTCTTCGGTGGTGTTGAACTGCCACGAGTATGCAGGCGTGATTGCGGCCATGGCCCCAGAAATCGCCTCACTCACTTCGGAGTAAGAGGCTTTTTGTGTTATCGCGCTGGCATTGAGCTGAATCGCCGCCTCCGCCGACACCAGGCGATCACCGGTTTCCGTTTCGACCCGGCTGATGTCTTGTGTCGCCAGCAGGATTTGTGCGGCCACGCCATCGATACGCAGCGATGCTTCACTGTAACGGGTATCCGTGTACTGGTAGGCCCGGTTGATGATGAGGCCAGTTTCAGGATCTCGGTACACCACGGCATCGGTGAGCGTTTCACCCTCCAGTAACCTCCGTTCATGCTCCTGCATAAACGTGTGCATCTGAACCGCCGCATCAAAGGCACTGCGTGCGCCATCTTCGCTACTGCGAGTCAGCGCCTGCAGCTGCATGTCTTTGCGCTGCAGGTCCAGTTTGACGCCATCCACATCACCAGTGATGTTTTGAATCGCCTGTGTGGCCGCGACCCGGTTCACTTCCGTGACGTCTTTAAGCTCCACCACGGACGTTTCCACATCACCAATCATCTCCGTCAACGTGATTTCGTTGGCTTTGATGGTCTGGTTCAGTTCACTGAGTGACTCATCCAGTGAATCAAAATAGGCGTTGAGATTATCGTCCAGGATCTCACGGGTCAGATTGCCGGCCAAAATATCCAGCAGCACCGAGGCGTCATTGGTGGTTGCAGCGGATACCTGGACAAACTCACTCTGACCCACGGCGTTAACTGCGCGGACACGAAATGAATAAAGGGTTTCCGGTTGCAGACCCTCAATTTGCCAGGCCACGCCCGTACCGCGTAATTCGTCGTTAAACCAAAACTCGTACTCGGTCCCAAACGCCAGTGTGGTCGATTTGGGGCGCAGGATGATGTAGGTATTCCCAGCGTCCACCTGCACTTCAAACGGGGCGTCCGGGGCGACCATGTCGATGCTCAACACCGACCAGCCAGATACCGCAATCGCGCCGACCGTTCTGACGGCAAGCTCATAGCGACCGCTCAGAAATACTGGAATAGAAACGTATTTGGTTCGGGTTCTCTGACGCCAGATTTCCTCACCATCGGCCAAGACGATGACATCATAGCCGTCGGTGTAGCCACCGGCGCTGTTCCATGCCAGAACGCCGGATACACCCGGTAGGTCTGACACTAAAAAAGAAAGGTCGCTCGGAGGAGCGACCTTATTTGGATTAGGCAGTTCAGTGTCCGGATAATCCGGCTTCGGTGGCTTTTGGTGCCACAAGTAATGACTGTCCTGATACTCGACCAGTTTTAACTTGGTCTCTTTTTCCTTGTAGCTGATTTCCCGGACGGAAAAGGGCTTCGCTGTCCAGCCTCTCGACTGAGACGCCACGGTAACCACATCCATTTCTTCCACCTGCCAGCCAATGAATGACTGCACCGACAAGTTCAGAGTGGTTGAGTCCCGGCTGGCTCTCGCCAGCACCTCGGCATACTGCATGGCATGCTCAAAGGTATCGATACCCGACACCGTTTCTTCTTTGGTTAGATCAACACCATTGTCTTCGTCTAACCATTGAAGATGGAGTGCACTGTTTTTCTCAGGGAACGTGACTTCATCCGTTTTCCACTTCAAATCCTTGTTAGGAAAGCGAATAGTCACCGAGTTGTAGCGCTGGTTGATATTAACGGACGCCGAAGACATACCGCCGGTCAGCATATCTTCACTGACGTGCATGACCGGATCTTTGGCTCGGTCAATTTCGAGCTTCAGACCAAACTGCCCCTCAATCAAATAACCGCGACAGGTTTGCAGGATGTCTTCCACGTTCTCCTGCAATTTTTTCTCGGTATCAATGACCATATTACAGGTCATCAATCGCTGCCCTTCATAGGTGTTATTGCAATACGAACGCATGAGTTCGTTATGCTCAGCATCCCAGTCGACATCCCAGCCACAGCCATAGTCTGCATTGAACAGGTAGTCGTAGAGTGCTTCAACGGGGTTGGATGAGCGCGCTGTTATCGTCGCCTTAAACTCCGGACGGCCTTGAGGATAACGCTTGTATTCGTCATCCATGCGTAATTTTAGATAAGTAACCGCCAGGCCACGAAAGTCCATGCCGGACATATCATCCGGGGCTTCATTACGAAACCACGCAGGCATAGTCTGATCATCACTGCCGTAGCAATGCTCCAATCTTTGGTCCCCTGGCGTCGTAGACACGCCGAAGGTTGAATACGATAAATCATCAAACGTAAAATCCGAAATACTGGTGACCGGACCCACGGTCCAAACCAGAATCGCATAGTACACTTCATTATCCGGATCGCCGGATACGTCTTTAACCCCTTGGTACACGATAACCGGCGGCACTTGTCTTGTGCCGTAAATCACCGGAATCGCTTTATCAATGCCAAAACGGTTCACGGCCAGGCCGCCGCGCTCCTGGTCCGGCATTTTCATCCGCTTAGCCATAGCAATGCTATAGGCAGCAGTTGCAATAGAGACAACTAAGGCAATAATCTCAAACACTATTTCGCTCCTGCTTTCCCTGCCCAATACACAGTATTTGAGGCCATGGCCGCATATTTCATCGCTTCATCTTCGGAATGACGTTTTTTATGGGAATGTGGGGATGTTCGCCAGGTGTTCGTCCGTTCAAACTGAGACCACCGGCTGGCGGCAGTAAGCTGAACCTGCGCGTCAGCATCGTCGTCCGATTTGCCAACTACCGTTCCGGACCACACTCGTTCAACGAACAATACTTCACCGGTGGTTTGGCTCAGGTATGCACGTTCCACTCGAACTTCGCGCTTAAAAACATCGGTCCCCAGGATAGTGGCGACAATCGCAGGGTCCGCCATGCTGAACCCGAATTTGACTTCTGACACACGCATTTCAGCGGTCCGGTTGAGTGAATCTAACCCCTGAAACGATCCGGATGCCTGATAGACCGAGCCACCATATTCAATGTCATGGCCAGCGCTGGTAAACGTCAGCTCATTTTCAAGCGAAAACTTGAGTAAGTAGGCGTACGTCACCAGACGGCTTTCAAGCATGGCCACGATGTTTTGAGGGTAACTTTTCATAGAAACTCGATGAAATCTAACTTGGCATAAGAGATAAAAGGGGTTCCGGCTTTCAAGTCATAAGACTGCGGCTTAGAACCGGGCTTTTTGATCAGAGTGAACTCTGCACCGCTGCCGTTCACCACCGTACCGGCAGGAATGCGTTTCTTAATCGGGCAGTTCACTTTCACCACTCCGGCCCCGGTCTGGTTCGTGGTGACATCAGCCATGACTCGATACACTTTGGTTTGATTGGCCAGTGTGATGAGATCCCCCGCTTTTAACCACACCACATCTGGCGGTGCGTTATAAACCGAAAACTCAAAGGCACCCGGCGCGGTTTCCTGTGCAATGGCATTCCCACCCACCCCACGGATTTTGCTGATAATCGGTGGTTTCCAGGTGAATGCGACGGCGGGCCGCATGCTTTCTACCATGGTCCAAAACTCCATGTGTTCATCTTGGCTCTTCAGTTTTCGGCTGGTGTACTCAAGTTCAAACCGATGACCCGGGATGTCTAATACTTCCACGTGGAGGTTGGGGCTTTCATTGCTTTCTGACGGGTAATTAGATTTAAGCTGGAGGTCTTTGCAATACTTGGATAAATCCACTTATAGGGTCTCCCCTCGGTCTCGTTTCACCGCCGCCACCGCGTTATACACATCCTCACGATGATCCATGATCATCTGCTGCATTTCACGAGAGCCGAGCGCGGTATAGGTGAAATATTGGTTGATAGGCTGACTGTCTGAGGATGGCGCCGATGACATTGAACTGCTGATTGACGGATTGCCCACCTCATGAAAGGACGGTCTGTCATGAAGAGACATAATGCGCTCATACATGCTGTCGATCTGGTTGGCAGATTCATTGGTATAAACCCGTTCACCTTTATTCAGTAACCAGGTACCTTCGGCCGGAATTTCAGAAATACCGCTGTGGGCCATACCAGCAAGACCTTGCCCCATGATCATCCCGGCGCTGACTGCGGCCAAACCACGAATTGCGGTAGCCTGACCCATACCTGCGACCGGACCTAAACCGATAGGTGGTGGTGCAAGAGCGGCTGTCGCAGCAACTTCACCTTGCTGATAAACAGTCAAAGCAGCCATGGTTTTCTGAGCCAAAAAAGCGGCTTTTTGTAACGCCGACCCTTCTTTTGCTGTTGAAGCAATAATGCCAAGAGCCTGAGTCGCGACCTGCATCTTCATTTGAAGAACTTGCTTCTCCATGCGATCTTCTGTCGCCGCTCTGACTTCAGCTTCTCTTTTTGCCTTCTCGGTTTTCGCTTCTTCCTTGGCAGCATAAGCATCCAGTTCACGTTGCATCGCTTCTTCCTGGCGCTCGGTAAACTCCTGTTGCTGCTGCTCGTAAAAGTCGTTTTCCCGGTCGCGATACTCATCCCGCAGCGCTTCCATCGAGTCATATCCCCGACGGCGAATTTCTGCTTCAGAAACATTCAGCTTCTCGATTTCCTCCAGACGATCGGCATGAGCCAGCGTGAGCTTTTCACGCTCTGAGGCGTATTGATTGTCGAGTGAGGAGAGGATGCTTGCGCTGGCTTTCTGCTGCTTGGCCACTTCATCACTGTTACCACTGCCGCTGCTGGTGCCTGTATCAGTTCGAAGGCCAGGTTGAGGCGTGTCGTAGTTCATCCCGAAGCGCAGCGTGTTGTATTTCTTCTGCAGTCGGTCAATTTCCTGCTGACCCTTTTCAATGCTTTCATTGACCAGACTCAGGTCAGTGTTAATGTTAGCCAGTTCATTTTTGCTTTGACCAAACGGGTTAATACTCGGCAGGCTCTGACGATCCACACCGCGATACTTCTCAAACTCCTGAGTGAGTTTTTCCCGCGCAGCCTGGTCTTCTTTCAGCTGAGAACGCAAATCTGACAGTCGGCTGACTAATCCTGATTCCGTGCGAGGGGTGTCCGCCATGCTGTCAAACAGCGTCCCCCAGTAATCCACTGCCGTGGTTAACTTGTCCGTAAACCAGTCAATCTGATCACTGGAGCCAAGTACCGCATTGGCAAAAGAGCGCTGGATCTTCATGCCCACTTCATTGAGCTTTTGGTCCATGTCTTTGAACTTCTGAATGTCGAATTCCGACATGGCAACGTTCAAATCATCGTAACGGTCCGTCAACTCATAGAGCTTCTTGCCGTTATTTTCCAACAGGGGCATTAAACTGGACGCTTCATCAGCGATTTGTTCCAGGTAAGTGATCTGCTCCTTCATCGGAACGTTGGCTTCATCCATCGCGTTTTTTACCGCGACCAACACTTCTGGGCTGGAAAGCTTGCTCAGCTTATCTGCCGTCAAGCCGACTTTCTGCGCAACATTGTCAAAAAAGTCCTGAAATTCACCTCCATCGTTAGCCGTGAAATCACCCAACTTATCGTTGGTATCTTTCAGGATTTCCGCCATTTTATCGCCACTGATGTTGTACTGCTCAGAGGCATAACCTAACGCCTGAATCTGCTCGACGGAAACCTGAGCCACACCGGCCATGCGCTCAATTTCACGGGCTTGATCTGCCGTTTTGCTGATCATCATCGTGGTTGCGGTGGCCAGAGAACCCAGCCCGGCTGAAATAACCCCGGTTGCTTTGAGCGCCGTTGAACGTAAATCCTGAAAACTCTGACTGGCGGTGTCTAACTTCTTAACAAAGCCAGCGGTCGAATCATTGGCCGCTTCGGCTTCTTGCGCATAGCCACGCAGCATCTTTTTGGCGTAATCAATATCGCGATTAAACTGCGCATTTTCCGTGTTAAATCGGATATTAAAATCAGCTACTTGGGCACTCAAAACGCACTCCTCCGGCAGCGGCCGCCATGGCCATCAGCTGCTCTTCGTCAGGTTCATCGGTTTTTATCGGTTCTGGGTTAGGCAGGAAGTCACGATAGGAAAGAGGTGTATTTCTCTTGATGCCTGCAGCCATTTCCGTGACATTCCAGTTAAATGCACAAGCTGAGGCGAACCGCCAGTTATCCATTTCATGGGTAAATCCATGCTGTAAGAAATGGTCTTGCCACTCAACCACCATTTCTCCGCTGATGGAGTCCAGCGCACGACGCCAGCACAGCAGCTTGAATTCACGCGCCAGACTTTGAGCAAAGGTTCTTTCAGCCAGGACTACGCTTTTGGGTCAATGGGACCCTCTTTACGCTCGGTTTGTTTCGGTTCTTCTGCCGTTTCTTTGGCTTTGGGTAACGGGATGCCGGAAAACAGAGCCACTTCATCGTGGAGTGTATTGATGTGCTCTTCCGTGAAGTGTGCCATCACGTACTGGTGCCGTTCATCCAAATTTGGCATATCCAAATCTTTCATGCCATAAGCCACTAATCGAGCGCGGGCCTGAAACGTGATTTTTCCGAATAAGTTGATAACCTTGGCCATCGCATCCAGATACTGCTGTTTTTCGCTTTCGGGTGCAGAATCATCCGGTTTAACCGGCATGGTTGGCTGCTCTAAGTTCGAGGTGTACTCGATATACTCATAACGCTCCAGCCCGGACAGCTGGGTCACGGTGACCGAGCCGTCACCGACAGGCACTGTTTTCTTGCTAAGGAATGAGGCCGTCATGCTTACGCCCCCGCATTAGCTTGTTGAACAATCAGGTCTTCCGCGATAATTGGCTTACCCACTTGCATGAATTTGACGGTGCGCGTCATTTTTTCATTGATGGTCACGGTTTTACCCAACTGGTTAATGTAACCGCGGAACGCATCGACTGCGCCATTGGGGTATTTGCTGCGATACACCGTGGTGACACCATTGTTCACATCAGCAATCAGTTTTTGCTGACCGAGTTCGCCAGGTTTCCATTCTAAAACCAGAGAGGTTTCGCCAGGCGTTTTCTGGCCCGGTGTGGTTTTGGTCCATTCCGCGTCATCGTCATCAAGACGGCTGTCGTCTTCATCGGCCACAGTGATTTCATTGGGCGTGATTTCTTTCAGGCCCGCCAGTTTTTCCCATTTATCATCCGCCAAGTAATCGGCATAAGTCAGAGAGGTTTCATCCTCCCCGTCTTTTAAACGCCAGAAGCCCGTTCCGGCACCTTTAATCGCTTTGGTAAGATCAGTGACTCCACTCATCGTTAAACCTCTTCGTTGTATTCCACGTTAAAAATAAGATCGAGCATGCCCCAAGGCTGCTCATCGTCCCGCACGTAATCAAAACCGCTTCGATTGCAGTTCTCCAGTAAACCGGAAGCATCGTAGTGCTGACCGATGGCCTTGAGGACTTTCGCGCCAATCGCATCCAAATCAGCATCCACATCCGTATCTGCAACCAGATACACCCGGATAACCATCTTGGCTGACCAGGTGATTTCGCTCAGTGAACTGGAGCCTAACTCTCCGTCCCCTAAGCTGACCGCGATGGCCGGTATATCTCCACCTTCGTCATAAACGCTGCTCTCAGGCACATTGATGTACGCCGGAAAGCCGTCAAAAAAGGTGGCTATCGTCGGCTCACCATCCGGCGGGTTCAGGTTGGATTTCAAGTCACTGATCACTTGCTGTCGTATCTGACGGTTAATTTCCACGGACGGCTCCTCGTCTCACAACCAAACGAACTTGCTGCTGCAGCGCGCTGTTCAGTTCTTTGGGCATATCGGATTTCATTAAGCGTGCACTGTGACGCTCAAACGCGCTGGTGATTTCAGCCGATACCGGCACCTTACACACCTGAATCGGATAACGGCGGTCACTGGTGCGCTGCATGATGTGCCAGCGGCCATTTTTCAATTGCTGGAGAAACGCGTTCTCAAACTTGTGGCGACCAACCACAATCGCGGTATTACCCGAGTGCGCGCGTTTGGCGAAACGGCCTCGCTCCCCGCGTACCGCACTGCTGACCAGCATTCGGCCCTTTTTACGCTTCACCTGCGTTCGGGCCGTGCCGATAGAAATAGCGGGTAAATCGTTTCGACGCACCCGCACATAAGCCACCGGGCGTTTAGCTGATGCCCGACGAACAGTGGCCCTTGGTTTGATGACTTTTTGCGTGACTTTGATGGCTTTAGCCGCATCCTTGATTGAGTGCACCACCGCCCTTGTGGCGACGCGGTTAATCGCCATCGCGCTGGCTCGCGGTACCGCAGATTTTTGCAAGCCAGCCAGGTTCTTAACCGCAAGGGCTAATTGATCATCAATCGCGCTCATAACACCACCACCGTCTCGCCGTCTTCATAGAAAGGGCCACTGGTTACTTTGGCTGTTTTCCCGCTGGCAACGAATTCGATCTGGTCATTCCGCTTCACCCGGACATTGTCCGTGCGGCGAAAAGCCAGACGACTGACCCGGCCAGACATAGCATCAAACTCGTTGAGGTTTTCGTCATAAATGGCCGTGACGGAGTCGCCGCCGTTTATCCGGACCTCAACACCCATGGTCTTATAAACGGCGTGGTCAGCGTCATCCATCAACCGATCGAACTCGCTATCAAACATGGTTAGCCCTTAATGCTGGCAACAAAAGCCGCAACACCGGCGTCAACCGCATCCACAGCGGCTTGCTCTTCCAAGTGTTTTTCCTGCCCCTGCAAAACGATTTCAATTTCACCGTGTGAACGGCACTGAAACGTTTTCTTCGCATAAATCAGAAGATCGCCGGTATCGTTTGTTTTGACTTCCGGAGCGTTACCCTCGTCTGTCAACACGGCGCCTTCAGCCAGCACGTTACCTTGGACCAACACAGACGTTTCAGCCGGTGCCGGATTATCTGACGTTGTGCTTTCCGGTGTTTTTTCACTGGCAGCATGGTTAACGTCAGGATCTGACGATGTGGCGGTCGTTCCTGATTGCTCATTCGTACCATCCCCTTCATCTGGCAAGAGTTCTTCCAGCTCATCAATGATGGTGTTGAGCTGCGCTTCCGTCGTTTTGTCGGTGTATTTTGGTTCGGTGATACCCAGCTCTTCGCAAAGCTCATCGATACGTTTTTGCAGGAGTTGTTTTTTAGTCATGGGACCTTCCAAAAAAAATGGGGCCATGGCCCCATTGTGATTGATTTAAACCGAGCGATTACTCGGCGACTTTCACCACGACGACGTGGTTCACGTCAATCATGTACATCGCGGGCGCCGATTCCGTTTTGGTGTAACGGATTTCCGGGTCACCGTTTTCGGTCCAGTCTTTAACATAGCGCTCGGCCACATCCACACCTTCGCGCTGCGCCGCCATATCTTGGATTTGACCGTACAGGCGAGCGCCGCGAACTGATGTGTTCCCCAAAATGAGGTGATAATCACGCTGCACTTTCTTGGTAGAACCATCACGCGCGGTGTACTCTTCGTTCACCACGATGATAGTGACATCGCCAATCTGACCTTTGATGCTGACGGTTTTACCCAGGTCTTTCAGTGCCGTTTCCAGTTCAGACGTTGAGCCGCGGC
Organism: Vibrio sp. H11; assembly: GCF_004804295.1. NCBI lineage: Bacteria > Pseudomonadati > Pseudomonadota > Gammaproteobacteria > Vibrionales > Vibrionaceae > Vibrio > Vibrio sp. H11. Next base: position 228,496 of record NZ_SSHN01000005.1, on the reverse strand, counting down.
GCGTCTCCAGTTTTTCGTTGAACTTCTTGAATTTGCGCATCAACGCCCAGGTTTTCGGGTCACAAATCAGGGTGTTGGTCAAACCATCGGAATTTTCAGCCCACGTTTCAATGTCAACGCAAATATCGTAGGTCTCAAAGTCCTGATTAACCCACATCGCTTCACCAATCAGCGTGATGTTATTGCTGGCTCGGCGACCGGCGTCGATTTCATACGGCGTTTCGATGAACTCGCTGTCGATGATGGTTTTGCCGTCGTAAACCATCTCCGCACACATCAGCTCTTCACGGTCACGGATAGCTTGCTCTTCCATGTCCAGGTTTTGCATCACAATCGCTTCCTGGCGTTGACCGGCGCTCATTTCACCGGTGTATTTCTCGCCTGGGCGACGTTTCACCGCTTGGTTCGCGGTGACCTGGTGCTTGGATTTGACATAAGCAGGTTTGAACGAGGAGGTTTTGAAACCCTGATTGCGGTCAATGGCCGCGCCAATCATGGGTGAGCAGAACACCGCAATCTTGGTTTTATTCGGGATCATATCCAGATCGACTTTCTCCGTTTCAAACGTATAGCTTTCACGGAAAAAGAAGCGCTGGAAAAAGTTGTCACGACGAACACCGGCTTCATGAATTGCCATCAGTAATTCGCGTGTGGTGAAGTTATCTGCCATGTGGCTCTCTCTAATCAGAATTCAAAAAAAAGACGACGCTTACGCTTCGTCGTCTACATAAATGGCGGAGCCAAGAAACGCGGCGCGCTTGGCCTTGTCGGTATCGACCCCTTCCGGCCAGTTCACCGCACTGATACGAAAGCCGCCTTGCAGGTAAGCGGCTTGGCGCTGATCTGAGCCGTTGTCAGTGACCGGCTTTGCGGACATCACCAGGGCTTTACCCGGTGTGCCATCCCATGCCACCAATGTGGCAGCGTCCGTTGCATCCAGCATCAGAGGTGTCAACTTCGGAAAAGATTGGCCAGCTTTAATCAAAACGCGGCCGGTGACCGGGGCGCTCAGCAGCGAGTCGTCCGGGGTGTATTGAGGGAGTTCCATGCACTAGTCCTTAATCAATGCGTGAATAAGAAGCCGCCAGGCGGCTCGCGTTTTTCTGCTCTTCCGACGCAGCGCCGGTGCTGACATCCTGCGCCAGTGGGTCACCATGCTCAGCGCCGATTGCCGCCAGCGCAGCGTTGTTGCTGGTTGATGCGCCCGGACCGGCGACTGCCAGTAAGTTCTTCGCCATATCCACGGAAATATTGGCGTTCTTCGCCAGTTCCATCGCCAGCGCCGGGTTTGATTGAGCTTCCGGCAACGCCATGATGCCCATGCAGCGTTCACGCTCTTGGTTTGCCGCGTTTGCGGCCATGGCCGCAGCATCTTGCGACGGGGCAGAAGGTGAGGTTTCACCTGTATCAGCCGTGGCTTGTTGCTCTGGCTGTTGAGGGGTTGGTTGGGTTTCCGCTGGCAAGTCTGCCGAGGCGGAAGGGTTATTTGTTGCAACCGTCATAGCGGCTCCCATATCGACTGTTGTTGAATTTTTCTTGAAGTGTTCAGACATCATCTGAACTGCGTCCAGGCCGTTCACGACTTCATTGGCAAAGCCAATATCCACCGCGTCCTGCCCTTCATAGGTTTGAGCTTCGGTATTGAGGACCTGATTGACATCAATCCCCATATAACCGGCTGCTTTGCTGGCAAACATCTGACGATTCGCCTCCAGTTCTTTCTGCCACTTATCACGCACGTCATTTGGCAAGGCGGCGTAAGGATTGCCGTCTGCCTTGTGACTGCCTGCGGTGATGAGGGTGATTTCAATCCCCTCTTGCTCGAGCATCTTCTCGACGTTGGTGTGCGCCGCAATGACGCCCACCGACCCAGCCACACCGGTTTGAGTGATCAAACGGCGGGAGCAAGCAGAAGCAATCATCTGACCGGCGCTGCAGTGCATGTCGTAGCCCAATGACCAAATCGGTTTGATGCTGCGGTACTGAGCAATCTTGTCAGCCAGGTCAAAACACCCGGCGACCATGCCGCCTGGGGTGTCCATATCCAGCATGATGGCTTTCACGTCCGGGTCGTGCACCGCCTCAGTCAGTCGGTGCATGATGCCGTCATACCCGGTCATACCCGACACTGGTTGGATGTAGCCGTACTTATGCACCAGTGAGCCGCTGATTGGGATAACCGCAATGCCGTTGACGACCTGATAACTGCGGTCATTGGAGCGCCGTGAACTATAAGACGCAGCCTCTTTTTTCAGGTCCGCACTCATCAGGATGTTGCCATCCACATCAGTCAGCTTGTGAACATTGCCAAGGCGCTGGCTTAACGCCGAAAAGAACGTGCGCGCATAACCGGCTTCTAATGCTAACGGCCGGTTAAACGCCGCCGTGATTAAGTTAATGTGTGAGACGTTACTCATTACTTCCCTCGGTTTGGTTATCGGGTGCCAGAGCCTGCAATCGCATCCAGCTTGGTGGCGGCAAGCCTTGTTTTTTGCGCTCCGCCATTTCAGCGACCTGCTGCTCAAACACTTCCTGATAATCCTCACCCATCTGAGCCAGCTCTTTCTCGTAAGTGGATAGCCCGCTGTCGATTTTCAGCACCGCCTCTTTCACTTCTTTCAGGCCATCAATCGCCAGGCGACCAGAGCCAATCCAGTCCGATTTGGTCCAGGCATGGCGGCGCTCCCAAAATGAAAAACGCGCTTTGCGAGGTAAGGTGATGTATCCGCGCAGGATCATTTCTTCAAAAATGAGCGCAAAAATCTGGCTGGCGAATCGGTTGGCAATGATTTTTCGTCGCCCCATGAAGTAGCGCCATGAGTCGTTATGCGCAGCACGAATGGTGCTGTAGGACATCTGCGAGTAGTTGCGAGAAAGCTGAGCGTAATCAACACCGGTACCGGCTGCGATATAACGCAAAATGGATTGCTCTAACGCAGCGAATCCGTTGTCCGCATTTCCGGCACTGTGCAGGTTGATTTTATCGCCCGGCATCAGGTGGGGCAGTTTGACACCGTTGAACTTGATTTCGTTGGACGAGTAATACTCGCCGTACGTCATCAGCATTTTTTCGATGGCGCCATTTTGAGTGTCCGCACCAAACAGGAATTCCATTGCTTGGTCTGAGCCTAGCTCAGACTCAATGCTGGCCGCGTACATCGCATTCACAACCGCACGTTGCAGCGTGGTGTTTTGCAGCGTATCGAGCATTTTTAACTGCTCAAGGCTCGACATGAATCGGTTAACGCCGCGCGTTTGACCACCCTCGACCGGCTCGAAAATATGGATGAACCCGGCCCGGCCAGAACGGTTGGTCTTGGCAATGCGACGCCAGGTTTTAATCAGGCCAAAGTTATCGGCCCCTTCTTCGACGTAGAACGCGACGGGCGCGCCATGCCGGTTAAGCTCCACCCCGCCTCGGCGTTCGGGTTTGTCCATGGCATGGTTCGGGTTGGTCACCTTGCGTGGGGAAACCATGCGAATAGCGGTCGAGAACGGTGAGTGCCGGTCGGGTATCCACTCCGGCTTTGCCATGATGTCACCGGTCATGGCGTGAGTTTCCACGCCCTCCCGCATCATCATGGTGAACGTGCGGCGGCGCTCGGCATCAATAAAACAACTCGGGTCCTCGGCAATATCACGAAAGATGGCCTCCACCTCCTGCACAAACCCTTTGTCGGGCTTGATGCCAAGCAGGCGCCAGTTCGGTTTGTAACTCAGGCGAAATTCTGAGCCGATGATGTGGTCTTTGTGCAGCTGGATACCGTTGGCCGCGATGCCATTGTTACGCACCACATCATCGGTTCGGGCATTGGCCTGCTTCATGACCGGGAGTAAGGCCGCATCCGTGGATTTTGATGGTGGATTCCACCCTTTCAACTGTCCACCGAACCCGACCCCGCCAGCCCTGAACACCGATTCTCTGAGTGGTGTTTGACCATCTGCGGCCAGTAATTCGGTGTGTTTCATCAGAATCCCACTCCTGCTGGTCGGCGGCGGCGCGCATTGGTGATACCCAATTGAGATTTCAAATCGTCAATGTAAGCGCGTAGCTCATGGATGTTGGCCCGGTTGTAATCGACCCGGCGATCACCTCTCTGGACACTCACGGCCAGTGAGCCGGTTTGAAGCCGGTGATACGCGTTTTCCGCTTCAGCCAGCCTTTCTTGTAAAGTCATGATCCACCTTTAAGACGTGCCGCCAGTTCAGCGATGCTGCTGGCTTTTGGCGTTGATTTGACTGGCTCAGGAGCATCCAATACCAGTCCGAATTTTTGCACCAGGATATTTAGTGCGGCATAGGCGTAGTTCCAGCCATCCAGCGCTTCATCGTAGGCGTGATACTGTTTAACCCAGCGCCACACGCTGCGATTGTTCCTGTCGTATTCAAGTTTCTTGTTGGCAGAGCAGAGCTGCTTGAAAAACTCATCACCGGCAATCTCATCATCCAGCGGAAAGTGAACGCAGCCCGGCACGGGTTCGGTGCCATTCGGCATAATCGACAAACGACTGTATAGGCGTTGTTTAATGCCATCGGTACCGAGTCGGGTCAGATACACTTTCTTGGCGTTTTTCTTGCGAGGGAAGTTTTGAATCGGCTTGCCATATTGGTTTTCACCCTGAATGGGGATCACCCACATCACGCCATGGCGGCGGCTCATTTCATAAACGTCATCCGTTTTATGACCCATGGCATCCCAGCACCACAGCCGGACGTCCATCTCTTCGCCATTGCGCTTTTTATAGGTCCGGGTTAACACCGAACCAGCCGTGTTCTTTAAAGTTTGCGAGGACAAGTCGCCCAGCAAAACAATATGAGACACCAGCCAACACTCTTCACCTGCGCCCCATGCCCACACGAACATTTCAATACGGTCATCCTGGGTATCGATGCCGCCGGTCAGGACGATGGCCTGTTCCGGTACCGGGTTGTCCACTCGGTTACCGGACCACCAAATTTCGCGGCGGGATTTGAGCACATCCCATTCCAGCTTCTCACCGTTTTCACCTTCCCATAGCTCACCGAGAAACACATTCACAAACGTTTTTAACTTCGAGGGGTCTTTGTAACGGTTGAGATATTCCCGCACTAACCCGACCCAACCATCTGTCATGGTAGTGTTGTATGCGGCCCAGCAATGAATCCCTACACTTACCGGAACCGGGATAGGCTTATCGTCGCAATCAAAGAAATGCTCTCCATCCTGAGTCCAGGTTAAATCCTCCGCCTTCCAACGGCCCTTCAGTTCCATCGCTTTCAGCTGCGGATAATGGATTGCCTGATGACATTGGCAGCACTGGTAATAGGCAGTCCGAGCCTTAGCCTCAATGCTGTGCTGTGTGCTGTCCCACTTCATGCCATAGGGCGCGTCTTTGCTTCCCCATTCCAGCACCTGCTCACAATCGCAATAGGGGCAAGGTAGATAAAAACGGAAAGTGAGGTCCATCTCCATCATCAAGCGCTCAATGTGAGACTCGCCCGTATTGGTTGGTGTTGTCCCCCAGCGCTCCATCGGAAACGCTGCCCCTTCAAGACGGGTACGAGCCAACGAAATAGGATCGCCCTCTTTCCCCAGCTCCCAGTCCCAACCATCCACTTCATCGCCAAACAAAGCGGTTTTGGTTATCCGTCGCATGTTCTTGGGTGTTGCCGCTCCAAGAATGTCCAGAATCCATCCCAGCCCCACTTTCTTTTTGGTGGTGTTGTTTTGGTCTTTAGCGAACAAGTAAGGAAATATTTGCCGAATGATCGGCATGTCTGACCACGCACCGTCTATTTCATCGATGCAAAAGTTTTTGGCGTCGTCGTCCGTGGGCTGATAAATCACAGTGTTCGCTTTGTACTGATGCAGTAAACACGTCACCGCAGCAATCATCATTTTCGACCAACCGATACGCGCAGACTTCTGAAACGCCAGCCTGCGGATTGCCCGGTTACACATCATGTTCAGGATGGCAACCTGAAACGGTAACGTGACCCATGCTCCTTCTTCCTGCGATGAACCGGAAGCAAGCCGGTAATACTTGTTCGCCCACTCTGCGCCGCTAACTGGTGGCGTCTTCTTCAACACTGTTAAACCACGACGAACCGATTTCCGGATCGCTGTCAATGTAATCGGAGAGATCGGGTTGTACATCGGCACACTCATTACAGACCGCTATAATTTCCTCCTCCAGAACAGAGACCGCTTCTGGCGGCATGTCCAACCAGGACTTCTTCATCTTGGGGATCAAACTATCTAGGCGTGATCGGATTTGGGATGCCACCTGGCCAATGACATCGGGAATAATTTCTACTGGTGCGTAGAACTTTTCAAAGGTCAATCGCTTGGCCCGCATCATGGCGACGGTTTCGTCCAGCTTGTCGAGCTCGAGCTCTCGCTTTCGTTGCTCGTAGTGTTGGGGATCATTTTTCTTGTCGGTTTCCGCTTTTTGATCCGCACTTTTGGACTGTCTGAGGTATGCGTTATAGGCGTGATTGCAGACTAAAGGGTCCATGCCTCCACGACCTTTCGCCGCAGGCAAGATCCCTTGCTGGATAAGGTTTCTGACCTGTCTGTCGGATATTCCAAGAAGCTCGGCTATATCCGACTGCGTGAACTTTTTGTCTGGATTGAATAGCTGATTCATTCATGTTTTATAACCGGAAACCGGAAACCCCAAATTTGAAAAAAAATTTTAGCGAGCGACTTCGTGCGAGGCATAAACCCCGTGGTATTGCCAGATCGACGAAAGGACCCACTCTTTAACCACACGACTTCGCTCTAATGTGCTCACATAAGAACATGAACGTTCGAAAATTCTACGTCAGATCGTTGAATAGCTGAGGACAACACAACTCACGAACTCGCTGCTCTTCTTCAAGCAAACGTGGCTTTTCTTTCTTACGCTCATTCATCAACCGACTGCCGATCGTACCTTTCAGCTTTGAACGTGTGTCTTTAACCACAAACTGATTCATCGCTTCCTCACCCATCACCTGTCTTCCGCGCAGTTTCTCTGCCATCCAGTTGAAGGCTTGGATATAACTTTCTTTAACAGAAAATGCGACCTGACCAGTAAAGCCCATCACCAGCATAATCCACCCATCCTTGGTTATGGTGTACATTGGTCTCGACTTCCCTTGATCATCCAAGTAGTTAGCCAACGCAAAATTGCGTTCGCTGAATTCAGGGGAACAGTCATGAACTATTTGCCTGATTTTTCTCATCACATCACTATGACGTTTGATGAAATACTGAGCCACTTTAAGTGAGGTAGTAATAACCTCACCATCATTCACAATAACCATCTCGTTGAAGTCAAATGCTGGGAGTACATGGGTATTTGTCATTATCTTCACCTTATAGAAATGAGCCCCGTCGCCTAGAAATACCGCCCACAGAGAAAACGATATTCCTCCAGGGCTCATTTCTATAAGGCTCTGTGCGATTGCGCCAGGCGTGGCGCGGATACAAAAAAGCCCCTGCATAAGCAGAGGCTGAATGATTAACGGAATGTAAGACTGACTTCGCGTCTACCGAATAGCAAGGTCAGTTGCCATTGAATGGACGATCACTTCGGTGACTGCTTCCAATCATCAACCAGCTTCATCTTCACTGTCCTTCTCGTTGGCCGCTTCGATAGCCAGGTTCATTGCTTCGGTCAACTTGGCCTTGGCGCTTTTCATCTTGTCTTCATTGACCGTAGGTTGGCGGTCCATCCAGTTAAGAGCAGACTCAGACAGATGTTTCAATACGGATTCAAACTGGCGAATACTTAAATCTTTAGACATTTTGTTTCTCTTCGATTCATTGAAATAATCAGAGCTCTAACGAAAGCACTGACGGATTAACGCTAGCCAATGGTGCAAAGGCTAAAGGTCTTGATTAACCAGACGTCAGGCTGACTTCGTTTCTACCTAATGCATTGAGTATTAATGTAGTCCTGCAGATACTTCGTCTGCTGCAGGTTCTCAGCCATCATTCGTCGGAGACGTAGATAATCTTGTTCAGCTGCTTGGGTAAGTCGTGCGGCAGCTGCATCGCCCACGCTTCCGGTGCTGGTGGTATCGGGCACTGCGGTTGGACAATCTGCCTTGACGAACACCCGCTCAGGGCCAGTGCGCAGACGATCGCTGAGGCGGTCAATCTCTTCCGTTGCAGCTGATAGTTGTTCGGCATGCTCTACTCCGATTTGATTAAACGCGTTGATTTTCGCAACCTGCTTATTGTTCAGAGCAATCAGTGAATCACGCTGTTCGCTGACTTGGCTGAGTTTGAGCTCAGCGTTATGACGCTTTTGCCGTTCAATGACGAATAAGCTACTCGCGATGATAAGAGAAATGATGATCGTTCCGGAAACGATCAATTTCATGGTGGATGCAACTTGCATACTTCCTCCTCAACCTGCCTTCGGTTAATCAGGCCGTTCCATTTCTTGCCGCCGGCATACACCCAACGCTTAAGCTCATTACATGCGCCAACCAGGTCACCGGCGTTGAGACGCTTGAGTAATGTTGAACGTTTGAACGCCCCCACACCAACATTGAAAGTAAATGAGTACAGCGCAGCGCGGGTTGTGTCCGGGATAGTTGGCGGGATAAGCGGGTCTACCTGATGCTTAACAGCCAGCAGGTCTTGTTCAAGCAACGATTGACATTCTTGCTGCGTATAGACTTTGCCTTCAACGATGTCAGGACCGGTGTGCCCGAAGCATACCGTCAGGACACCAACCACATCATAATAAGGAACGTTCTCCTGTCCTTCGAATGGCTTAACCATTGAAACAGCAATTGTCAGAGCACTGGCGCCGGCAGCAGCTAAAACCTTTACCGTTTTGCTAATCCTGCTCATTGCCAAACTCCGCGTTGAATCGTTTCTTCTGCCAATGGTTGTTGATAAATGCCGTGAGTAACATACCCACCAAGGCGATCAAAACCATATATGCATCTGTCGATATTGAACCGAAAACGCCAATAGCGGTATTCCACCAGTACGACAGAGAACTAGAGACTTTTTCATTCATACGCATACCCACCCCCGACAGGAGTGTCCTGGTTGTTAGAGTGAGAAGAGAGGAAATTCAGGCACAAAAAAACCGCCTCGCGGGCGGTTTCAGTGGTTCAGGCACAAAAACCCAAACTAGGAATACATAGGCTAATATGACATCATTTTGTTTTCAAGCTCTTTTTTGAACATTGCTTGAGCACATTTTTCGTATCCCATCAGGATAGCTCGAATAGTCTCGATATGTTCTTGCCAGCGATTCCAATTCGTCTGATGGTATCGAGTACGCTTTTTTTTGAAACTGTCGCTATCAATTCCCTTTAGCTCACAGTCGTAATCCACCAGCAGAGATATGAGATGACCTTTGTCAGTCGGTGGGACATAACTCAAACCTTGATCAGAGCTTTCTACCGATGCGCCTGAGACTAACTCCAATGCAAAACCACCAGCAATGAGAGGTACAATAGTGGCGAACTTATCGAACGTCCGGCGCTGAATTAGCACATCATTAGAAATGCAGTTAGTGAGCACCCAATCGTTCATCAGAGTCGTAAGCAGCCGTTCCCGGTTTTGTTTCGAATTCCAACCCGGTGACGCATAGGCAAAGAAACACCAGTCAGCCAAGTGACGTTCTCGCTTCTCCATTCGCTCCAGAACAGCAAGTACTTTGGCACCATCCAGCTTTGAACCTATCTCACGGTCAGCTGCGCCAAAACCTCCTCCGCCAACACCTGAGTTATAGTTTGCTCTTACACCTTCGGTCGCTAATGCAATAGCTGCTGCCATTGGCCAACTTTCAATCTGAACCACTAAACCCACACATCACCTCTCTGACAAACCACTATTCAAAAGCACAGTCTATCTGAAGCTGAAACGAACTAACTGAAAGTTGTTGAGTGGTTCAGTGAAGACCATATTGAAAACAATGTTGGTAACGAAATCCCATCGAAAAAAGTGGCGTGTTACTCGCAAAAACAGGAAAGGATTAATAGGGAAAACACATCCAGGGAACATATTTCTGAACGTGATAGCGGTACCGGAAACAGTTACTTTTCCACACGCTCAACATCCATCTGTTGAACATATATTTACTCGATGCAAACCTGATTTTTTATTTAAATTATAATGCGCAATTTTTGCGTTGACCTGCTCCTGAGTCATCGGAAGTGAAGCAGGAGTTAAGGATTTATTGTTCCAAAACATCACCATACAGACACTTTCATCTTTACAAAGATAATCCCCTACTTGAAGGTATGACTTTTTTGAGACAGCTACTCCACTTTCAATATAAGTAAAGTGCATTTTTCCTTGGCCACCTATACGTTCATACTTAATTGTGGGTTTAGTGGTTTCTTGCCCACATGCAGAGAGGAGAAAAATCATTGGCAATATATATGCCACAACAATCATTTTCACAATTTAACCTCATTATTAGATATCAAGCTGAACTAAGCTATTGCAGCGTAAATACAAAAGCTAAATCACTTTCAAACCGCCGAGCGTTGCGAATTCGTCTAAAACGATTATGAACACTATGCGTACGTTCAAATAGATTGTTACATTTTTTGTGCAACGTAAATGGGTACATCTATTTTCTCGCCACCAGCTCTGAAGTGAGAATCTAAACCATATGCCATTTTCTCTAAAGATGAACCATGATAACCCGATGTTTGTATTTCAGTTATATACCGTTTCATGAATGGTATTGCACCTAAGTGTCTCCACTGAGCAACATGGACAAGCTCATGGAAGTGTAAACCTAAATCTGATGCTAGATGAGTGAGAACATAATAGGTATCTTTATACGTAATTCCGTGCAATTCCATATCAATAAAGCCACCCAAACCCATTTGACGAAGCTCTGGAAAATTAGGTTTTGGAATCTTATCGACAATTACAAAATATGCTTGTTGAAGAAACTCTGGAGAATAAAAGCCTTTGAATTCATCTACAAATTTAGAGCAACAAATCCTTCGTTCTTGATACTCAAGATTAGTCTGATCAATCCACTGATCAATTGGATGCAACATATGATACTCCAAAAAAATATTACGCTTCATTAATGTGTGAGCAATGTTACCACTACACCTAACCAAGCCACCTTAAACACAAAACCCAACGATGGAATGAAAAATACCAAGCGTTGGGAATCACTCTTAAATTCTTGTTATAACTCTTTAACCTTATTGTCTAAGATATAGCCACCCGCCACCAAAGATATGGTAATTAGAAGCTTAACATACCACAAAGCATACCATGCAACTTCCGTGTACTCTTTTGTGCTATCTAGGTACGATAAAGTTGTATAGTTGGTTGTTGTCACACCCCAATAATCAAAAGCTGGGAACCATGATAAGTAAAGAGCCGCTACATAGAGAGGCCAAATGACCTTTGGTTCAAAACTCATTCTTGAAAAATATGTCCATACACCAGCTATTAAACTGGCAAGAAGCATCCACCCTAAAACTTTTATACTAATTTGCCAAGGTAAGCCAAACACTTGAGAAAATTTCCATACCGCAATACCGCCAATAACAACTGCCAGCAAAGCAATTAGTTGGAAATAATCATCATTAGCTCTGTTACTCATAACTGTCCCCAATATAAACTCATCCACTGGTTAAACTATCATCAATAACTGTATAAGTAAACAGTATTCGTATTGATTCACATAAGCAGGCCAGCAATGTTTGACTGCCTTAGAGCAATTATGATTCAGACAACTTCTGATTGACGCTGTCGTTAAAATGCGCCACCCAATTATCACGAAACAACCTTGAAACTCTTTAATTTCCAACTGCAGGCTTAGACAAATTCAAGTGGTTGAACAGTCTATATAATCATATCTTGTCCTTTAGACCACGTGTCAATTAGGAATGTGTTTGAACATGAGGATATTCACGTTTATCTTGAGATATTTCAGTCCAACGCCCCCAGCTCCAACGTCCTTTTAATCGTCTGCTTCACATAGAACAACTGGCTGCCATGCCGTGCTTCCCACCCTCTCGGGTCATCGTGAAAGCGGCGGTGTTCATCGGCTGCCAGCGGTATGGTGAACAGATCATGTGTTTTCCCACCCATCTTCCTTTCACCATGGCATATCACGTGGTGGACTAACACCTCTCTGTTTTTCCGGTGATCACACATGGTCGTGAGCTAGTGCCTTGTAACCATTCTAATAGCTGCAGGGTCAACGCTCAACTCATTAACATCAACCACAAATAAAACATTAAACTATACCTCTCTAAATATTTCTTACGCTATACTAGTTTCCTAAAACTTCTTAAATTAGAGTGATAAAACATGGATGACATTCACAAGAAATTCAATAAATTCATTGACAAAATGCTTGATGAAAATTTTCCAAAGACATTTATATTAATTTCTTTTACATGCATTCTTTCCTTAATGATTGGGTCATTTTCTAATGCCTCATCAGGTTGGAGCACGCTTGGGGTCAACTTGGCAAGATTTACCTCTACCGCATTGATTGCATTACTTGCAGCCAAGATGGCATTGAATAACATGAGTAAAAACGAAAAAAGAAAACGAAACAAGGAAGAATACCATGCATTTAATGCTCTTCAATCTTCACTTTCTCAAATATTATATTCCATTAGAAACATTCAAGAAATATTTGATAATTATTCCGTCAACAAAGCAAATCATTTCTATAGAAGTGCATTAATTCCACAAATATCTTTATCAGAGTTTAATCATGATAAAATAGCCTTGAATCAATTTTATTATTTAACTCGTGCAGCTAACAAGTTAACTGACAACGAAAAAAACCTTGCCCCATATTTAGACAACAGAAACATAAACTACATATTTTCAAGATTTGACAGACTTAAGTTTCTATTTGAAATACATCATGACTTTAATAAAAACAATAGCTTTAATGATTATATTTCTCGTCACTATTTGGGAAACAATAGATTTGAAATTAAATTTTCCGATTTAAAAGAAACAATTCCCTTCAATGAACTATGCAAGTTCTTAAGTAATGGTGAGGCCATACTTATAGAACTAACTCAAATTGATGACATAATATGTAATACGCTAAAAGTGCTACGAGAAAATGTCAGAGAAATTATCGCTGAAGATGCGATAGATGATGATATGGGAATTCCTTTTATAGTAAACCCACCCCCTCGAGTATTTGAAGTAAATAAACTATCTGAAGAGGAAGAAAAAAAATTGAGAGCTTCAGATTACCCTATCTAGGTTGAATGTATTAACTATAAAACAAGAGTTAGGACATTGGTTAAACCAACGCTCCTAACTCAAATGCCCTCTTAATCGTCCGCTTCACATAGAACAACTGGCTGCCATGTCGCGCTTCCCAACCTCTCGGGTCATCATGAAACCGTCGATGCTCATCGGCGGCCAGTGGCATCGTAAACAGATCATGCGTTTTACCGCCCATCTTCCCTTCGCCATGGCCGATCAGGTGGTGGGCCACCACACCCTCGGTTTTTCCGGTGATCACACATGGTAGTGAGCGAACAAACTGCAGATACTTTTCACTGTGCCAGGTCAGTTCTTTGGGTCTGGCCATAAACATCGCTGGTGGCTCAGGGTCGATCGTCAGGCTTATGGCTTTTACTCGGCTATCGATTACGGCTTTGCCGTTGTCCGTAAATCGTTCGTCACTCTCGCGGCGCGGTGACAGTTTAGTACCTGACGTTTTTCGTTTGGTACCAAGCAATTCGGAAATAACCGAATCCGGCAGCTGATCATAAACACCGTTGAGAATGCTCCACCAGCCAAGCTCTTGTAATGACACGGCCCGACCCGGCTCCAGGCGCAGCTGCTGGCGCACTCGCTCCTGGGAAAACAACATCACGTTTCTCTCCGCCAGTTCGATGCATCGCTCACTTGGCGTATCGCGGTAATGGTTATCGTGATGCCAGCACAGCCGAACGGCGCCGCGGCCGCATTCCAGTACCGTCAGGTTTTGATCGCAGTATTCTCCATCAGATAGTTGGCAATGAGGAATACGCTCAAGCCAGTGACGAAAATCGCCCAGCCGGCGCCGCACGGTTGGATCAATAAAGAACTCTAGCAATCGCTCATCACCAGCCAGAGAGTTCAAACTATCCGGAAATACCGGACGGTTCAGTTTTCCGCTTGGTACATTCACCAGCTCATCAGGCAGAGGCATGACCACCAGCCGGTTACCCTGACTCATTTTGGCCAGCTCACTGAGCAGTGTCTTTCCAGGTTTGAACATCATCAAACCAAGATCTGATTGCAGAAAAGGCTGTAACACTAGCATTCGTAAGTCACCGACAGACCGATACCCATAGCCAGGTCATGCTCCATCAACGCACCTTTCGAACTTTCCCATCCGCTTAGTATGTAAATGGCATCCGAGACTTGCACCATCGGCAGACAAATCTGCATGTATTCGTGATGCTCTAATCCGTCCGGCAGAATGGCAGGGTTCAGCACTGTAAACCCCTCTTCACGTAACTCATCCGCTTTGGCGTGAAACGCCGGCTTATTGAATTCTGGTAACCCGGTCATCGGGCCAGCAATATAAACTTTCTTCAACGAAGTGCCCTCTCTAGTGTTTCAATGGCCTGCCCTGATTTGATCATGTCGCCGGTAAAGCGCAGTACCGACCAGCCTTTCAATACCGCCGCGTTGTATTTCTCACAGTCAGCCTGATAACCCTTGGCGCGGTTGTGGCGCCCATTGGCCCAGGTACCGCCCTCCACCTCAATAGCTAACCGCCGATCAGGGTATGCAAAATCAAACCGCCACTTGCGGGTTTCATGAAAACGGTATTCCGCTACAGGCATCGCCAGCTTCACCGCCCGTATATGGGTTAACAGCAACGCTTCCAACTGACTCATGACGCCACCGCCTTAAGATGTCCTGTATCAATCAGCTTTTTGCGTAACCACATTTCACCCTTACCGGTGATCATCGCCGTATGGCTGATGCGCGTTTGTGAATTAGTTTCGTAAGTGCCCTGCTTCACTGTGAAATACCCGCGTTCAACGTACTCTTGATACGGCAGGTTGTAAGACGTGCCCCGACTGATGAAGATCTTCTGCTCGCGCAGGATTCGAAAGATGGTAACCGATCCCAGTCCCACCGCTTTGGCAAAGTGACTGAGTAACACCCCCTTATCCGCGCCAGCGACCGCATCAGCAAACTCCGCCTTTGGTGCGGCCAGTGCCAGCTGCTGCGTTTTACTCTCCAGCTCTTTGGCCTGATTCGCGGCCAGTTGCAGGGCTTCCGCAAATGACGATGGCAATGTCGGGTTACTTTTCTCAAGCTCTTGCCACCTGTCGACCACCGCTGCGGTAAATTCCGGAGAGAGCCGTGCCACTACCACCAGTGAATCGCGTTTACTCAGCTCAAAGTAATCAAACCATTGGCCGCGGTACTCAAATTTTAGTGGCTCAATTTGAGCGGCTAAAACCTGGCCATCAATCAACGCCCGAATCACACGCAGAACGTTTTTATGATCCTTCCCGGTCAGTGATGCTATTTCACGGCTGCTCATGGTCATTTCAGTGTTTGTACTCAATCCAAACATACTCATCCCTCTAACCAAATCTTGTGTGAATGCCCGGTAGGCTCAGAGCTGTGCACGACGAACTGGCCAGCCGCTCTCTTGGCTTTGCGGAGCAATGTCGCTAACTCACACACATCGACGTTCAATTCGGCACATACACGCTCTGCGGTCCAAACACGTTTGTGGCTTTCCACCAGCTGCACCAACTCCCGTTCAGTCGCCATCCAGCCCCCTTAGCTTGTCGAGTAAGCTTTCACGCTGAGCCATCAGCGATTTGATTTTCTTCTCCGAAGACTTCGCCGCTTCCTGCGATGCGCTTGATTTGCGTTGCTGGAACGAAATCAGTGCGGCGTTCTCGTTGTTGATGTCAATTTCAAGCTGTCGGATTTGGCGTTTGATCACCTCGCACTCGTCCTGAGTTGATGCTCGTTGCTGTGATGCCGGGGGTTGGGCCGCGTAGCCCTTGTCCTGCTCCTTGCACAGCCAGGAGTGCATGAAACGCTTGATGCCAGAACTGGTTTTCTGCCGAGTAGGGTTCGCCTGGCACCAGCCGATCATGTTTCGCAGCTGCTGAGCAACATCCACCGCGGGATACAGGTCTCGCAGTTCGAACAACTCCGATTGCGTCACCGCATGCTCCTGGTGTTTTCCCTTCAGCGGGATTTTGAACAGAACAGGCTCTTCCGGCTTGCCGGTTTCGAGCTGGCTCGGAACAAGATCTTTGCCTGATGGTTCTATTGGTGGATCTATTGATGGTTTATAGCCGGATTCCGACCTACCCCCAGCCGAAATCTGACCTACCCCCTCGGGTTCTTTCGTCTGTTCGAATTTCGAATGTTCGACTTTTGAACGGACGAAATTCGACTGTTCAAAATCCGTCTGTTCATCCGCAGTCTTTCTCAGCAGTAAAACCGGCAGTTGATACTGGTTATTCGATCGTACTAAACGCCCAGTGTCTGCCTTCTTGAATTGGTTCTTTTTGGCCAGCCAACCCGCAGTCTCAAGCTTTTTCAAAGTCGATTTGACGGTTGTTGGTGATACACCACTCTTACGCGCAATGGTATCGATGGACGGCCAGCAAAGGCCTTTGTCATCGGCATGATCCGCCAAGCAAAGCATCACTAACTTGTCAGAGCCTTTAAACAACGGAATATCCCACACATAGCTCATTACTTTTACCGACATGCCGCCTCCCGAAAGCCCAGTGCCAGGCGCCATAGTTTCGGCATCGCATAAGGCGTGCGAACTGCCACAAATTGAGTCTTAGGACTGTCATCGACGTTCTGGACGTTTTTAGCGACCTTGCACCGGTTACGCTCATGCAGAGGTGCAAAAATAGCTTCCTCCAACGTCATACCACGCTTGTTCATACGATGGCTCAGCGTTGATTCACTGATCCCATACGCAGCGCCGATACTCTTCAGTCCTTTTAAGCCGTTATATTCATGTGCCACTGACATTATTCCACCTCTTCTTTTTTCAACGTCCAGAACGCGGGGCGTTGAATGCGGTTACCACGGTCCCAACAAATCCAGGCATACTCGGAGTTATCACTGCCACCATGAACGAACGACGGGCGTGGTGTGAGGATCAGTAAATTGGTCCAGGGAAACTTGCGCCAAAAATCAGCACGCTGCTTGCTGCCCAGCATGGACAGGCGCAGTAAGAAACACATGGTGCCGTCATTCGCCAAGTCCCGGGTCATTGCCGTTGCGATAAATTCCAGAGCCAGGCTAAACGGTGGATTGGTGATGATCACATCTGCAGACATATCCTTGGACGGATTCAGGTAGTCGATGCCTTCCGCCAGCTCGGCGTACTTGATGACGTGTCCATCGGGTAACTCGTTCGTCACCCGGCCGTCACCGCGGCAAGGCTCAGCAATCACATCACGTTCTCGGAATTCAATGCAGTCCAACAGCGCTTTCACACACCAGGGAGGCGTGGGATAAAAATCTCGTTCAATACGTTCCTTAGCCATACGTCCTCCCCTTACCGGCCACCATGAACAAACCTTGCTGGTGGTTCTCTATTCGTGCACTTAGTGTTATTCTCTTCATCACTGCTTCTCCGAAGTGGTATGTGAAAATCCCTCGCAAGATTTTTCACTCGGCTTTAGACCGTTGCCGCGGTTTAAAGCCAACTTATCCAGCCGCTTTAGCTCGTTGTCACAGAGCGTTTTCAAATTCCGAACTTGATCATATTCAAACTGCTCCGTCGCCTGCCCCATGCTGGTGGCCACTCGACAAGAGTTTGAAGTTAACTCGCCCATTTGCTGAACAGTTATCCAAAATGCTTGTGTGTTCATCTTGACTCCGTATACAGCGCATCCAGTTTCAACATGAACGCTTCAAAAGTGGCCTGGTACTCTTCTTTAAGGCAGGCAATTGTTCGGCGCTCTTGTTCATCAAACACACCGTCCGCTTTCGCTTCCTCAATGGTTTTATCCAGCAGCCCTTTCACGGCGTTGAGATGCAGGTGGCAGTCAAACATATCCACGCTGTCCAGCTCCGCCAGGTTTGGCCGCCCCACGACCATGCTGTTTACACGGTGAGCAAAGTACTCAGCAACAAACGGCGTATTCGTTAAGTCCGCCATTTCCACCAGCTCATCCACATTGAAGAAACGGGACCCTTTCTTTTCGTATAAGTGGTTATTGAAGCTATCAACCGACATCCCCAGCACAGCAGCGACCGCTTCTTTGCCACCGGTGACGCCAGCGATCGTTTTGTTCACCATTTCTTTTTTATTCACCATGTACTCCTTGGTTTGGTGGTTTACCTATGACTGAAAAGTTTGAAGAATGAACTTATCGGGGAATGTTCAGAAGCTGGTCTTTGCTGTATTTACCGTCAGATAATTCTTCGATCTGCTCGGCATAGTGCGTTTCTCCAGTGTATTCAGTACGCGGAAGGACTCCTTTTTCGCACCATTTATAAACCGCACGAACGCTTACATTGCACTGCTCTGAAATTTTCTGAACGCCAATGGATGTAATGGCTTCTCTCAACATGTTAACAACCCAAAAATGAACAATAAGTACATATTATGACGGAACTGATAGTACATGCAAGAGGCATTATTATTGAACCTATGGTTCATAGTGAAACAGTGCGATCAAACTTCGCCCAAAGGCTTGCACAGGCCTGTACAAAAGCTGGGATTGAAGAACATGGACGAGGCGTTGTACTTGCCAAGAAATTGGGAGTAACTCCAAAGGCTGTTAGCAAGTGGCTAAATGCCGAGTCTATGCCACGCCAAAACAAAATGGCGGAGCTCTCTGACTTTCTAGGAGTCAGCTTATATTGGCTTCAATATGGTAAAGAGGAACAATCTTCAACGGGGAATGCAAAGGTCCTCGGTAATATGCAAGTATGGGATAGCCGAACTCCGATCGGTGATGATGAAGTAGCAGTGCCATTTTTATCCGAAATAAAACTTTCAGCTGGCAATGGTTTTGTCAGCGACTTAGAACACGATAACGGTTTCCGTTTAAGATTCGCGAAATCAACGTTACGCCGTTATAACGTTGCTCCTGAAAATGCAGTATGTGTTGCCGTACATGGCAATAGCATGGAACCCGTGCTACCAGATGGATCTACTGTTGGTATTGATTGCGGTAATAAAACACTAATTGAGGGTAAAATCTTTGCCATCAACCATAATGGTGAGTTATTTATCAAGAAGTTATATCGCTTACCTGGTGGTGGGCTCAGAATCTACAGTTTCAATGAGTTAGAATACCCTCCCAGAGAATACACGGAAGAACAGATATCAGAACAAAAAATCACTATTGTGGGTCGTGTATTCTGGTACTCAGTTATGCTTTAAATCAGGAATATTCAAGGGACAATGCTTAAATTCAAAACTTCAGGGATGAAAAGCCTACTTTTTGTTTTGGCCATATCGATCTCAGGATGCAGTATTACTGCTGACGAGATTGAAGCAATGTATGACCAACCAGGACTACCTGGTTATTTAACTAAAGATGTATCAGAGTTTGATGGCACATCTCGAATAACCCTTGCTCCATCATTTATCGGAGACGGGGGTAATTTGCTAAGATTAGGACTTAGATGGAATAGTTCATTGCCGGATAACAAGATGATTCTGGTAGCTGAGTGGGGAGAACCTGAAAATTTTGACCCTAAAATGCCTTTGAAATTGAACATTGATGGGACGAGGCTTGATCTTCCCCCTGTAGATAAGCGCGGGTACGGTGAATTCATCGATAAGGTCTATTCTTCAGCTACCATGTTGAGCACCTCTTCCATCACGCTTAAGGAAACACATAAGCAGTATTGGATTTCTAGAAGTGAATTATCTCAAGTTATTGAAGCACAAAAAGTAGTTGTAAGAGTCGAACTGCTGAAATCCTATTGGGAAGAACGTCTAGAACCCACAGTTGAAGACATTCAAGCGCCTAAACTTTGGGCTAAGATGGCATTCGCTAAGTTTTTATCAGAGCAATCTTCTATTTCTAACTAGCTCACAGTTTACTAAATACATGAACCGCCAATAGGCGGTTTTTTTTTGCCAGTACATTACATCAGGATAAAAATGTACTTTTAGTTCTTTACAACAAATGTACTTATGGTACATTTTATTCATCCAAGGCACACAGCCTAGCTCTTTAACAAAACGAACCATGAACGACTACCCGGCTATCCGGTTAGGTCACTCCGAGTATTCCAGTGACGGAGGACAGAAATTCACTGACACAAATTCGGCTTTGGTAACAGAGCCAATTTGAAACGCCTTTGGTGGTCGGACAGTGGACTAAGGAATATGCCGACAAAGCCTAATGAAACTGCATCAGAGGCGTTTCAGATTTATAGGAGGATATTATGGCCGACCGAGTTACATCGGCGCATATATGACGAGCTATTGCAGCTCAGGCAACGACAGTTGCTCAGTCATTTGAAATAGGTAAGGGATATTTCCATGATGAAAACGCAGAATTAGTTAATCAGTTTGAGCTTGAGAGACTACGAACATTAGAGGAACAGTTAGAAGTCATAGTGAAAAAAAGACCCATTAAAAACGGGTCTTGAATGATTAGCTTTTTACCTTGAGAGCTTTTTCAATTTTTTCAGCATACATTGATAAATTGCGAAGGTGTTTGTCAAGTGTTCCGGATGGAGATGAACTCATTATGTCGGCTTTAATTAGCTCTAGTGCGCAAGCAACTGCATGGTCTCTGGTCGGTGTAGGAATCTTGCAAAGCTCAACAATTGCACTTTCATTACTCATGTGGTGTTCCTTAATTAGTCTGTGGAATGAACACGTTATCAGATTCTATGTCTGTGGAAAGTCGTGGAGATCACGTAGCTGGGCGTGACTAAATAATCCAGCAACTGGGTGCTTTAGTGAGTGGCTGGAGAGTTTTCTTTTAACTCGGTGTGTTTCTGAATAGCCAGCCACTCAACTTAAGCATCTGCCTTGAGGCAAGCTCAACAAAGACGGTGTCGATGATATGAACGTAAGCCGCGCCAGCAATGGAAGATGAAGCCTGGGTGTTCTATCCCAAGCCCAGGACGTAGACGGTCGTCAATATTCTATCGGAATGAGCCGGTTATCCAGTCCGGTGATCATTATGACCAGCGGAAAGACGCGAATCGCCTGAGAGCTAGTTAGTTCTCAAGCGTCGGTGACAGGTAGAGCCTGTCATTTTGAGAGTGGCTTGCACCAACGTAACAGGCGATTCCCAAAATCTGTTTTCCACTGCAACACTTCGCCCAGTTCTCTGGGCTTCTTTTTGGAGACCGAAAATGCCAAATCTTGATCGTCAAGAACAGCAGAAATGGATTCACGCTAACGATGCCTGGGAATCCAAACGAGCAAAAGAGGCCCGGCGGATGTGCGTGGTTTCAGCCATTACCTTTTTGTCTATCGCGCTTATCGCGTTCCATTAACCAGGGAGAACCCCATGTCAAAGCAAGAAGCAGGCAACCTCAGCCTAGAGGATCGCACCACCAACTTTCCCAAACTGATGCAAGAGCTGGACGGCGGGGTTATCTCCAACGTTGTTGGCCTTGCGATGTCCAACGTCGCCCGGGCGGTGTCTTACGCCGACAAACAGGGCAATGTGAAAATGGACCTGAAACTCAAGCCCATGGGTACCAACAACGAGATGGTAGAGATCACCGTCAATATGTCAGTGAAAGAGCCAAAGACAGGTTTTGGTACCAAATCCGAAGACTTCCAGTACACCTCCATCGCCTATGTGGGCAAAGGAGGCAAACTTACCTACGACCGTCCTAAAGAAGACATTTACGGCCAGACCGCGATTGAAGACGGCATGCTGCGCGAAGTGCGCAGTTAATTCACTTCCCCTACTACTTTATTGAAAGAGAGACAATCACATGGATAAAACAGCCATTCAGCAAATTCAGGAAACCGCCAATGCTCCAGAGTTCCTGAAGCAGCTTACCACTGCCGGATTTCCGGTCGCCGCACTGCCTGAATCGTTTTCACTGCATGATCTGGAAAAGTTCATGCCCAATCGCAATCAGTTCCGCGGCGTGATGCAGACGGCCAACATCGATGAGTTCGTGCGCTATCACGAAGAATACCAGCTTGAAGGTAACCAGTGCTTTATCGATGCTGAGAAAATGGCTGCGCTCACCATTTTTGACTTAGGTACCCAGTCACACCCAGGACACTGCAAACACCAGGCGAAACTGCTGCTTCGTAAAACATCAGCTTTCAATGCTCTGCTTAGTGTCAATGAGCAGCGCCAAGGCCAAAAGAAACTGGCCGAATGGGTAGAAGACTACGGTGATTTCATTCAAGTCTTTTCGACCACCGGTGAACTCATTGAAAACTCCGTTGCATCAGCCGCTATCCGTAACATGAAATTTGAAGCGAAAAGCGGCCGTGAATCGAATGTGGATGACTTTAGCCACCACCAATCTGAATACGAGTCGATCGCGGTCCGGACTAAAGAAGAATTTCCGATGCCGGCGGTGTTCAAGTTCACGTGTGAGCCTTATCTGGGCCTCGCTGCTCGCGTGTTCGAAATGCGTATGAGCACCATCGGTAATGAAACTCTGGTACTGCGTATTAAGAAACTGGAGCAGCACGAAGAAGAAATGGGTGAAGAGTTCCAGGCCAAGCTGCAGGAGACATTCAAAACCGAAGGCATCGAAATTGAGCTCTTCATTGGCTCGTTCATTTACTAGATGATAATCGCGCCCTCAATCGAGGGCGCATCTTGCGAGGAATTATCCATGGCGGCAACCATCGATACCCAATACGGGAAAGTTACCACTTCGGCCCCCTACTTCAGCCACCAGCTCGCGTGTCAGGTACATAACCTGACTCTCGTTAAGACTGAAAATGAAAACAACGGCTGGGGAGTTAGCCGGGAATGTCCGGCGAATATCTCACTCACCCCTGAATTTCTCACCATGTTCGCCCGGGACGCGGCGGCGGTAATGTAAGGGACAAGAACTATGTCTGAGGAAGATATAAAAACAGCCGTTGAAGGCGTTATGTCTCTGCGCCCAAAAGGGCAACCATCCAGAACTATCGATAACGCGAAACGAGCGGCAACTCTGCAGCGTTTGAGTGAACTCGATTTCCAAAAGGAACTGGAAATGATCATGGATGGAGAAATCCCGGACTACGGCGCCTACTTCTTCAAGAAGTTTGACCCAACGAAAGGCGGCTCAAAAAACGCTAGCTTTAATCCTTACGCTGGCGATCAGAAGCCATCGGTCTGATACCAGTTGTTCACACCCTATTTCTATAAGGCGCAATCGCGCCTTTTTTCTTGCGAGGAATTCACGTGCTTTTACCCAATGAGATTATCGTCGACAACTTTGCCGGCGGTGGCGGTGCGTCTACAGGCATGGAGTTAGGGCTTAACCGCCATGTCGATATTGCCATTAACCATGATCCTGATGCTATCGATATGCACAAGGTAAATCATCCTGAAACCAGACATTACTGTGAATCGGTCTGGGATGTGGATCCGGTTGAAGCCTGCGCCGGACGCCCTGTTGGTTTGGCTTGGTTTTCACCGGACTGTAAGCATTTTTCAAAAGCCAAAGGTAACCGGCCCGTTAATAAGAATATTCGTGGTCTGGCATGGGTGGCCGTTCGCTGGGCTTCTATGGTACCCGTCCGGGTCTTCATGCTGGAAAACGTCGAAGAGTTCATGACATGGGGACCTCTTCTGGAAGTTGAACCAGGCAAGTGGAAACCTGATCCGGACAGAATCGGAGAAACATTCCATGCTTTTGTCTCGGTATTAACCACTGGTCTTGATAAAGGACACCCAGCCTGGCCTGAAATAAAGGAAGCGCTTGGCAACCAATTTCCTTATGAGAAGCTTGAGCAAGGCCTCGAATACCAAATCGAGCACCGAGTTCTGAGTGCTTGCGACTTTGGTGTCCCGACTATCCGGAAACGCTTCTTTCTGGTTGCGCGTAAAGACGGAAAATCGATACGCTGGCCATCCCCAACTCACGGACCTAATGACTCTGGGCTGCTCCCATATAGAACGGCTGCAGATATTATCGATTGGTCGATACCCGTAAAGTCTATTTTCGGTCGCAAAAAACCACTGGCCGAGAAGACAATGCAGCGCATCGCCAAAGGCCTTGAACGCTTCGTCATAAATGCAGAAAACCCGTTCATTGTCAGTGAAGAAAACCAGACGCCGTTCATCACTGAATGCGCTAATGCATCAAACCAGAGAAACATGCCAGCCGATGAGCCACTGCGTACCATCTGCGCCCAAGTCAAAGGTGGTCACTTTGCTTTGGTTACCGCTTTTATGGCTAAGCACTACAGCGGCGTGACAGGTTCAGATCTAACTGAGCCTTTGCATACAGTGACAACAACTGATCATAACGCTTTGGTTACCAGTCATATGCTCAAAATGCGCGGTAGTAATATCGGCCATGGCACCGATGAACCGGTGCACACCATATCAGCCGGAGGGTTCCATATCGGTGAGGTTCGGGCATTTCTGCTCAAGTACTACGGTACCAACTATGGGCACGCCCTCGATCAACCCGTACAAACCATTACGACAAAGCATCGCTTTGGTCTGGTAACCGTTAAGGGTGAACAGTATCAGGTTATCGATATTGGTATGCGGATGCTAGAGCCACATGAGTTGTTTGCAGCACATGATTTCCCTGAGAACTACCATATTTCCCACACCAGTGACGGCCAAAAGCGCTCTAAAGCAAACCAGGTTGCGAGAGTGGGTAACTCCGTCCCTCCAACTATGTCCCAGGTGCTTTGTGAAGCTAACTTCGGCAAGCAGCCGGCGGCTATGGTCGCTTAAACATACAACGGAAAGCACATTGATGAAAACAAGTAATGATCATTCTACAGCTACACCTGAATCTGAAGCTCAAGTGGTACCGCTGGAAAATATGGAAGGGTGTAAAACGTTGCACGCTTACGCCATCAAACTTGAACGTGAACGCAATGAGTTGGCTAGTCAACTAACCACCATCATCGACAGCAAAGAAGCCAACCAAGTGAAAGACTGGGCGATCTGCGGCATCTATACCAATTCAGTTGAAGGGACTGAGGGCCGCGAGACCAGAATGGCCGCTTTCAAGACGCACTATCACCAAAGAGTAAACGGTGCACGAAGTTACCTGGCTTCAATACAATTCGAAGCACCATAACCCTATCTCGTCAACCACCAGCCAGCACTGAGATTGGTGGTTGCACTAGCCCCTCCAAATAATAAAAGTCGAGGTGATTTATGAGAATCATCAAACCTAAACAATATCTGAGAGAGTTTTGGCCTGGGTCCGACATCAAGCCAGCCACCGTTGTGAATTGGATAAAAACGGGAAAGATCCAAGGCACTACAACACCGACCGGTGTGTATATGGTCATCGTCACCGACGATGCCAGCCTTTCAGACAAAACCAATGAGTTACTAAGTTTTCTGGAGTCCTAAGTCATGGCAGCTCGTCGAAGAAGCAAGGGAACAACCCATTACCCTGAGTTTTTGCTGAAAGTAAGCCACAAAGGCAAAACACGCTTTCGCTTTAAAACGATTGATGGTGTGATGAAGATGTTTCCGGCTGGCACCACTGAATACCAGGCGATTCAGGCCGCGATTGCCTACAACGCCAAGCATCGCTCTAGTTCTGGTTTCAGTCTTGAGGGAACATCAAAATATAGCTCAGCTGAGCAGCGCACCGATCGGTTCAACAAGCCTTTGAAAGAATGGCTACCGTTGGTGATTAAACGAGTGAAATCGGAAGAAGATCTTTCTCAAGGTGTTTTCCAGAAATTCGTGAATGAGTGCGCCAAACTGGAAGAAGTATTAGGCAGTGTGCACACGAAATCGCTCACACTGGCACACCTGAATGAGTTCCTGAGTGATGAGTATGGCGAACTGGCTAAACGTTCGTTTAACGGAAAGGTGTCGAACATGAAGAAGGTGTTTTCGTACCTGGCCGACGAAAGTGCAGTGGACTTCAACTTCATGCTGCAGAAGAAAATGAAGAAGGTCACCAAAGACGACTTCAAGAAGAAGCGACAAGATCTCTCTGTTTCAGATTACGAACGTATCTATGCAGCCGCCCCACTCTTCCTGAAAATAGCCATGTCACTCTCGTTGCAAACCACTCATGCTGTGCGAGAAGTTTATCGAATCAAGTACAAATTATCTGAGCCTAAAGAAGGTGTATGCGGAATCGTTTGGTACGATGAACCAAGGGAAATGGATGGTTGCCAGGTACACGGAACTCTCTACATTCACCGTGAGAAAGTAAAGAAATCCGATTCGTCATTCGTGGCCATCCCGGTTACTGATGCCATTAAAGAGATAGTTGAGTTGTCCAAAACTGATCGGCTGCATTGCCCCTACATCGTGCACCGGAAGCCAACCCAGTCCCAACGTGGGGTCGCCAAAGAATGTTCTCACCCATACCAAGTACATCACCACAATATCAGCAAAGAGTTCAGTAAAGTGCGTGACAAACTGGGCCTGTACGATGAGTTGGATAAATCAGAGCGCCCCACTTACCACGAAATCCGCCGGCTATCAGCCAAGCTCATCGAGGCCCTGGGCGAAAGCGCCACCGTTCGTATGGCGCATGCCAATGAGAAAACCACCAAGATCTATACAGACAAAAATGATGTAGTTTGGAATGAAGTGACACCGATTACGGTTAAGCTGTGATACTTTCTGATTAGGAGCGCTTGTTTAATAGATACCCGGCCCAACAATGAACATTTTCGATCAGGGCTAGTTTGACATTTTCCCATACACTACGAATAGATAGCTTTGGTTAGACATAGACTAATTAATTCTTTTAGAATGCTTAATTAGTCAAAAGTAAACCATAAGTGTAGGTAAGAAAATGGATACAAAAGCCAAGAGGTTGTTCCAACAAAAGAAATACTCTCATCTTAGTAGACTAGATGACAAAAAGTTATGGGACGCTGATCTAGATAACCTAGCCTTATATTACTTCGTTTTAGATGCCAATGCCATTAACAAAGATAAAGAGTTTAACGAGATTGTTAACCGACTAGGGAATGAATCAGAAGCGTATCTATACTTAGGTGGAATTGCACAGAACCTATTCACGCTTACAGATGACATCGGGCAAGCTGAGTATTTCTATCGAAAGTCAGTTGAGAAAAATCCTGATAATTTACTTGCCCTATGGAGTTTATTCACTTATACCAGAGATGCTCGTGTTTTTTATGATGCTTTAACAAAGTCTTACAAAGAAGATAATATCATTATTATAAACGACTCGATATCGTATAGAGAGGGCTGGCTAGTAGATGCAAATTTTTCAGTGCAAGAATGGAAGAAAATAAAAGATATTTTTGAAGACCATAGGTTCGGTAATACAGCCAGTGATATATTGACACTTTGTTATTATTATTTAGGTGACTATGATAAAGGCCTAAAAATTCTAGAGAAATGCGAATGGCCAGACTTGGAAATATTATACTTATATAGAAACAAAGGCCTTATTGATGACCAGTTGATCCTAAAGAAACATTTTTACCAAAAAAATTTAAATTTAAATGTCACAGCTCAAGATGTTTATGAAAACATCAAGATAAAAAACAGTACATCTTTAAAGACTAAATTAAAATCCGCATTTGAAGCTGAGATGTATTCTGATGTGGTTGATATATATGAAAAATTAGAAGAAAAAGATCGCAATAGCACTTTAAAGTTGTATCATATTGTGTCCACTATTTTAATGGGTAGTCAACCAGACATTAGATTAGTCGAATCTGTTGAGAAAGACGGGTTTAATATCGCCATATCCAAACCCTCAATACAATATCAACTATACTGCGCATATTTGATACTTAAAGAACGAGATTCTCTTTTAAAAATTCTAGAAAAAAGCAACCAAAACCTCCACCATGTCGAAATGTACGGTATTTATAAAAATATCATAACGAGATTTGGTGACAAATATTTTTTTGATTTTTGTCACTATAACAAGCTAAAGGAGATGATGGATGAAACTAGAGATATTTTTAACAACGCATACAACAATCAGGAATTGACTGATTTACAAGAGCGGCAAGACGAATTAAGTGAAATCGAGATAATTAGACTTGCATCCCTTCTAATTTCAAAAAATTGCAATTTAGATGTAGCGTCAGAATTACTCGAGGGAATTAATCGCTCTAGTACAAGTATCAACATACTAGGATATATCGCAGAACAACGTGGTGACGACGAAAAAGCCCACAAACTCTATCAAGAGGCATTCGAGTTAATGACTAATTATGGTGAGAATAACGAAGTAATCATGAGGAGCTATCTAAAAAGTCGATTGAAAGTTAGTGGTGAAAAAATTAACAATGAGCATGACAAATTAATTAAAAAATATAATAAAACTATAACTAATCACTTCCCATATACTTTTCGTCTAACTGAAAAAGATTCTCTTTATAAGTATTACCCATTTAATGAATACACCCTCGATGCACTTATGAATAGTTATTTTTATATGGCATCAGAAACCCAATTGAATGATCCTATTGAGTTACCATATGACAATCTAATAAACGGTAATGATAATCAACTTCTTCGTCCGGAGTTTAAGCTATCTTCACTGTCTCAGAATAGTAACTCCATGCTCATGTGGTCCCACTACGCACAAAATCACACTGGGATAATGGTTGAATATGTGTTCTCTGGCGACTTGCCAGAAGGTGTCGGCATCGACAAAGTCCAATATGAACATACACTGAAAAGATATAATGAAAAGGGACTTTTTTTATTTAATCAGTATATGTTAACCAAAAACGATGATTGGGCGTATGAGAAGGAAGTCAGACTATTTGGCTATAATAGAGAGAAAGTTTACTATGAAGCGTATCGATACCCAAATAAAATCACAGATAAAGCTAATGCCTATATACGCAGTATTACATTAGGTTATAAATTCCAAGAATCGACAATTAAACTCATTACAACAATAATTTCTGAGCTAAACAGAAATAGGCACAGTTTTCTTCCTAAAATAGAACTAAAAAAATCAAGAATATCAGAAGGAAATTTCTTTGAGTTAGATTATGAGACTATTGACTATGATATTTAAAATAGATCGGTACCAGACCGCGTTGCAAAATGGTGGCATGGCTTGCCATTAGGTACCAACTTACTTAGATAACTACACCCTCTGTAGGGGGTGTAGTTATACAGTAGTCCATAAGATCCTAACTTTATGATTTTTAAAGATGTTACTGATGTAAATTTTGTGAGATTCCAAGCCAAGAAAAATACAAAAAAACATAACTTAACCTATTAAATTGTAAGAACTATTTCTAAATACTACGCCAGTTCTACCAACATCGGGGTTTCACCGTTTTTGGGTCCTGAATCAGTCCTCAGTTCATCAAACGAGTATAAAACCAGCAATATAAAACCAGGACACACACCCAAATCCCTCCAAGCAAATAACAAGGACACTCGCCTCTTCGATAAACATCCCAGCATATGATTAACACACGCACCAACCAAGATCACATCCGAGTCAAGACTGATGTTCAAAGCGGATGGTCAAAGCGGACACACACCTAACGAAAGTCACTGTATCTCATACTCGCACCACCCTGATGGACATTCACTTACTTGACCTCAGTCGCGTCTCTTAACGTCGTTCATGAAAATCATCTCTTGATTGACCATTATCTGATGACGCCCCCTATCGGAAGACTCTTATGACGACCGCACGCAGTCAGCTCATCCGTCCTGATGTTACACCTTATTATCATTGTGTTTCTCGCTGCGTAAGACGTTCTTACTTATGCGGATACGACAAGCTGTCCGGGCAGTCTTACGAACATCGTCGTGACTGGGTAGAACAGCGCATCCTGTCCTTAGCCGCAATCTACTGTGTCCGTATTTGCGCCTATGCCATTATGAGCAACCATTACCATCTGGTTACGTTTATCGATACCGACGCAGCCCAGTCTCTTTCAGCGCTTGAAGTCGTCGAACGGTGGGGCGCAGAACACACCTTACCTGTCATCATACAGAGATACATTTCTCAGCAACTGACCTGCGAAACTGAATGGAACCTCTGCCATCAAGTCATAGATACCTGGCGACAACGCCTGTGTTCACTAAGCTGGTTTATGAAAGAACTGAACTACGATATTGCCGTTCAAGCGAATAGAGAAGATGATTGCACAGGGCGATTTTGGGAAGGCAGGTTTAAATCTCAAGCTCTGCTTGATGAAAAAGCGCAGCTCGCAGTAATGGCTTACGTTGATCTTAACCCGATCAGAGCGAATATTGCACCGTCACTGAAACAATCTCATCACACGTCGATTAAATTCAGACTGTCAGAGCTCGAAAAAGGCAATACAACGGCATCGCCTTTATCTGATTTTGTTGGTTACCAACATCAGGATAAGGCGGCAGGTATCCCTTTCCGGCTCAGTGATTACCTGGAACTGCTTGATTGGATCGGGCGTCAGTTAAGACCTGACAAAAAAGGACGACTCGATGCCACTCATCCCTTCATCCTGCAGCAGTTAACCCTGCCCCAGCAGACGTGCCTGAGACTCTGCACCCAGTTAGAAAAGCAGTCTGGACTATGGATAGGTTCAACCCCTGAGTTACTGCGCGCAAAAGACAAACTCAAGCGTAAACGTATGTGTGGCGTTCATATATCCTGACGATGTCTGAGTCACGACTCTGGATTATTGGTCCGAGCATAGAACTGTTTAACCTGGGCGTTAAACGGTAAAAGTCAGTTGCCGATAGTCGACTAAAATCGTCTGCTCAAATTTATACCCCATACCCGCAAACTCCCTGACCTTTTTAAACCCCATCGTAGATGTAAGCCAGCGCTGGACTTATTTGGCAGCGCTACCACGCCGGTCGTTCCATCAGATAGTTAGTCAGCGTCTGTTCCTGTACAGTCACCTGCTGTGCCTTGACTACCCGAAAGCCCATATGTTCGAAAAAAGGACGGGCAGTAATACTGACATGAGCATGGAGCCGTTTAATACCCCGTTGCTGAGCCTTAATCAGGACATGCTGCATTAAAAATCGTCCGATGCCTTGCCCCTGATGCTGATAATGACAAAAGAAGTGGTCAATTAAACCATCGGGTTGTAAGTCGGCATAACCGACAATTTTGCCATTGAGATGTACAACATAAGGATTTAACAACGTTAGCTGTGTGTCCCACAAAACAGCGTCAAATTCGACCGGAGCCCAGGCACACAATTGCTCCTGAGTGTAATCGCGTTGGTTGATGTGATGAACCGTGCTGATGAAAAGCTCTCGTAAAGTAAGGGCATCATCGGTTTTATAACGACGAATCTTTAACAAAACGTCCTCCGTCAGGCCACTTATTGGGGTGGCTTCGTATCACAGCAGGATATAGCAGACGAGCAACAAGACCAAATTAATCGCGCGTGTCCGATACCAGCTTGGCGAGTAATACCATGCTAAAGCGTGTGTCCCAATAATTCCGTTCTAAAGAGTGTGTCCTCGGAATTCTTACTCGCGTAGACATAAATTTCGACTCGACAATCGCGAGTGTCCTTGATACTCCATCCTCTAGATCCTTCTCCAGAAGGCGTGTGTCCTCGAAGGTCTTTCCTCGGGATTCGGGTAACAGCAAACAACAGCGGTTTATTTAGCCACGCCACACATCTTGGCCAAACGCTGGGTCAGGGCTTCACTACTAGCAAAAAATTCTTCGCCACTAATCAGCTGATCATCAATACTAAGCAGCGTCACTTCATCTTCCCGTACCGGTAAAGCGGCAGAAGCCGAACCGTCACGATCAAGCCAGACGGGATAGCCGTAATCACGCATTTTAGGCACCGCGATGAATTTTGAAATCAAACCCGGCATCGCGCTGATATCAGCAAGATAAACTAATTTCCCCTGCTCCATACATTGCGTATCGATGGTATTCAGTACGTTCTGAATCAGGTCTTTACCCGCCATCCCATCGACAAACAACAAGGCTTGCATGTTATTTTGATGAGTGAAAGTGTTCTCATTTTGGTCCTGCAGACCATCCAGATTCACTTTATCTCCAATAGCCAGTGGCTGTACTTCAGAAGTCGCACATCCCGTCAGAGGCAACAACAGTGTCAGTGCAAGCAGAGTTAAAATTCTTTGCATAGTAAGCCCGAATAAAAGAATGAATTTAATCCTCTTTTTATCACATAACTTTACCAGAAACACCTGCGATGCTCAGGTCAGTTAAGGATTAGCAGGGCAAGTACCGCCATTGACAGATGAAAGGCAAACATGCGAATACCTGAAACCTTTTCAGTCATTGCGCCAGATTTTATAACCGGTTTTTATCATTGCGCGGCCAAGCAGATGAGTTGCAACCGGAGCGGTAAGAACAATAAATAAAATCGTGCCAATAACGCGGGAAATGACCGTAATTTCCGGGATGCTGAACGCTAATGCCACCAATAAACAACTGACGCCAACCGTACCGGCTTTGGTCGCCGCGTGCATGCGTGTGTAAAGGTCGGGCATTCTCAGCACGCCTAAACTAGCAATCACAATGAATACGGTTCCCAGACACAGCAGAATTCCCGTGATGGCTTCCATTATTCGTTTCCCTTCTGTTTAATGATCAACCGGGCAAATGCGACTGTCCCCAGAAATGCAACCAACCCGAGTGTAATCGCAATATCTAACAAAGCTTGCTGACCACTATCGAGTGTGTAGACCGTCACAAAACCTATGGTGGTAAATGAGATCAGATCAAGCGCAACGACCCGATCTGCCAGCGTCGGTCCCAGAATCAAGCGGATAAACGCAAATAATATGCTAACTAATAACCCGGCGTAGGCGATATTGATACTGAGTACTAACCAGTCAGTCACGAGTCACCTCCAGAATTTTTTTCTCCAGTCCCTGTTTAATGCTTCGTACCACCTGATCTTGTTTGGAAGCAAACATGGCATGCACAATAAGGTATTTCTTGTCCGGTGTAACATCCAGGCTCAGGCTGCCCGGAGTCAGAGAAACCATATTAGCCAGAAGCGTGATCTCCAGGTCAGACTGCACATCCAGTGGGATATAAAGGATATCGGGGTCGCTGAGATGAGTCGGCGTAATCACATCCCAGACAACACGCGCAGACGAGAGAATCACTTCATAGCTGAAATAGAGCAACAGAACGAACACCGCTCTGAAACGTCGAAAATAGCTGCTTTTGAGCCCAAAAGGCCGGCTAAGGCGCAAGATAATGAAACCAATCACAAATCCGGCGATAAAACTCAGGCTGGTGTAGCTGCCGTTAAGCATCATCCAGATCAGGGCTAAAAAAAGATTGAGTAATAAATACGTCATTCCTTCTCTCCCAGCACAGCATGAATATAGCCATCAGGTTGCAACAACTGTCCCGCCGCCTGAAGCGCAAACTGATAAAATGGCTCCGCCACCAGACCAATCAGCACAGTGATTAAAGTTAACAGCACGATTGGTGCACAATACAACCACTGGATTTTCACCGGTAGCGAGGCCTCTTTCCGGGCCTCGGGGGAAGCCTTCCAGAATGCTTCGCTCCAGATTTTGGTCATGGAGAATATCGTTAACAATCCGACCACCAAAGCGACCGTGGCCAGTGCGTAGTACGTTGTTTCCACACTGGCTTTTATTACCAGAAACTTGCCCCAGAACCCCGACAATGGCGGAAATCCCGCCAGCGAGAACGCAGGTATCAAAAACAGCACCGCCAGCCACGGCATTGCCTTATACACGCCACCTAATTGCGCAAGTTGGTCCGAACCATATCTACGTTCCAGAAAACCGCCGATCAAGAACAGGTTAGCCTTAACGATAATATGATGAACAATATAAAAAATGGCACCGGATAACGCCAGCGGTGTATACAACGCAAGCCCCATGATCATGTAGCCAATCTGACTAATAATATGAAATGACAATATTTTTTTAATGCTGAACTGACTGGCTGCACCGAGCACACCGGTTAACATCGTCAATGCGGCAACCCATATCAAGGTTGACTGCCATCCACTGCCGGGCAGCGGAAATACCAGAGTAAAAACCCGCATCAACGCATACACGCCCACTTTGGTCAGTAAAGCCGCAAACAGGGCCACAACGCCACTGGGTAAGGTATGATAGGACCCCGGCAACCAGGCGAAGAGCGGAAAAAGCGCCGACTTAATCGCAAACGCAAATAGAAATAACGCAGCTAATGAGGTCTGTATTTCAACCGACAAACGGCCCACTTTGCCATGTAAGTCTGCCAGATTAAGCGTACCGGTCGCGCCATAGAGCAAACCAATCGCAAGTAAAAACACCAGGGTAGAAACCAGATTGAGGACGACATACTTCACCGCACCATCAATTTGTTGCTTACGTGCGTTGGTTACCATCAGTGCAAATGAAGCGATGAGCATCACCTCAAACCAAACATAGAGATTAAAGATATCACCGGTCAGAAACGCGCCATACACCCCGGCAAGCAGCACGTGCATCAGCATGTGATAAAGCCCGTATGCTGGTTTGTGCGACAAATCTGCCATTGCATAAAACACACTCACTACGCCGATCAGCGCAGTGACCGTCACCATCGCCACACTAAAAAGATCAGCCACAAACACAATACCAAACGGTGCCGGCCACTGACCAAATGCCACCGCCTGTGGCCCCTGTTCAAACACAGTAACACCCAGTACCCAACTCACAATCAGAGTAAAAATCGAGCTTATCGCACTGACCCATTCCGAGACACGATGAGAATCCCGGACAAAAAACAGCCCGATCGCAGTAAACAAAGCGATCACCACCGGCAGAGTCAGCAGCACAGAGATCATTTGTCGTCCTCCGATGATTGCATGCTATCCGCATCGGCCGAGCCTGCTTCAGAATTGGCACGGTAAAGCAGTATCAAAGTGAATATCAGCAAGCCAAAACCAATCACAATCGCGGTCAGGATCAAGGCCTGCGGTAACGAGTTAGCCGCCCCTTCCGGCGGTAATACCTGTTCGGCTTCAATCAGTGCCGGCAAGCCTGGTGTCAACCGGCCAGCGGTAAAGATCGCCAGATTAATCGCGCTGCTGAGCAGAATCAGCCCGAACAGTAAACGCAGCACATGCCTCTCTAACATCAGATAGATGCCTGCCGAAACAAATACCCCGACGACCATGCTCCAGAGCAGTTCCATTAGTCCAGCTCCTCATTGATGCGCAGCAGCATTCCCATCACGCCGCCGATCACCGCCAGGTAAATACCGATGTCGAACATCAGCGGTGTGCCGATCGTAACTGGTTCTGTCCACCACAAACCGGTTAATAAGGGTAAACCGGCAACATAGCTGAAACTGCCGGCCGTCAGGCTCAACAGCACCCCGAACAGCGCAATCCGAAACGGCGGATATTGCAGTCTGTCGCGCACATAACGCGGTGATTTAGCGAACATCAGCAAAGAGAAACCGATCACCGCGATTAACGCGCCGATAAAACCACCGCCGGGATGATTATGTCCGCGCAGCATTAAGTACAGAGAGAAAACCAGCATCAGCGCCGCAACAATATGAGAGGTCGTCGCAAAAATCAGCGACTGGATACGATTTTGTTTACCGTAGCGTGAAGAAAGTAAACTCACCGCAGCCAGGCCTGACATGACAACCACCAGCGCTTCACCCAGTGTGTCCAGCGCACGAAAGTCAACCAGGATAACGTTAACGATATTACGCCCGTGCCCGCCCGGCACACTGTTGCGTGCATAGAAGTCGGTCACTGTCAGGTCCAGCGGCTGTTTGGTCACATAGAGCAAAAGCATACAAACGCTAAGCCCTATCGTCACAGCGACGATCGCATGTACAGTCTTACGCAGAGCGGAATGAGCGTGCACCGTTTCCAGACGGGGAATATGGCGCATCAGAAGCGCCATAAATACCACCATCAAAGTTTCAACCAGCAGCAGGGTTTTAGCCACATCCGGCGCACTGTAGAGCATAAACACAAGTGTGGTCATAAAACCTATGCTGCCCAGCGCCGCAATCGCCAACAGGCGTGCACCGGTGGTAATACAAACAAACACCGCCGCCACCATCAGCAGTGCTATCGCAATTTCGTAAAAAGCCACCTCAGACAGGGAATCAAAGGGCAGCGTGGTAAACGCCATCGAACTGATGAGCAGCAAGCCGGCCAGTACGCTAAAAAACCGTAATACATAACTGCGCAGCGGTTTGTGCTGCAGGCACTGTGTTTGCCAGCGGGCAATCTGCGTCATAGCCCCAATCAACCCGGAAAAGACCACCTCGGCCTTGATAACTCGCTCCCCTGCACTGCGCCAGCGCGAAAGCAGGCCCGGACATAACACGTACACCGCCACCCCCAGCAAAACCGTGATGACACTCAGCAATAACGCGAAGTTGAACCCTTGCCAAAGTTTGGTTGGTTCAGGCTCAGCTCCGGGCAAGATTGCCGCGACACCGGGCGTAATAACCTGCTCATCCAGCCAGTTCAGGCCAAACAGAGGTAAAAGAAGGCTGCCTGACGCTAATAAGGTCGCGGGAAGCCACAAAGCCCACCTTTTTTCGACCGGTTTGATGGTTGACGCCGTCCCGGATTGACGCGAGAAAAACGGCTTGCGTACTAACAAAATAGCCACCGATACCATTAATGCATTGGCCGCTACCAAAGTCGCGGTAACCATAATCCCGATTTCCAGCGAGGCTTTGTACATATACTCTTTACTGACAAATCCCATCATGGGCAGCAGACCGGCCTTCGATAACGCCGCAATCACCAATGCTGTTGTGCTCATGACCAGAACTGATTTCAAGCCGGACAGGCGCCGTATATCTCTGGTCCCGGTCGCCAGATCAACGTTTCCCACCACCATGAATAGAGCCGCTTTGTACAGAGCGTGCGCCACGATAAAAAGCAGCAATGCGGACACCGATAACTGAGTACCGATGCCAAGTAACAACATCAGTTTACCCAGTGCAACATTAGTGCTGTATGCAAGCATTAACTTGAGATCCGTTTGACGGATAGCGACCAGCGTACACCAGACCGCCGTAATTCCGCCGATGATCACCAGGGTATAAAACCATACCTCGCTGTGGGAATAGATCGGAGAAAAGCGAGCCAGTAAATAGACCCCGGCCTTGACCATAGTCGCCGAATGAAGATAAGCACTGACCGGTGTCGGCGCCGCCATTGCATTGGGCAACCAAAAATGAAAAGGAAATTGTGCCGATTTAGTCACGGCGCCGAGAAAGATGAGCACCATGGAGGGCAAAAACAGCGCATGGCTGGCTATCACTTCAGTCTGCTGCAATATCACGTCGAGCTCATAGCTATTTGCCATGTCACCCAGCATTATGAGCCCGGCCAGCAACGCTAGTCCACCCGCTCCGGTAACCAGTAACGATTGCAGGGCGTTTTGACGTGAAGTCGGGCTCTCATGGTTAAACCCGA
The DNA here is from genome assembly GCF_004804295.1 of Vibrio sp. H11. Lineage (NCBI taxonomy): Bacteria > Pseudomonadati > Pseudomonadota > Gammaproteobacteria > Vibrionales > Vibrionaceae > Vibrio > Vibrio sp. H11. The sequence goes on along the minus strand of NZ_SSHN01000005.1, from coordinate 191,048 downwards.
TCAGCAAATAAGAAGTGAGCGTAGTTAGCTCCCAAAAAACAAACAGGAGTAACAAGTTGTCACTGACCACCAAGCCGAGCATGGTCAGCATAAACAAAGTGAGTTGACAGTGAAATGACAACCGGGCCGGTTTGTCACGCAGATATGCCAGCGCATACACCTGAATCAAAAAACCGATACCGCTGATTAATCCCGCGAAAAGAGCAGATAATCCGTCGAGGCGTACACTCAGGTTGATCCCCATCGACGCCACCCAAGGTACAGACCAGACTGTCCCCTGTGCGTCACTCCCCTGCGCGTCATAGCAGAAAAGCAACGCAACAAAGATAACCAGCGGCAACAACGGAAACAAAAGCCAGGCTATAGGCTGCGAACGAGCATGATGAGTCAATTCAGGCATTTCAGCTACAATCTGATACAGCGGTGATGATAGCGCGAAGGGGAGCTAAACGGCGTATCACAACGGCCGGATAGCTCGCCCAGGCAGCAACTTTCAATAGCAGACATTTATTCAGAGGTATGGCGCTACACCACCCGGTGTATGTTGATTGCCCGTTTGAGCTATTTGTTGCTGCCGGCAGTATTAAAAGAACGCAGATCACTGTAAACAGACTGACCTCGCGTGCTTTCGTAATCGCCATCCGTGCTGTCAAATGCATCGTAAGTGCAATCACCGATATCATTTCTGGGACAGACGTAGACATTAAGACGTTCTATCATTTCTGTTTTACATCGTGGGCAAAATCGTTGCATATCGAGCTCCCTATTTATTGAACATCAGACCCGTTGTTTAACATCTGACTAGCTATTAACATCGAACTAGCTATTTGACATTTTTGATGGTCAGCCGTTTAATCTCCTGCTACCAGGCGGCCCAGTCTCTTCGGTCACGACTTGATCGGAGAAACAAACCCTTCCGGCTTGAGGGCGACCAGAGAACAGCGAATAGATTGCAGAATATTCTCCGCGGTGTTGCCAATCACAAATCCGGCAATACCGGTTCTCGCCAGAGTGCCCATCACCAGGACATCCACATCCTCCTGCTGCACGCATTCCGGAATGGCGTCATCGGGATTACCGTGCAGATAATGAGTGACCGTTTCGCCTGCAATACCGGACTCTTCAAGCAATTGTTGTAACGCGCGTTGATGGCTGTTTTTGGCTTTATCAATTTCCTGATTAAGCTCTTGCGGATCGGCATGGATCCAACTGTTATCTTCAAGATAATGCTCGAGATAGTATTCCCAGCATGAAATCAGGTGGAGCCGGCTGTCACAGGAATCAGCAATCGATCGCGCAAGCTCCAGTAAACGTAAAGAGAGCGCATGTTGTGCCTCACCGCTTGGCGTCGGATCAATCGCTACCGCAACTCTTCGTTTGTTTTTGGGCTTATCTGTGGGACGATGCAGCCAAACGGCACACGGGCATTTTCGTAACAAGGTCATATCCATCGCTTTAAAACCACCGGCCCCGTTGCGCAGCGGCTCCGCTTCTTTGATGATCAAATCGTGGTCGTTCTCAAGGGCTTGTTTAATGATACAGATAGCGGGTTGCTCACTGTGTTTGACCAGGAGCGGAAATGGTGCTTGCTGTTCAGATAGGTCATGTTCTGATCTGAAACGGGCCACCTTTTCCTGCAGCGAATTAGACAAAGAGTGTTCATAACTTTGCTGGTAATGAGCCCACTCTTGCGGGAAAGCCGGACAGGCAATCAGACCAGTGACAGAAACGCCATTGTTCAGGGCGATTCGAATAGCCTGGTCGAGCGCGTCACTATGGCCAGGTAACCCTTGGGTGGCATACAGTATGTTCTCAAATCGTTTCATACACACCTCCTTAAGTGGTTAAATTTTAACCACCCGGGAAGCATAATACCTAACCCACAATTGTAACGGCGTATTAATTTACATAGGTCACACGATAGCCAACCTGTTGCTTCTATCCCGCTGGCGGGGCTATTTAGCGACTTAAACCACTGGCTGGATACTTTGACTCCACCGCTTCGCCACTGCCAATCGGGCGCCGCTGCAACTGGTAACCCTTGGCGATAGCAATACATACACAATGACTATCGATCAGAGTGGAAATAATACCGCCATTAACAAAATGCAGCAGGCCGGCGCTGTATTGAGGCGGTATCGCTCCGATAAAAATAACAGGCCATTTTTGTTTGACCTCTTTGATTATGCCGCGTGGCAGCTGCGTGAAATAGCTTGCCAAGCTGGTGCGTTTTGCTGCAGGAAACGCAACACCTGATCGCGGATATCGAACTTAGATAATGATGAAGAACTGCTAATAACCACCATGCCGCCTTGGGAAGATTGGGACATGCGTTGCAGTGATTGCATCACTTCGCCGCCGCAGAATGACAACCAGTCAAGTTCATGCTGTAGGGTATGACTCTCAATCGGTACCTTCTCGAAGACGTCTGTCCTCTTGTCAGAGAACACGTGGCTGCGCGCCTGTCCACTGAACAGCGCATAACAGTCGGAATCATCAGGACAATATTTAAAGCGATACAGATCAAACTGACCAAAAGGTGTATTGAGCGGCAGCTGTGCGGTCAGTTCCAATAACATCTCATGTTCTAACCGGTAGCGAATCAGATCCGCAATGGTGCCGAGTTTGATGTCATGCTGACTGGCAAAACGTTCTAAATCAGCACGGCGCGCCATCGAGCCATCCGGGTTCATGATTTCAATAATCGCACTTGAAGGTGCCAATCCAGCCAAACGGGCCAGATCGCAGCCCGCTTCGGTATGACCGGGGCGATGTAACACACCGCCAGGCTGAGCCACCACCGGGAAAATGTGACCTGGAGAAACAATATCCTGGGGCTGAGCTTTAACGGCGGCCGCCGTGGTAATGGTAGCAGCACGATCAAAAGCAGAAATACCGGTGGTCACACCCTGAGCCGCTTCAATCGAAACCGTGAAGTTAGTGGTAAACTTGTCACCATTCGTTTTAGTCATTAACGGCAGTTCAAGCCGCTCCGCTATCTCTGCCGTAATGGTCTGGCACAATAAACCCCGGGCTTCTTTAACCATAAAATTGACCATCTGAGGGGTTATTTTTTCGGCTGCGACAATCAGATCACCTTCGTTTTCACGGTTTTCATCATCCATCAGGATAACCATCTTACCTGAGCGGATATCGTTAATAATTGCTTCCGTTGTACTAAGCTGCATAATCATTCCCTTGTTACAATCATTGCAAACAGGGACCAGCTTCAGACTCTTCTGACGCCAGACCGTGTTCACGATAAATCAGTTTTCACGATGAATCGCAAATGGAGACCAGGCCTGATCGGTCGGCATCACTTCCATGCGATTAACGTTGATGTGTGGCGGTAAGGTCGCGAGATAGAACATGGTTTCCGCTATGTCCTCTGCTGCCAGCGCCCGGGTGCCTTCATACAACGCATCCGATGCAGCCTGATCGCCCTTGGTACGCACCAGGGTAAACTCAGTTTCCGCAATGCCCGGCGCCAGATCAGTGACACGCACGCCCGTGCCCTGCAAATCACAGCGCAGGTTGTAGCTGAACTGTTTCACAAACGCTTTGCTCGCGCCGTAAACATGGCTGCCCGGATACGGCCACTGGCCGGCAATCGAACCGACATTGATGATGGACGCGCCGCTCCCCGTTTCAATCAGTGTCGGCAGCAGAGCGTGCGTCACATTGACCAGACCGGTGATATTGGTGTCAATCATGGTGTGCCAGTCATTGATGTCCACGGTCTGCGACGGCTGCGGCGCCAGAGCCAGGCCGGCATTGTTGACCAGACAAGTGATGTTTTTAAAGGTCTCAGGCAGTGATTGCACCATCTGCACCACTTCTTCGTTGTTTCGTACATCCAGTACCTGATAATGCACCGGAGACAGTTCAGCTAACTCGTCACTCAATGCCTGCAGTCGCTCTTCTCGCCGCCCGGTAATCACGACCGACCATCCTTGTGAGGCAAACTTGCGCGCCGCAGCGCGGCCAAAACCTGATGTTGCGCCGGTAATAAATGCAACTTTCGACATTTCTCATTCCTTCTTTAAAACAGTAACAGTGCTGATTCAGAGTGACATAGCCTCGCGCTGCTTGTCTATGTCACTTCTGGTCATCTAGTTATATTGGTTATATTGGCCGTCTTAGGGTCAGGCTTTATTCAAACCCGCTGACATAAACGGTTTAGCCAATGGTGCGGTCAGATACTTGCTGGCAACAAAATAGAGCACAGCACCACAGATAGCCCCGGTAAACCAGCCGTAATCATAGAACCAGGTCATCACATCAAACGAAATCGCCAGCAAGGTGCATCCGACCGGGATCAAAAAGGCGATAAAACCAGCCCAATTGACCGCCGGATAAGCATTCTCCTGATACAGCGCCAGGATATTGAGCTGCTGCTTACGAATCATGAAGTAATCGACAATCATAATTCCGGCAATCGGCCCCAGCAGGCTGGAGTAACCCAACAACCAGTTGGAGATAAAAGCTTCTACGCTGACGTCTGACTCAATCCAGCCCATTTTTTTCAGCAGTTCCCAACTCATCAGCACAATACCCACCGCACCGGTCAGCAGGACACCTTTGGTGTGATTGATGTAGCGCGGGGCAATATTCTGAAAATCATTGGTCGGTGAAACCACATTGGCCGCGGTATTGGTCGACAAGGTTGCGATGATAATCAATACCATTGCGACCGTGACCCAGAACGGACTCTGAATTTGCGCGATCAAGTTGATCGGGTCTGAAATGGTTTCGCCAAACAGCGTCTGCGACGCAGCGGTTAATACCACACCCAACGCCGCGAACAGAAACATGGTCAGTGGCAAGCCAATTACCTGACCGACGATCTGATCTTTCTGTGACTTGGCATAACGGCTGAAATCAGGAATATTGAGCGACAAGGTGGCCCAGAAGCCGACCATAGCGGTTAACCCGGAAAAGAAGTATTTTGCCACGCCATCCTGCGGCGGGCGATTAGCCGGCGTTGACAGTAACTCAGCATAAGAGACCTTATCACTGGCCCAGAACAGCAGTCCAAGCGACACAATCAGCAGCAGCGGTGCCGACAAGGTTTCCAGCCACTTAATGGAATTGGCCCCTTTGAGTACGACTCCGATATTCAGCAGGCAGAAAATAAAGAAACCCAATACCTCACCCTGGCTGCCCAGACTAGCCCAGCTGGTTGAAATTTCCGCTAATAAAAGGTGAATCGCCAGCCCGCCAAACATGGTCTGGATACCAAACCATCCGCAGGCAACAAAGCCGCGGATAAGGCACGGCACGTTCGAGCCCACGATCCCGAACGATGAGCGCAGCAGCACTGGAAACGGTAATCCGTATTTAGTCCCGGCAAACGCGTTCAGCGTCAGCGGGATCAACACGATAATATTGGCGATAAAAATGGTCAGCAGCGCTTCTACCACCGACAGACCAAAATAAGCGGTTAGTATCCCGCCCAGCGTATAGGTCGGAACACAAATCGCAATCCCCACCCACAGAGCAGCAATATTCCACTGGCTCCAACTGCGCTCTTTGACCTTAGTTGGCGCTAAATCCTGATTAAAGTTTTTACTGTTTAATAAATCTTCCCCAACTTCTAATTCATAGAAGTCACCCACTTTCTTCATTTGCGTTTGCATAACAATGTCCTCATCCCGTTGAGATTCATTTGCTGTCCTTCACTTTTACAACGCTGAATTATTCAAACCACTTGGTAGTACAATTATTGCAATCGAATTATCGAATTATCGAATTATCGAATTATCGAATTAACTATCCATAAATAATTAAGCATGACCACTAAAACCGTCAGCACATTATCAAGATGATAATAGGTAAAATCAGTCAAAATTTTGTGTGGTAACAATCAAGCCGTCACTCAAAAAATGGTCCTGCGTGTACGGAATTAAATAAAACGCCTCCAAAGCAAATATCATGATTCAGCCTCCAGCGATTATCAGGTCAACTTGTGATAACGACGATCAAAATACACCAGGTTGGAAATCTGCTGCGCGGCACCAATACCGACAATTTCACAGAAAAACACTTCGTGCGTGCCGACCGTCGAGCGCGACGCTATCTTGCAGTCAAAGGCGGTCGAGCTGGCCGCTAACACCGGAGCGCCGGTGACAAATGACTGCCATGCCACACTGTCGAAACGCTCCTGCTGGCTCAGCTTACCGGCAAATAAGCCGGACACTTGCGCCTGCTCCGCCGCTAACGTATTGACGCACAAGGTTTGCGCTTTATCGAATGCGGCAAACACCGATGAAGAACGGTTTAAACACACCAACAGCGTTGGTGGCGTGTCCGTAACACTGGTCACCGCCGTTGCGGTAAACCCGGCTGCCTGCCCGTCAACCATAGTGGTCACTACATTGACCGCAGACCCCAGACTTGCCATGCCATCTTTAAAAGCCTGCACGCCGTTATCTGCCACCTGAGCAAACTCGGTAAAATTCATCTCATGACTAACCGGTTTGCTGGCGACTAAATCCAGACTCATTTCACTCATAACGACATGCCTCCTCGAAAGTTAAACGCGGTAAACGCCCATACAGTTTGCTGCGGTCACCATAGCCAATGTTGATCATCAGGTTGGTTTTCCAGCTGGTGCCGGCAAAAAAGGTATCATCCACCGCCTGCGGGTCGAAGCCTGACAGCGGACCGGTATCCAGCCCCATGGCACGCGCGGCCAGAATCATATATCCCGCCTGCATGGAACTGTTGCGCATTGCGGTTTGCTGAGCCAGCGCCTCACTGGATGTGAACCAGCTTTTCGCGTCGCCGTGCGGAAACAGTGTGGGCAGCGCATCGTAAAACTGGCTGTCATAAGCGACAATCACAGTCACAGGTGCCGATAGGGTTTTGTCCAGATTGCCTTTGGATAAGGTCGGTGCCAAACGGGCTTTCCCTTCTGCTGAGGTGACAAACACAAAACGCGCCGGTGAACAGTTGGCGGATGTCGGCCCCATACAGGTCAGTTGATAAAGCCGCTCAATTTGTTCCTGACTGACGGCTTTATCCAGCCAGCCATTATGAGTACGAGCCTCGGTGAATAACTGCTGCAGTACTGCTTCATCCATGATATGACCCATTTATTGTCTCCTGCGTATAAAATTTTTTGATTAGTGAGTATCTTTGATTCGTAACTATTTTTGGTTAGTCAGTTTTATTAATCAATTTAACTGTAAAAATGATCGAGTATCTGTCTGAATTCTTCCGGCTCTGTAATATTACAGGCATGCCCGCCATACGGCATAAAATATAAATATGAATCGGGAATAGCCTGATTTAATTGCTCCGAACAAGAATAAGGCACTAATAAATCATCACGACTGGCAATAATACCGGTCGGGCAGCGTATATTGTGCAACTGCCCGGAGAGATCAAATTGCTCAATAGCTGTTATTCGTCTGAGTAAATTGGAAGTATCCGCAAAGGCGGCGGCCATTTTTTGCGCCTCTTCACTCAGTAGTGCAGCATGCTGTTTGATCCATTGCGCCGGGTATAAAAACAGCGGCTGGGCTTTAACAAACATCTCAACTCCGGACTCATGCAATAAACGCTTTCTTATCTCAAAACAGAGCCGGGTATGGTCATCGGTTTTCTCCCAACTGTTGATCAACAGCAGACTGGCCACTTTGTGCGGGGCATCGAGCGCCAGTTGCAAGCCGATCAAACCGCCCAATGCATGGCCAATGAAATGGACTTGCTGCGTTTTAGTGGTGCTCAGCAACGCATTCACTTCCTGCGCCATATCTGTGACACTGTATCCTTCACCAATTGCACCATCGCTGTTGCCGGTTCCGTACTGGTCGTACACCACCACTCTGAAGCGCGTTGCCAGCTCAGGGATCAGACTGTCCCAGTAGTGGTGTGATCCGCCCAGCCCCGATGACAGCAAAACAGTGTCAGGGTGATTATCGCCATGGATCTCAAAATACATGCTGCCCTACCTCACTCTGTGCGTTTACGCCTGGCCAACATGGGCAATCGAAGCTATCTCGATCAAGGCTTCTTCTTTCACCAGGCCACACTGAATGCAATAACGCGCCGGTTTATCGCCCGGGAAGAAATCCGCGTACACCGCATTAATCATCGCGTAGTCCTTCCAGTCTCGGATCATAATCATGTTGAACGTCACATCAGCCATGGTGCCGCCTGCTTCTTCCACTACGTCTTTAATGGTGTTGAGAACATGACGGGTCTGCGCCGCCGCATCGCCGGGAAACACCACATTGTTGTCGTGGTCAAACGGTAGTGTGCCGGATACATACACCACTCCATCGGCTTGAGTACCCGGGGAATACGGGGCAAGAGGGGTACCGGTTCCTTCAGGGACAACGATTTGTTTAGGCATAATAATCTCCTTTATTTATTTGCCAGAGCCTGGGCGTAATCTTCCAGATTGGAAACCCAGCCAAAAAAAGTACGGATATTGAACAGCGCGGCCTCATGCGCCGCCAGCGGGCCTGCCGGATGGGTCGCATCCGATAAAACCAGGCCGAAATATTCGAGATGAAAGCCGTCGCGCAGGGTCGATTCAACACACACGTTGGTGGCGATACCAGTAAACACTAAGTTACGGATCCCACGTGCGCGCAGCATGGTGTCGAGGTTCGTATTGAAGAAACCGCTGTAACGGGTTTTAGGGATTATCCAGTCTCCTTCTTGCGGAACAATCTCATCCACCAGGGCATAATCCCAGCCACCTTTGGCCAGAAACCGACCGGATAACTCCGGCTTACTGCGCATGGTTTTCAGCGCATTGGATTTATGCCAGTTCGGTGAACCTGCGCCACCCGCCTCGACATAATCGGCATCCCAGCCATTTTGCAGAAACACGATCTGCATGCCTGCCTGACGGGACAACACAATCGCACGGTTAATGTTTTCAATCACCGGGCCGGTGGCGGACACATCAAATCCGGCCAGATCGAGATAGCCTTGCTGACTGGCATAGGCGTTTTGCATATCCACCACAATCAGCGCAGTTTCACTCGGTTTAATCGCTAAGGCTTCAGGCTCGGCTTTGACCACCAAGGGAGAATCGGTGTGATTGAGTGTGTAGCCGGAAATCGCGTCATGACTCATGCTGCGTACTCTCCCTGGTAACCAATGTGTTGACGGGTTTTCATCAGCGGCTGAATACGCTCACCGAATGCCGTCACACCGGAGATAAAGTCATCGAATGTCAGCAGCACACCGCCAGTGCCTTCAACTTCGGCCACTTCATCCAGCATCCTGGCCACCTTTTCGTAAGAGCCCACCAGCGTGCCCATATTGATGTTGACCGCTGATGTCGGATCCGACATTTGGCGCACGTTGGTATCCGAGCCCGACGTTTTGTCTTTAGCCGCCTGGTCACCCAGCCATTTGAGCGCTTCGACGTCTTTGCCCTCTTTATAGCTTTCCCATTTCGCCCGGGCCGCTTCATCGCTTTCGTCGGCGATGACCATAAACAGCACAAACGAGCTCACATCACGCTGCGTTTTTTGTGTCGCTTCAAGCAGGCGATCAGCGGCTGGTGCAAAGGCTTTCGGCGTATTCACGCCTTTGCCAAATACGAAGTTGTGATCGGCATATTGGGCCGAAAATGCCATCCCGGCATCACTGGAACCGGCACAGATAATTTTCATCGTATCTTGCGGACGCGGACTCAAACGACAATCTTGCATGGTGAAGTAATCACCTTTCAGATCAGAAACCCCCTCGTCCCACAAATCACGTAATACCTGAGCGTATTCCGACAGATAGTCATAGCGTGACGCGAAAAACTCATCGCCCGGCCACAGCCCCATCTGGGTGTACTCCGGCTTTTGCCAGCCTGTCACCAGGTTAACGCCAAAACGGCCGTTGGAAATGGAATCAATCGTCGATGCCATACGCGCGGTAATGGCAGGTGGCAGGGTTAAAGTTGCTGCGGTGGCGAACAGCTTAATTTTTGAGGTCACTGCCGCCAGACCTGCCATCAGGGTGAAGGATTCCAGGTTGTGTTCCCAGAATTCAGTTTTACCGCCAAAACCGCGCAACTTAATCATGGATAGCGCGAAATCTAATCCGTAATGTTCTGCGCGCAGCACAATCTCTTTGTTTAACTCGAAGGTTGGCATGTATTGCGGGGCATTTTCTGAAATCAGCCAGCCGTTATTGCCAATGGGAATGAATACTCCAATCTGCATATAAACTCCTTTTTTCGACATGCATTTAACGATTCTTCGCATTGATCCTAATCAAACTTTATGCCAAAAGTTAATTTAACCTATATAACAATGAGTTAAATCAAACCATTCACTCTAAAACAGACCACTTGGTCTGTTTTATTGCGATAAAAATGGTGCAATAGCACTAATTGAGTGCGCATTTTTTGTTCAAAGCGATGCTAAAACGGACAAATAGAGAACAGGTAAGGATGCAGGCAGAAACGAGACAAAGAGGCTGAAGCGGTACAACAAACAGCTATGCAGGAAAGAAAAAGGCGCGTCAGATGACGCGCCAAATCACAATTTAGGATGGTTAAGAGATTCAGAATGGATAAAAGTCAGAAAAGACCGCCCAATACCACTCCCTGAATGGTCTGGCAGGTCTCTTCAAAAAATTCTTTGTTATTAAGATCTTTACCGGTAATCGCTTTCACCTGAACGCTGAAATCAGCGTAGTGCTGGGTCGTAGACCAGATGATAAAGATCAGTTGGGCAGGCTCGATAGGCTTTAGTTTGCCTTGGCTGATCCACTGCTCAATCACTTTCGACTTTTCGCTCATTATCTGTTTAAGCGGACCGGAGAGGTAATTTTTCAGGATCGGCGCGCCCTGGATAATTTCCAGGCAGAACAGACGTGAAGCCTGCGGCTGATCACGCGATAACTCCAGCTTAAGACGGATGTACTTTTCCAGCGCCGCTTTAGGATCATCCGGTTCTTCAAAACTACCAATTGGCGCTAGCCAGTCATTGAGAATATTCTCCAGAATGGTCAGATAAAGTGCCTCTTTACTTTTGAAATAGTAAAACAGATTGGTTTTGGAGATATCTGCCGCCGTGGCAATTTGCTCCATGGTGGTACCATGAAAACCAAATTTTGAGAATACTGACAATGCGGTTTCAAGAATAAATTGTCTTTTGTCTTCAAATTTTTTACGCCGCCGGGTACCAGGCTCGACATTAGTGCGTGTTTTCTTCAGGCCCTCGACCTTAGCTCCCTTTAACGAAATATTTTCTCTCACCATGAGTACGACTCTAACTGTATGATTGTCGTGAAACTAAGCAGCAAGTTTATCACTTTAAACGCTGTCTGTGGGGGGCAGCCAATTCCAAGCGCTGACCATCTGGTTTTTATACTATATTGCACTAGATATCACGAATAAATTCAATCGTTTGTAGAACTCTGCTACCGACTCTGTTGGCATGCCAAATTATCGATCATCCTGACCAACCACTGCTGCATCTGCGCTTGCTGCTCATCATCCAGCCCCTCGGTCATACGTGCCGATACCACGCGGCGCACCTCTTTTATCTGCAGCGCTAACGTCTGGCCAGACTCCGTCAATGAAAGTATCAACTCACGTTTATCGTGCGGATTTTGTTCCCTGTCAACTAACTCCAGCTTGATCAGTTCATTAATCAGTCGGGTTACCTGCGCTTTATCCTTTTTGATCGCCATCGCAACATCATGAGCAGTGCAAGGAAGATGGGTGGCAATATAGTGCAGTGCCAGACTTTGAAAAAACGGTAGCAAAACGCCTTGTCGCTCAAGTTCATGAGTAATGTTTTCACGCATACACTGAGTTAAATAGGCAATGTGGTGTTCTATAGGACTACTATTCATATGGTTGATATTGTCAACTAATGGCTTTAATATGGTTGACTATATCAACTAACCAACACGTCGACCATATGAATCTTAAAAAACTGGCTATTACCTTGCCTGCTCCTGTCTGTATTGTGGCAAGCATCTCTGCTTTCATTACTTACATTAACCACGGCCTGAATGCTGAATTCGCAACTCAATGGCTGAAGTCGTTCTTATTCTCTCTGGTCGTGATCCTGCCGATTGCCGGTCTGCTGATCATGAAACTGGCTCAGTTAGTTGAACGCCGCTTGCCGCATATTCAACCTCTTGGCCGTAAGCTCATTCTGTGTGGTCTGATTGCGCTGAGCCTGGAATCCATTATCAGCCTGATGTCCGTACTTTCAACGTCACAGGCAGAAAGTGCCAGCCAGTTCATTGCTTTCTGGGCGCTGACTCTGCTCAAAGCGCTGCCACTGGGTTACCTGATTGCCATGATCATGGTCTTTATCGTACGCCCGAGAATTCAACGCGCTCTGGCTGCCGCCTGATGGTAAAAACCGTGAACGGTACGAGGTGGGCGCAGTAAGGACACACGCTTGTTCAGAGAACACTCACGCACAGGCGATTTGGGCGGCAGTAAGGACACACGCTTGTTCAGAGAGCGCTCACGCACAGGCGATTTGGGTGTGTGTCCTGCCAAGATTTGCGGGCACAAAAAAGTCGGGCTGGGCACAGGTGGCTGAATTTTATTCAGTTCCTGTGACCAGCCCGACCGCTGTCATTTCTGCCCTACCCAACTTTCCGTCCCCTACAGACGAAGTGAAATGACAGCGCTAAACTCAGGGGTCATCCCCCTTTGGGTTTAGTCGAAAATATAGTGGTTAATCGAAAATATAGTGATTAGTCGAAAATATAATGGTTAACCACGTTTTCCAGATACTCTTGTTTACCGGACTCGCGCTGTGGCTGCAGGTCATTATCGACCGCGTATTTCGCCAGAGTTTCCAGATTGTGATCGCCAGACAGAATCGCTTTACCCAGCGGTTCATTCCAGCCAGCGTAACGTTGCGCGATGTTTTTGCCCAGCTTGTCATCTTCCAGCATACGTGCCGCTTTTTTCAGAGCCAGCGCCATGGTATCCATACCACCGATATGACCGTAGAACAGATCTTCAGGGTCGATAGACGGACGGCGCAGACGCGCATCAAAGTTCAGGCCACCGGTAGTAAAACCGCCTGATTTGAGAATTTCGTACATTACCAGAGTATTTTCTTCCACACTGTTCGGGAACTGGTCAGTATCCCAGCCCAGTTGCGGGTCACCGCGGTTAGCATCAACTGAACCGAAGATACCTAGCGATGTTGCGGTGGCGATTTCATGCTGGAAGCTGTGACCTGCCAGCGTCGCGTGGTTGGCTTCGATATTGACCTTCACTTCATTTTCCAGGCCAAACTGTTTCAGGAAGCCATACACGGTTGCCGTATCGTAATCGTACTGGTGTTTGGTCGGCTCCTGCGGTTTAGGCTCAATCAGAATGGTGCCTTTGAAACCAATTTTATGTTTATGCTCAACCACCATTTGCATCAGGCGACCCAGTTGTTCACGTTCCTGACGTAAATCGGTATTAAGCAGGGTTTCGTAACCTTCACGGCCGCCCCACAATACGTAGTTTTCACCGCCCAGACGCTGGGTAGCATTCATCGCGTTAAAGATCTGAGTTGCCGCATAAGCAAATACTTTCGGGTCCGGGTTGGTGCCTGCACCCGCCATATAGCGAGGGTTAGAGAAAGCATTCGCCGTACCCCATAGTAATTTGACGCCACTTTCCTGCTGTTTGGCTTCCAGCTTATCGACCATGCGAGCAAAGTTATTGACATACTCTTTGATGCTGTTGCCTTCCGGCGCCACATCCACATCGTGGAAGCAGTAAAACGGTACGTTAAGTTTTTGGTAGAATTCAAACGCTACGTCGGCTTTCATCATTGCCAGTTCCATCTCACTGCCCGCTTTTTGCCAAGGGCGGTCAAAGGTACCGTTGCCAAATACATCAGAGCCCGGCCAGACAAAGTTGTGCCAGTAACAAGCGGCAAAACGCAGATGGTCTTTCATCGATTTACCCATCACCATCTGATCAGGATTGTAATGACGGAAAGCCAGCGGGTTATTGGATTCAGGGCCTTCAAACTTGATTGAATCTACATTAGGAAAAAAATCATTCATAATCTTGCTCTCGTTATTTTAGTGAGTATGTCAATCCGTTGCATTTGAATAACTTTCTAGCTATCAAATGTCAGGAATAAGGTTATTTTCATTGATAACAGAGAATCTTCAATTACGAATTTTCACAACCTAATTCAGATATCTTTCAACTGTGAGACTCGACACACTTCCAATCAATTCAATAAAAACAATAAGTTATTTTAAAAGTAACTTTAAGATCACAATTACAAAATATCATAACGATGATGATTTATTCCGTAATTTATTTATCAGGATTTACTGACAAGAATATTAGCGCCCTACAAAAAATATAACGAGGAATAAACATGAATAATAAAGTCAACGTGCTGCGCCTGACGCTGGTGGTAGCACTCGGCGGGCTGTTATTTGGTTATGACACTGCCGTCATATCCGGAGCAACCGAAGCGCTGCAATCCTATTTTCAACTCACCCCCGCTGAACTTGGCTTTGCCGCCTCTTCAGCTCTGATCGGCTGTGTGCTTGGTGCGATTGTCGCCGGTGATTTCAGTAGCCGTTACGGCCGGCGTGGCGCATTGAAAATCGCCGCCTTGCTGTTTCTGATCTCAGCCGTCGGTTCGGCGATTCCGGAAAGCTACTGGACCTTCGTCGTCTACCGTATTATCGGCGGGATCGGTGTCGGTATCGCGTCCATGGTTTCGCCAATGTACATTGCTGAAGTCGCCCCACCGAAAAAGCGTGGCGGCCTCGTCGCCTGCAATCAGTTCGCGATCATTTTTGGTATGCTGGTGGTCTATTTCGTTAACTACGGTATCGCTCTGATTGGCACGGAAACCTGGCTGAATACCACCGGCTGGCGTTATATGTTTGCTTCTGAGGTCATTCCGGCGGGTCTGTTCCTGCTACTGCTGTTTACTGTACCGGAAACGCCGCGCTGGCTGGCGATGCGAGGCAGAAACGATGAGGCTTACTCACTGCTCAAAGCTCTTAATAACGGTAATGGTGCGGATGTTGATCACCAATGGCGGGACATCCAGTCTTCATTCAAACAACACAACAGCACATCAATCGTCGCCAGCGGATTCTTTGGTGTTCTGGTGATCGGCATTATGCTCAGTGTGCTGCAGCAAGTCACCGGCATCAACGTATTCCTGTATTACGCACCGACCATTCTGAAAGGCTTTAGTAACTCCAGTATCGATATTGCATTACTGCAAACCATTCTGGTGGGTGCGGTCAACCTCGGCTTTACCGTGGTTGCGATTCTGACCGTGGATAAATTCGGCCGCCGCCCGCTGATGATGCTGGGGGCAGCCTTAATGGCGGTCAGTATGATTGCAATTGGTACCGCGGCTTATCTCAACGCCATCGGCGGATACCTGCTGATCTTCGTGCTGCTCTACATCGGCGCGTTTGCGCTGTCACTTGGTCCTGTGGTCTGGGTGTTGCTGTCAGAAATTTTCCCTAACAGCATTCGTTCTAAAGCGTTATCCATCGCCGTGTTTGCTCAGTGGGCCGCGAACTTTGTGGTCTCGCAGACTTTCCCTATGATGAACGATCCACAAAGCAGCGTGTACCAAACCTTTAACGGTGGCTTCCCGTTCTGGTTATACGGCGTGATGGGGATCTTTACCATTTACTTTATCTACAAGTGGGTACCTGAAACCAAAGGTAAATCGCTTGAAGAACTGGAAGAGTTATGGGAGAAATCTGCCAAATCCGCTGAAGAGAAAATGATTACTAATCATTAAACCTGAACCAATTACTAAACCCAAAACAATTACTAAATCTAAAACAATAATAAATAAGCCTGCAATCTGCAGGCTTATTTATTGGCAGCGTTCGTGATCGGAATTAATTATTTTCTTCACTTCCGCTCAAGCGATATTCTTTGGGCGTTTTACCAAACGCTTTCTTGAATACAGAATACATATATTGCAATGATGGATAACCACATGCCTGAGCGATTTCTGCAATCGGCAATTCGGTGGAAATCAATAAACTTTTTGCTCGTTCTAATTTTGCTTCATGAATTTCATTATGAATCGAGTAACCGCGCTCCTGGCGAAAACGCGCTTCCAGGTTGGAACGGGAGATACCGACATGATGCAGTACCTGCTCGACTTTGATGCCTCTACAGGCGTTATGACGGATAAAGTGCAGAGCCTGAATCACGTAGGGGTCGTTCAGAGCCTGAAAGTCCGAACTTTCCCGTTCAAACACCTTAGTTGGCGGGATTAACACCCGCGCAGGGTTGATAGTGAGCGGCTCGCCCTGCTCCTTCTTATTCAGCAAACGGTGCAACATCTTGGCCGCAGTGTAGCCCATCGATTTACAACCCTGCCCAACCGAGCTCAGTGACACCCGGGTCAGATAGCGCGTCATCTCTTCGTTGTCGATACCGACAACAGCAATGCGGTCCGGCACCATTAACCCCAAAGAATCACACGCTTGCAAAATATGTCTCGCTCTTGCGTCTGTCACCGCAATGATCCCAATCGGATTAGGCAACCGTTGCAGCCAATCCGCCAGACGGTTCATGTCATATTGCCAGCTGAGCGGGTTGGTCTTATTGCCACGATAGACTGAATGAAAATAATCATTTTGTGTCGCCAGATTAACAAACGCACTTTCCCGCTCTGAAGCCCAGCGCTCCCAGGATTCATGGGGAATACCGTAAAAGGCAAACTTCTCAATTCCCTTATCCCTGAGATGATTAAACGCCATCTCCACCAGCGCGTAGTTGTCCGTCGCCACATAAGGCACATCCGGGTATTGCTGTTCATCTTTGTAAGAGCCACCAATACCGACCACCGGGATCCCTGAGTCCTTGAGCAGTGACTCGATCGCCGGATTATCAAAATCGGCAATCACACCGTCACCGCGCCAGGCACGGAAATGATCAATATTGGTGGTGAAATCTTCTTCAACAAAAATGTCCCAATGGGTTTGCGATGCGTGTAAATATTCGCCGATACCCTCCATAATTTGCCGGTCATAAACTTTATTGGCATTAAATAGTAAAGAGATTCGATAATTTTTATCCATAGGCAGTAACCAATTGGTCAAAGAATTTGCCGGAGTCTATCAAAATGACAGAAAAAATAATGTGATCATTAAGGGAGTCGCTAAATATCTAAACTCAATTAATAAAAATCATAATTGAGACCGCACAGCAAATGAATAGACTGGTTACAGTACCCTAAAAATAACAAACTGGCCTACGCCAAAGAGGACATAAATTATGTATATCGGGATTGATCTGGGCACGTCAGGTGTCAAAGCCATTCTGCTCTCTGCCAACGGCGAGATACTCGCCTCAGCAACCACAGCGATGACGGTCTCTCGCCCTAAGCCTTTATGGTCTGAACAAGACCCAAAACAGTGGTGGGATGCCACGCTCAATTCACTGTCCGAGCTGGGAAAACAACACAGCCTGCAGCAGGTCCAGGCCATTGGTCTGTCCGGACAGATGCACGGCGTGACTCTGCTCGACGGCGCAAACCAGGTGTTACGTCCGGCCATATTATGGAACGACGGACGCTGCGAGCAGGAGTGCCTTGAACTAGAACAACTCGTACCGGAGAGTCGCGATATTACCGGCAACCTGATGATGCCAGGATTTAGCGCACCCAAGCTGAAATGGCTCGCCAAACATGAGCCGGAGTGTTTTACACGCGTCGCTAAAGTGTTGCTGCCAAAAGATTATCTGCGCTTTCTGCTCAGTGGAGATTTCGCCACCGATATGTCTGACGCCGCCGGCACAATGTGGCTCGATGTCGGCATGCGCGACTGGAGCGACGAAATGCTCAGCGCTTGCGGCCTCAACCGCTCGCAAATGCCGGCACTGTTTGAAGGCAACCAAATAACAGGCACGCTCAATCAGGAACTGGCTCAGCAGCTTGGTATGGCGTGTGTCCCTGTTGTTGCGGGCGGCGGTGACAATGCCGCTGGCGCCGTCGGGGTCGGTATTGTCAAACCGGGCCAGGCGATGATTTCACTCGGCACATCCGGGGTTTACTTCGCGGTCAGCCAAGGTTTCACCACCAACCCGGCCGCTGCGTTGCATTCATTTTGTCACGCTTTACCGGGCACCTGGCATACCATGTCGGTGATCCTCAGTGCAGCTTCCTGTCTGGATTGGGTAGCCCGGATAACCGGTTTCAGCGCTGTCCCGGCGATGATGCAAGCGCTTGAAGCACAACAACCGCAAACCGATGTTATCTTTTTGCCTTATTTGTCTGGTGAACGGACACCACACAATAATCCGAATGCCAAAGGAGTATTTTTTGGCCTGACTCATAATACGACACCGCTGCATATGGCACAGGCGGTATTAGAGGGTGTGGGATTTGCTTTGCAGGATGGTCTGGATGCGCTGCACATGACCGGTGATGTGCCGGATAACATTACGCTAATTGGTGGCGGGGCGCGCAGCGCATACTGGCGCCAGTTACTGACAGACATTTTCAATACCGAGTTGGTGTATCGCGAAGGGGGCGATGTCGGTCCGGCCCTGGGTGCTGCCCGTCTTGCGCAGCTGGCGATTGAAGGCAAGCAGGCTGCAGTAGAGCAAATCTGCGCCCAACCGCGGGTTTTGCAGACCCACACGCCAAATCCTGAGATACATCAGCAACTGGCGGTAAAACGTCAGACTTACATCAGCCTCTATCGACAATTAAAGCCGCTGTTCAAAGCCTGATCCATCCGGTCTGTCCTCTGCCTGGGCAGACCATCCCCTTCTTGCTCATATCGGTCTGTCCGCTTATGTGGTAACTCATCTCCACCTTGTTTTTTGCCACCCCGCAACGCAATAATCACGTTTCACAAGAATAAAATAGTGTCTATCGGATAAAAATTACGCTAATTTGTAGGTACCACGTCGCTTGGAGTAGAGTTATGGCTGATATCATCGATCATTCGCTTAGTGAAATTCGTCGTGACCTAAAAGAACGCTTAATCACTGCACTATCCACCTGTCCTATCGCTCGTGAAGCGTGCTACCCGCGCTTGTTAACCATGCTGACTTATTACCTGGTCTATGAAGAGGGTGAAATCAGTTACCCGCACTTTCTCTCCCAGCTCAGTCTGGCAGAGAATCAATGGCGCTGCTTTATTATCTTTGGATCGTCCCTCAGTCCGCAGGAACTGAGTGCAATTATCGACACTTCCCACCGTCACCAGCAAGAGTTAGACCCGATTTTAAACACTTTGGGGATGTATTTACCTTAGCTCACTGGTTTGTCATTTTAGATAAATACGGGGCGCAGCGCTGATGTTGCGCCTTATAAAACCGACACTTATCCACAGCAAACGCGACAAGTTGCCAACAGCTACGCACAACGTTATTTTAATGCTTGCATTCACTATAGATTTGGGTGTATGAATATGAACATTCGATGACATGTCAGACAAAGATAAGTTTGACATTTTTCTGTCACACAGGCCGGTTAAGGTGATTCCAGGCTGTTGAGAGAAACATCGTAACTTGTAAGATAAGCGCTGCGAAAAAGCAGGCATCTTCTGTTATGTTGCTTCAGTCGTATTAGCTAAGCCATAACGTCTTATGTGCTTCTGTTGAAGCAGAAGCGTCACAAAGTAAACCTGAAAAATAAGCCCACCAAGGGCGCTACTTATAAAGGAGATTACTATGAAAAAAATGAGAAAAGCTCAGCTGCATCGTGTTCGTATTCAATATTGGAAAGATACGAAACAAGCAGAGAAAAAATCATAGTGACCAAGTGATTAGCCGCAAGCTAATCCGCAAAACCAGCTATTGACACGCAATAGCGAGTAACAAGTCAAATCGTGACAAATCAAACAGCCTCAACGCAATAGTCAGAGGCTAACCCAACAGAACTGGCAATGCCGGGAGGTAACTATCCCTCCACTTCCCTAATATTGCCAGTTCAAAAATAGCCTGCTGTGATCCAGCCTCCGTCTCATCCCCCGCACAGACGCTCGTTTTTCAGAACCGATGGACCATGCCCCAACGTCAAATTGGCTAAGCAAAGTTCACACCGTATCGAGCGATATTTTCACTCAATCAACATGAATTTGATTCGGATCAAAACCAGTTCAGGCGTCATTCCGTTTAGTTAATAATCTGCGCCGTGTTACAAAGATTCGGTCTAAAAAAATCCTGCCCGCGACAAGAGCTCTGTGCCTGCTTCGCTATACTTACAATGTAGTTGGGGCATCCTTGCTGTATACGGCTGCGTAAATTCATACGTTTCAATTGAGCTTACTATGTACACTAAACATCGTTCTTACACTTTGGCTGGAAAGGAACACTACCATGCACGGGTCATGGTCGATCCGACAGGTTATTTACACATCGACATCATGGAGGAAAGCGACGAACTTGACGGTGAGTTTGAAAGCCTGAGTTTCAAAACTCAGGACAGGAAAACTGAGCTGACTTGTCAAGACGCCGAGCACGACTGGCGTATTGCTCTGCAGGGTCAGGATGCAAGAGAACTCGTGACTCTGATTGAAGAAGCGAAAGAAGAGTATGAAACACTAATGCGTGATCTGTGTTAATTGTGGCAATGACCACCAAGCCGACAGTTATTTTTAATCACCCCTCTAACCTCAGAACCGGAAAACCTTTAGCGTTTTCCGGTTCTTTTATTATGTCTTCTGTTACTTGCGTGTAATTAAATAGCAACATGAATTTTCTTCATGTTATGTATGAAAAAATACGGATTAACAGGACGTCTAGCCATCCATTACTCTAGCCTTAACAACGCAGAATAAATAACAAGAGGTATCTGTCATGGCTAATCGCCCTCCTTTCCGCACTGACTCCGTCGGCAGCTTTCTTCGTCCAGCTTATCTTCATCAGGCTCGCCGCGAATTTGCAGAGGGAACCATCAATCGTGCTCAGCTGACCGAAGTTGAAGATAAAGCAATTCTTGAATTGATCGACCAACAAAAAGCAGTTGGTATCAAGGCCATTACCGATGGTGAATTCCGCCGCGGCTTCTGGCATATCGACTTTCTCGAAAATCTGACCGGTATCGAAGGTTACACCGCTGACAGTTACAACCAGAAATTCCACGGCAAAGCAGCGCCGGCATATAACATCCGTGCAACCGGAAAAATTGCATTCAATCCGGAACACCCATTCCTGGACCACTTTGAATTTCTGCTTAACGCTGTAGGCACAGACAGTGAATTCGTGGCGAAAGCGACGATTCCTAGCCCGACCATGATTCTGCGTCAGGAAATTCTGGCTAACGATGGTTCGTCAAAAATCCACCAGCTTTACCCGCAAATTGAAGAGTTCTACCAAGATCTGGCGCAGACTTACCGTGATGCCATTGCGGCCTTCTACGCACGTGGCTGTCGCTACCTGCAATTTGATGATACCAACTGGGCGTTCCTAATCGATTCAAGCAAGCGCGAAAGCCTGATCGAAAAAGGCATCAACCCGGATGAGATTGCCGACGTCTGTACGCAAATCATTAACGAGTCACTGCGTGACAAGCCGGAAGACCTGATTGTGACGACTCACATCTGTCGCGGAAACCACGCTTCTTCATGGCTGTTTTCGGGCGGCTACGAGCCGGTGGCAGAAGCTCTGTTTGCGACCAAGTACGATGGTTTCTTCCTGGAGTATGATTCCGAGCGTTCTGGCGATTTCGCGCCGCTGCGTCACTGGTCAAACAACGGTAGCCAAATTGTACTGGGTCTGATCACCTCTAAGTTCCCGGAACTGGAAGATGCAGAGCAAGTGAAAGCGCGCATCCGGGAAGCCACTCAGTACGTACCGTTAGAAAACCTGTGCATCAGCCCGCAATGTGGCTTTGCTTCGACCGAAGAAGGCAACAAACTGACTGTCGAACAGCAGTGGGATAAGATCCGCTTCCTGACTGAAATCGAGAAACAGATCTGGTCTTAATGGTGCAGTGCCGATGGTAACCGCATCATCGTAACGGAAAAGACAAAGGGCGCCGCGGCGCCCTTTGTCTTTGATGAGCCAGCACTCTGAATCAGTGGGTGCTGCCTAAGCTCTCATGCTAGTGAGGCGATAAAGCACTAAAGAGCCAAGCAACAAAGCGCAGCCGATTATTTTATTCAGCGGCATCGACTCATCGTAGATCCAGACACTCAATATCATGGTCCAGACCGGTTCAAGCAGCATCAGCAGTGCCGCATTGGTCGGATTGGCGTGTTTTTGCCCCAGCGTCTGCATCAGATAACGCAAACTCGTTGCCAGCAATACGCTGA
Organism: Vibrio sp. H11; assembly: GCF_004804295.1. NCBI lineage: Bacteria > Pseudomonadati > Pseudomonadota > Gammaproteobacteria > Vibrionales > Vibrionaceae > Vibrio > Vibrio sp. H11. The sequence continues at coordinate 168,824 of NZ_SSHN01000005.1, read as the reverse complement.
GCGCGAACCACTGCCAGGTGATGATGCTGACATTGTCCGGCCAGGTTTCAATACTGTAAGAGAGTACCAACCCCAGACAGCCAGTGGCGAACAGCTGCAGCGTGGTGAGCAACATCGGTGAAAAACGTGCCGAATACTGGCTGTTAAAGTTGAAATGTACCGCCAGCCCCACCGCCGCGACCAAGAACCACATCTGATTGGCGGCAATATTCCATTCACCACTCCAGGCCAGTAAAAACAGTCCGATCACGGCTATTGGCAGTGACAGCCAGAACGGGCGACTGGGCCGGCGTTTAAACAGAACCCAGGCGACCAAGGGCACAAACAGCATCGACAAACTCATAATAAACGCCCCCTCGCCCAGTGTTTCACTGATCGAAATGGCATAAATCCAACAGAAAATAGAGCCGCCCAGAAAGACGCCAACGCCCATCGAACGCAAAATTTCGTCACGCGGCGCTTTGCGCAGCGCCGGCAGACAAAACGGCAGTAACAGTAAGGACGCCGTAACAAAACGTAAGCCGATAAACCCTATCGGCGGAAGTCCTTCAATGGCTTGTTTAGAAAACACCCAACCGGCCGCGGCCAGTAAAGTTGTGATAATCAGAATGAATTCAGCACGCAGGTTAGCAAACATGAGCAGTTGTTATTATTGTTAAACAGGCAGATGTTAATTGTGAGGCATATCCAAACACAACTCCACTATAAAACGCTTCTATTTCTGTAGCTTAGCCAAAGCTTCCCACACCAGTTTTCTAAAGGCCAACAACCGTTTGTTAACACATACCAACACTAAAAAATAGATATTTTTTAGTGTTTAATTCCGTTATATTACCATAAAAGTAGAATAATATTCGGTTATATTGCGAAAAACCTAGTTTCATTCATCAGAGAGTTATAAATCTGTCAGTCAATTTGACCAGTATCACAATGTGATCATATCTACCAATGGTAGTAGGATTTGCAATATTATAATTCACACCATGGCAATATTTCAGTGAAAGAAACTCAAGAAACCGTCGATTTTGGAGTATCCACTACTCAAACCGGCTGGAACAAACACGACACACATTGGTTACTCAGTTTATTTGGCACTGCCGTTGGTGCCGGGATTTTATTCCTGCCAATCAACATTGGCCTGGGCGGTTTTTGGCCACTGGTACTGATGGCACTGCTCGCTTTTCCGATGACTTACCTTGCCCACCGTGGCCTGGCCCGCTTTGTCCTCTCTTCCAAACGGTCTGATGCAGACTTTACCGATGTGGTAGAAGAGCATTTCGGCACGCGCGGCGGCCGTCTGATCTCGCTGCTATACTTCCTGTCGATTTTTCCGATCCTGCTGATTTACGGCGTAGGCATCACCAACACGGTGGACAGTTTTCTGGTCAACCAGGCGCAAATGGTTTCCCCGCCACGGACACTGCTGTCCGGCGTTCTGGTCTTTAGCCTGATTGCCATCATGCTGGGCGGTGAAAAAATCATGCTGCGCGCCTTTGCCGTGATGGTCTACCCGCTGGCGGCGATTCTGGCGGCACTGTCGCTGTATCTGATCCCTTACTGGAGCATGCCATCACTGGCCATCCCAGCCGCTGGCGATTTCCTGCAAACCGTATGGCTGGCTGTTCCTGTCGTGGTGTTTTCATTCAGTCACGCCGCGGCGATTTCCAGCTTTGCCAATATTCAGCGCCGTCACTACCGCAAGCAAGCGGTGGTGAAATCCGAGCAAATCCTCAAGCGTACCAGCGTGATGCTGATTGCGTTTGTGCTGATGTTCGTGTTCTCCTGCATACTCGCACTGTCGCCACAGCAACTGCTGGAGGCCAAAGCGCAAAATGTATCCGTGCTGTCGTACCTCGCCAACGCCACCAATAACCCGTTTATCGCGACCCTGGGACCTTTGGTTGCGTTTGTTGCTATCACTTCATCATTCCTGGGCCATTTCCTCGGTGCGCGTGAGAGCCTGAATGGCTTGCTGACCAAGTACACTAAACTACCGCTTGCCGTGGCAGATAAGCTGGGCATCGCACTGATGTTTATCGCTATCTGGTTTGCTGCAGTGATGAACCCAAGCATTCTCGGCATGATGGAAGCCCTGTCCGGGCCGGTCATCGCCATGATCCTGTTTATTATGCCAATGCTGGCGGTGTTTAAAGTGGATGCCCTACGGAACTATCGTAAACATCTCGGTACTTACTTCGTGCTCCTGGTCGGAATGCTGGCGGTCTCGGCACTGTTGTTCAGCCTGCTGGGCTGATTCAGCGCGATAACGACCAACGGTCCGCGGATGCGGGCCGTTTTACCAGGTACGCCCCATCCTGCGCCACACCTTGTGCTCGGCATCCGTTGCGAATAACTTCAATTATGCGGGCTGTCCGGCGGATAGCAGGCCTTCTCTGTCATACACTGATGATAATCATACGATTGTTGCCGCTCTGGCCACGATTATTGGATGGTGTTGATTCGGTCGGAAAAGGAAAAATGGATGCTGCGCACTTGGTTTTTGTTACTGGCTATCCCGCTGCTGTCGGCCTGTGGTGACCGCCAGGACGCGTCACAGGCTTTAGGCACGCTTGAACGTGATCGGGTGACACTCTCAGCCACCAGTAACGAAATAATCCGTCAGTTACCCGTAACCGAAGGCAGCAGCGTGCGTGTCGGTGATGTACTGGTTGTACTGGATACGGCAGAGCAACAGGCCCTGCTCGACCAGGCCCTCGCCCGTCAGGCTCAGGCTCAGGCCGCACTGGCGAAACTGACCCATGGTGAAAGAGCCGAAGACATTGCGGTCGCCAGAGCGCAGCTAGACAGCACCAGAGCACAACTGACCGAAGCACAGCAGACTTACCGCCGCGTAGCAGAGCTGGTCAGCAAAAGCCTGCTCAGCCAGGCCGAGCTAGACCAGGCCAAGGCCAGCCGTGATACCGCACAGGCAGAGTGGGCCTCTGCCACTGAGCAACTGACGAAACTGACCGCCGGCGCGCGAATCGAAGATATTGATCAGGCTCGGGCGCAACTGGCCGCGGCACAGGCAGAAGTGGCATTGCAGCAGCAAAAACTCACCCGGCTCACCGTTACCGCGACCCGTGCCGGCATTCTTGATAACCTGCCCTATCATCTCGGCGAACGGGTACCAAACGGCGCCGTCGTTGCCGTGTTGCAGTCAGACAGCGCACCGTTTGCACGCGTTTACGTGCCGGAGAGGGTGCGCGCACATTTTACTCCGGGCCGCAGTGTGACGGTGCATGTCGACGGCACACCAAACAGCTATCAGGGCACAGTGCGCTGGGTGGCGACTGAGCCCTCTTTTACTCCTTACTATGCACTGACTGAAAATGAACGGGCGCGGCTGATGTTTCTGGCTGAAATTGACTTACCTGCCGCCGCACGCGATCTGCCGTCCGGCGTACCGGCCCAGGTTGATTTTCCGCAGGAGGCAAAATGAGTGAACTGGCTATCGAGGCACGCGGCGTCAGCAAGTTATTTGGCGATTTTACCGCGATTCATGACATCAACCTCAATGTGCCGACCGGCAGCATCTACGGCTTTCTCGGCCCCAACGGATGTGGCAAGTCGACCACCATCCGGGTTCTGACCGGCCTACTGACGCCAACCCGGGGCAGCGTGAATGTACTTGGCCTTGATATCCCGCGTCAGTCGGAAGTCCTGCGGCTCAATATCGGCTATATGACGCAGAAATTTTCCCTGTATGACGATCTGAGCGTGGAAGAAAACCTGCAGTTTATCGGTCAGATCTTTGGCATGAATCGTCAGGCCCTGAAACAGAGGACCAATCAGCAATTAGCCACTTACGGCCTCGATCAACGGCGCAAGCAACGGGTCGGCAGCATGAGCGGCGGGCAAAAGCAGCGCCTGGCACTGGCAAGCGCCACCATGCACCGCCCGCAACTGCTGTTTCTTGATGAACCCACCTCGGCGGTGGATCCGGAAAACCGGCGTGAATTTTGGGAGCAGCTTTTCGATCTCTCATCACAGGGTACTACCATACTGGTGGCGACCCACTACATGGACGAAGCGGAGCGCTGCCATCGTCTCGCCATCATGGATGCGGGCGAAATTCGTGCCGATGACGAACCGGAAAAACTAATGCAGCAGATGGGCGTGCACGTGGTTGAGGTCACCGCACCGGACTTGCGCTGCTTAAAAGAGACACTGTTACAACGGCCTGAAGTCCGCTCTGCGGCGCAGTTGGGCGTACGATTACGGGTACTTATCTACCGTCATATTCAAGATCCGGTACAGTGGCTGCGCAGCACGCTCCCGCAATTAGCGCAAGCCAACATCGGTCTGGCACGGCCCAGCCTGGAAGATGTATTTGTCACTGTGACCGGGAAGAACCGCCAATGAACAGCCTGTTTCGGATTAAAGCGGTGATGATTAAGGAGTTTCGCCAGTTATCGCGTGACCGTATCACCTTTGGCATGGTGATCATGATCCCGCTGATTCAGTTATTGCTGTTTGGTTTTGCTATCAATACCGATGTTCGCAGTATTCCAATTGCCGTCGTCGACAACAGCCAATCTGTAACCGGGCGCTGGCTGACCGAATCGGTCCGGGTCAGTCAGGTGGTTGAGATTAAACAGGTGTATAGCACCGCAGAACAGGCCCAACAAGCCATCGCCAGCGGCGAAGTCCGTGCCGCGCTGATCATTCCGCCCGATCTCAACCGGCGCATTTTGGATGGACGTGAACTCGGGCAGTGGCTGATAGACGGGTCTGATACCATGATTGCCAGCGCTATATCGGGTCTGCAGCACATGCCCACTGCAGACATTGCCTTTCACCCGCATCCCGAAGCGGCTGCGACCTTCGCCATCACCCTGTTTTACAATCCGAGCAAACGCGCGGCCGTCAATATTGTTCCCGGCTTACTGGGCGTCATTCTGACCATGACCATGATTATGTTTACCAGCGCGGCGATTGTACGTGAACGGGAAAGAGGCAATCTGGAATTGCTGATCACCACACCGGTCCACTCGATGGAGCTGATGATCGCCAAAATCATCCCGTATATTTTTGTTGGCCTGATTCAGGTGTTCATTATTCTCGGCCTTGGTCATGTAATTTTTGCCGTGCCGATTAATGGCGCTGTCAGTCAGATCTTGTTCGGCACCCTGCTGTTTATTTCCGCCAGCCTGACTCTCGGACTAATGATCTCGACCATTGCCACCACGCAACTGCAGGCAATGCAGATGACGGTGTTTATTCTGCTGCCCTCGATTCTGCTGTCTGGTTTTATGTTTCCCTATGAAGGTATGCCGCTGGCAGCGCAGTGGATTTCTGAAGCCCTGCCCGCGACCCATTTTATGCGCCTGATTCGTGGCATTGTGCTGCGTGGCGCGGATCTGGCCGATCTATGGCGCGACAGCTTATGGCTGGCGGGTTTCACCCTGCTTGGCCTGGTGGTGGCTTCATTACGCTTCAAAAAATCTCTCGATTAAGTTCAATGCCTTAAAGTGACACAAAAGACAGTAAACTGAGCCATACAGTTGGTAGGTTTGTGATTAGATAATCAGCCTTTATTAATATATAAAGCCTTTCTATATCACGCTTGGGCGCGTGATTGATGTGCTAAATCCATTAGAAAATATAGGGCACCTACTTCGTTGACTAAAAAGTAACCAGGCTCTAAGTTTGTACATTAGTCGTCATCATAACGGAGGTCCCACCAATGAAACGTGCCAACCCAAGTTACCGTCTTCAGCTCATTAAAGAAGTCGCCTTACGAAAGCAATCCTCTACTCTCGATCCGATGGCGAACTATATACGAACGTTACTTTCTAAAAAATCCGACAGCAAATCCCAAAAAGAATCGACACGAAGTTTCAGCGGTGCACACTTTGATGAGCATGCCGGTGGCTGGGTCAGTGATCGCTGGCAACTCAATAAATAATACAAGCCCGACCGCAACGAACAGAATGTCACTTAGGCTAGTGCCAACATTAGCCTAAGTGTTTAATAACAATAAATTAGTATCTGATAAATACAACTTAAGTATCTGATAAAAATAATAAAATCATCGCGAACATCTTTTACTATCAGCGAGGAACACGCGCTTCCAAACACTGAGTTCCTATCGCTCATCCGCATTCAGACGTCTTGCGGCACTCGCTATCTGTCGCACGGCTTTGTCGGGCTCGCTGCGCTATAGACCTAAATCTTTTGGCACCAGATACCCGATAAAGGTCGCCGAACGGCGACATAGCGATCAAAGCCGATCGCGCGGATCAAAACAACTCTTGTTGCGGGCTGTCTGGTTCTTCATGGCTTTGCGCGCCCTGTTTTCCGGCCGCCATTTTGCGGCGATAGCGCTGCTGGCACAGCTTAATCACGTGCAATTGTTCTGCGGCAGTCATCTCCAGCCAGCGAAAGCGTTCTTCGCGCTTGCGCATGCAGCCGCGGCAGTAGCCTTTATCGTCTAAACTGCACACCCCGACGCACGGGCTGGGAACCTGGAAAAATTCTAGCTGCTCCATAAGCGACGCAAATATCCTCTAATGTGCGTGTAACACTCTGTAAAATAGAGACATTCGTTCTATTTTTCGATCGTGTTGCATATTAAACTATAACCTTTTACTGACAAAAACAGTGTTTTATTGTCTATACTGTCGGCGTTTTCCACATTTGGAGTGAATATTATGAAGCTTAGTTCAAAATCATTACTTGCCGCAATCACACTGCCCGCCCTGCTCGCAGCGTGTGCAAGCAATGGTGATGATGCGCAAATCAGCGAACAAGATTTGCAACATCATAACTGGCAACTAACCCAAATTGATGGCCAGGCGGTCAAACAGGGTGATCGTCATCAGGTACCGCGTCTCGAAATTGGCGAAAAAATGATGGCAAGCGGCAACGCCGGCTGTAACAACTTTTTCGGTAAAGCCGAGTTGAAAGACAACCGTCTGCGCATTGAAAAAATGGGCATGACGATGAAGATGTGTATCGGCGACATTATGGATACCGAACAGGCCGTGTCCCAGTCTTTACAAGAGTGGAACGACATCACGCTGACCAAACAGAGCATGATCCTGAAAAACGATGTTCATACCCTGACCTTTACCCTGAGTGACTGGAAACAGTAACCTTTAGGTTCCAGTTTTATGAGGCAGCCAGTTGGCTGCCTTTTTTATAGCCAGCGCGAAACCCTGCCGCTGTCCGCTGGTGAGGATGTTGAGATCGTGAAGCGTGACGCGAACTATTTCCTTACTAATCAGATCTTTTGCGATTTATCATTCATAATGAATGATAACGTCCTGCGGCCCGGTCTGTCTCTGTATGCGGTAACGCCGTTTCGGCTCAGGATGACGCCATAACCTCATTTTCATCTCGTATTGCAAAGGATTCTCATGAAAAAACTGCTTACCTTCGTCTGTGCTTGCCTGTTCTCACTCCCGGGATGGAGCCAATCCTGGCAGGAGATTACCGAGCAGGCACGTGGTCAAACCGTCTATTTTCATGCCTGGGGAGGCAGCCAGGAGATCAATAATTATATCCGCTGGGCCGGTGAACAGTTGCAGTCGCAATACGGGGTAGAGCTGAAGCAGGTTAAAGTCACCGATATCGCAGAAACCGCCACTCGTCTGCTGGCAGAAAAAGCCGCCGGCAAGGATCAGGACGGCAGCGTGGACATGGTGTGGATTAATGGCGAGAACTTTAAGTCAATGAAAAGCAATGGCCTTTTATATGGGCCGTTCGCTGCTTCCCTGCCTAACTGGCAGCATGTGAATCAAGCACTACCGGTAGAGACCGACTTCTCTGAACCCACCGAAGGACTGGAAGCTCCGTGGGGCGTGGGTCAGCTGGTGTTTATTCACGATGTTAAAACCCTCAATAATCCACCGCAATCTTTTACAGAATTACTCAGTTATGCCAAAGCATTTCCGAACCGTATTACCTACCCGCGCCCGCCGGAGTTTCACGGCACCAGCTTTCTCAAAGCGGCTTTGATTGAACTGACCAACAGCGATCCTGCTCTGCATCAACCCGTCGACGAGCAAAGCTTTCAAGCCGTGACCGCACCATTGTGGCACTATCTTGATCAGTTGCATCCCCTGACCTGGCGCGCGGGCAAGCAGTTTCCCAATGGCTCGGCGCAGATGATGCAGTTACTTGATGACGGACAGATTGATCTGGCTATTACCTTCAATCCTAATGCCGTCTATTCTGCTCAGGTGTCCGGCAAACTGGCACCAAGTACTCGCAGTTACGCAATGCAAGCGGGTGCGTTAACCAATATTCATTTCCTGGCTATTCCTTGGAATGCCAAAGCCAAAGCTGGTGCTCAGGTGGCGATTAACTTTCTGCTCAGCCCGCAGGCTCAGTCGCTCAAAGGTGACATTAATACCTGGGGCGACCCGTCGGTGCTAAAAGCCTCGTCACTCAGTGGCAGTGCAGCCCAAACACAACTGTTTAAAGCGATCGCCGAGCCGCATCCGAGCTGGCAGACAGCGCTGGAAGCCGAATGGCAAAAGCGTTACGGAACCAGCCAGTAAACCGGGCGAACTGACTTCATGATGCGCATCGCATACAGCCTGCTGCTGCTGACCTGTGTCGCCCCGCTGCTGCCCGGATTGGCAGGGGCAGTGCTTTCTGCGCTCGGTTACATCCCAGCGGTCGGGTTACAGCGTTTTAATCTGGAAGCGTTTATTAGCGTGGCGCAATGGCAGGGAGTCGGCCGTTCTCTTCTGCTGTCAGTGACCTCGGCTCTGCTGAGTACCTACCTGGCCCTGCTGCTTTGTTTCAGTATCGTCCAGACCCTGTGGCAAAGCCGGCACTGGCACCGGGTTGAGCACCTGCTTTCCGGCCTGCTGGCTCTACCTCATGTTGCCTTTGCAATCGGGTTCGCTTTTCTGTTTGCCCCGACCGGAATCACAGCGCGTCTTGCCAGTGCGCTGCTGGATTATCAGGTTTCCACTCAGGCTGGTACCTGGCTGGTTCAGGACAACCACGCGCTGGGGCTGACGCTGGCTTTGGCGCTGAAAGAGACACCATTTCTGTTGCTGATGAGCATTCCGGTGTTGCAGCAGCTGAACGTATCGCGCCAACTTCAGGTCGGAGCCTCTCTCGGCTATTCCGCAGCGCAAACCTGGTTTAAAGTTTTGTTTCCGCAATGGTTGCGTGCACTGCGTTTCGCTCTGTTTGCTGTGATTGCCTATGCGGTGGCGGTTGTCGATGTCAGCCTGATCCTCGGCCCCAATACACCACCCACTTTTGCGGTGCTGGTTTGGCAGTGGTTTAACGACCCGGATCTGCAACAGTTGCCACGCGCGGCTGCCGGAGCGATCGTACTGCTGCTCGTGACCGGACTGATGTTGCTGACCGTAGTGCTGATCGAAAAAGCACTGCTGCACTGTTATCGTAGCTGGCAGTGGTCCGGCAAAAGCCGCTTTCCCCTGCCCGGCCGCAGCAGTTTGTGGCTGGTGAGCACGATTGCCGCGCTGATCGTGCCATTAATGCTGGTCTGGAGCTTTGCCCAGCGCTGGCGCTTTCCGGATCTGCTGCCTAGCCAGTTCAGCAGCCGTTTCTGGCTCAGCGAGTGGCCAACTATGCTGCCGACCTTGTGGCAAAGTATCTGGATAGCCCTGCTGAGCGGCAGCCTGGCTCTGGTTGCCGCGTTATTCGCCCATGAATACAAGCTGCGCCATCGGGCGGCTGTGCCGCTGTGGATCATCGTGCTACCTATGCTGGTGCCGCAGTTATCGCTGCTGCTCGGCATCCAGATTTCGGCCTTATGGCTGGCCGCAGACCGTTATCAACTGTGGGTCATCTGGTCGCATCTGCTGTTCGCCTTTCCGCTCGTTTATCTGGCACTGGACGGCCCCTGGCGCAGTTTTAACCCTGGCTATACCCGGGTCGCACTCAGCTTAGGCAAAAGCCCCTGGCAGCAATTTCGGGCCGTTAAAGTACCTTTACTGCTACCGGCCATACTCTATGCCTGGGCGGTCGGGATCAGTGTCAGCCTGGCACAATATCTACCGACCTTAATGCTCGGCGGCGGTCGCATTACCACGATCACCACCGAAGCAGTCGCCCTGTCGAGTGGTTTTGACCGCCGGGTGATGGCAATTTATGCACTGTGGCAGGCGTTGCTGCCGTTTATTTTCTTTACCCTTGCGGTGTTGATAAGCCGGGCGCAACCTCATCGCCAGCGCATCATGGCCACCGCAGTGACCGTATCGACAAGTGAAAAACCATGATGTTTCGCACCGAACACCTTACTATCCGCCATCAGAGTGGTACCGTACTGCTCGCAGATTTTAACCTCACCATTGCCGCCGGCGAAATCGTCAGCCTAATGGGCCCAAGCGGCTGCGGTAAATCCACCCTGTTAAATGTCATCGCCGGGCACCTGAGCGCGGATTTCCGCTATCACGGCAAGATGCAATTGAATGGCGTGACCATTGATACTCTGCCGCCCCATCAGCGCCATATCGGAATGCTGTTCCAGGACGATTTACTGTTCCCTCACCTCAACGTGTGGGAAAACCTCGCGTTCGCCCTGCCGGACCATATCAAAGGCAGTGAGCGTAAACAGCAGGCACTGCAGGCGCTTGGCCATGTTCAGCTGGGCTCTCTGGCGCCGTCATTTCCGCAGCAGATTTCCGGCGGACAGCGAGCGCGAATCAGCCTGATACGCATGCTCCTTGCCCGGCCGCAACTGGCCCTGCTTGATGAACCGTTTAATAAACTGGACAAAGCACTGCGCGGCCAGTTTCGTGACTGGGTTTTTGAGCGCTTACAGACCGCAGGCATCCCGACACTGATGGTCACACACGACCCGGAAGACGTCCTGCCCGACGGACGCATTATTCACTGGCCGACGGAGAATTCCCATGCTTGATCGCCATGTTATCCCCCTGATTCGCTGGCCGCTGAACCAATCGGCCGTCGTACTCGACAAAATCAGTATCACTGCCAATCAGGTTACCCTGTTTGGTTTTCTCCTTGGCTGCCTGGCCTTTCCGGCGCTGGTGCTGGAGCAATACCTGCTGGCACTGCTGTTGATCGCCCTCAACCGTTTGTGTGACGGGCTAGACGGCGCTCTGGCCAGAATTCAGGGCCTGACCGACGCCGGCGGCTTTCTTGATATCAGCCTCGATTTTTTGTTTTACTCGCTGATCCCGTTCGGCTTTGTGGTGGCCAACCCGGAGTATAATGCGGTGGCCGGTGCCTTTCTGATTTTTTCCTTTATCGGTACCGGATGCAGCTTTCTCGCTTTTGCGGTGATGGCAGGCAAGCGCGGCATTCAGAACCCGGTCTACCAGCATAAATCACTGTACTATATGAGCGGCCTGACCGAAGGCACAGAGACCATCGGCGCGTTGGTGCTGTTTTGCCTGTTCCCCGAACAGTTTGCCCTGATAGCCTACCTGTTCGGTACTGCGTGCTGGTTTACCACCGCGACGCGTATTTATTCCGGCTATCACACCCTGCGGGATGCCGAGCAGCCATAACGTCATCATTCACTTAATCTTGGTTGCTGCCCACACGTCAACGCGTGGGCACACAGAGATAAACGGGCGCTACTTCCAGCCCTGAGCCCATTTTTGCTCATCTTGCAATTCGCGCCAGTCAATCGGATATTCGTTTCTCGACAACACCGCTTCGAGAGTGCAGGACACCACAACGCCCTCTTCGTTAAACTCGATATCTGAGACCAGAAAATGCTTTTCCCGGTTCATCGGTGTCACAGCGGTCCATTTACTGTTGCGCAGTTTGGCGGGGTTAATTGGGTTCATTTTTGCTCCGTAATCGGGTTGGTGTTGGGGTAACTGAATGGTTCTACGCACTTTTACGGATTAGGTTCAATGCTGCTAAACCTGGCGGCTTTGTGTTTACGACCTTTCAGCAAGATTTCTGGCCGCTCATTCAAGCGCTTGAATGAGCGGCCAGGTACGCATCACTTACTGAACGGTCAGCAGACCAGTGCTTGCAAGACGCTGACTTTTCGGATTTGGGGTTTCCTGACGCTGAACTTAGTCTGAGTTGAAGACTGACAAAAGTGGCATTACCTCCTGCAGCACAGAGTTTGGACAGAAGTGAGTTGTCGGCTTTACTAAATTAGCACTTCATGCATTACTTGAAGTATAGTAAAGTGCTCATTAGCGACTGATGATTAATTTCAATCCTAATCCTCCCATCACTAACCCAGACAAATAATCAATAAATTTTAAGTATGCTTGACGAAGGCGTGAAGCAGATAAAACTAAAGCAACAATAAGATACCATCCTGCATTACTCAAAAATGTACAGATTGGAACCGCAATAAAGAAATACATAGGTATGTTTTGCGGAAGCAGTGTTGTAAATACGCTGGCAAATACGATGGCTGTTTTTGGATTGCTGAGTTGGACTCCTAAACCTAATAAGTACGAACGAAATAAGGGAACATCTTGGCATCGAGTAGCATCTATGGTCTGTAACGGGATTCGAGCTGATCTCACAATTCCAAATGCCAAAAACAAGAGATAGCATACGCCTGCAATTTTAAATAGCTTACCGGAATTAGGCTAAAAATTGTTTGTAATCCCAGTAAGGCGGCAACCGATAGAACTAAAGCACCTGTCCCCATACCTAACGTGGTAAAAATCCCATGCCGTCTTGAAAGTGAAATTGCTCGTCTGGCAACAAAGATAAAGCTGGGACCCGGACTCATAGCGCCGAGAGTAAGCGCTCCAGTGATTGCCAATATTGGCATATATGTTTGCAAATTAATGTCCATGTGTTTCTTCACTAACTATCTATAAAATACCAGCTCAATGAGCCGGCGATAAAATAAAAAGCAACCAGAAACTTAACTTTATGCTTGATAGGCTTTCGCTAGTTTATCCAAAAATTCGTGTAGCTTTTGGTTCATCTCATCATAGTCATGATTCATTAGTACTTCAGGCTCATCAACGAAACGATAGTTTGCTGCCTCGCTGAGATCATCATTTTCTATCAGCAACGCTACAACATCTTTAGTCAATTCCATATGACACTGAAAACCAAACACCAAATCGCTATAAGCAACGATTTGTCGAGGACAGCCTTCACTGTACGCAATGATTTTGGCGTCTGGAGTCAGTCCTGGCATGTCGTTGTGCCAATGACCCACTTCTAGAACGGTGCCAAAATGGTCAAACAGTGGATGGGTACTGCCGTCTTTAGTTAGCGTGATAGGGAACTTACCAATTTCGCGTTCAGGGCTATGCGCATAGTGGGCACCTAATGCTTCACCAATGAGTTGAGCTCCCAAACAAATACCAAGTACGACTTTTCCTGCATCAATCGCTTTTGTAATTACCGCCTGTTCACCTTTGGCATCGAAATGAGCACATTGCTCGATAGTGGTCACAGGATCTTGTGGACCGCCCATGACAATCAGAAAATCGATATCATCTACTTTTTCCGGAAGAGAGTCGCCGTCATAAACCCGAGAATAAGTCGTTGTATAGCCGCGATTTTTAGCCCAAGACTCATAAGCTCCCGGAGCTTCAAAATGTTCATGGATGATAAAGTGAATGTGCATCATTTAGCCCTTTTGTTTTTTGATAACAATTGACTGATGATGTTATATCAAAAAAAACTGGCGTAATTTATAATGACTGACAATTAATGTAGATAAGCCGCCATTTATGCAAGCTAACGATTTAATCAGAGATTTTCCAGATAAACAATTTATAACGAAAACGACTATCATGGCCTCTGGTTATATTGATGATTTCCATTCACATCCATGGCACCAAATCGTCTTCCCACGCCAAGGTTTGTTACAATCAGACATTAGTGATAAAAGTGGAATAGTCCCTCACAATGGTATGCTCTTTATCCCCGCCAATACCATTCATAAATCTGTTGCAATTACAGACACAGAATTTTTAGCGATTTACCTCAACCCTAACAAACATGTGCAGTATGGAAGTGAGCCGAAATCCTGTCAGGTAAGCTCCTTCCTCAAGAGTTGATATTGCTTTTATTTGAAAGTGATACGCTCTCACAGCCGGAATACAACTTGGCACATTTGTTAACGGTCTTACGAGATCAAATCGAGGCAGCAAAAAGTTATGAAATACCACTTCTCATCCCTACGGACAAACGCCTTTTATCTATTTTTCTGCAGCTTAAACAGCAACCTGACTTACCGTTTACGTTAAAAGAATGGGCAAAAAAAGTCGGAGCATCTGAGCGCACATTATCCAGATTATGTGCGAAAGAGTTCTCTCAATCATTTGCTCTGTGGCGACAAAATATAAGGCTGGTTTTATCTCTGCCATTATTAAGCTCGAAAATGAGCATACAGGAAATTGCTATGGAGTTGGGGTACGCATCTGATTCATCCTATGTACAGGCTTTTAAAAAGCTGTTCAATCAGACACCAAGAAAATACCGCACTGCAAACCTATAAACGAGTTCAGACTCTCTAATACACGGATTACACTACTTTTGGGATTATTTTAATATAGCAAAATCAAGAACCATCTCTCATGCACTACCTGAGACGAAATTCACTTTGGGGCATTTCTGTGTTGCACGCCCCTTCACCACACCCTTACGAATCCCCTCATAATTTCTATATAAAACAATGAGTAGACGCGCATCGCTCATTCTGATCTAATGAATTTCGCCAAAAACACACCTGATTAAATGGATTTAATAGGGAGCCCTAACGATGCGCGACATTCAAATTCTACAGCAAACTCTCGAGAATCAATGCCCCGACATTCACAAAAAACGACTGAGATCTCTGATGCTTGCAACCAAAACTGTACTCGACGGCTCTGATCTCACATTGACCAAAATTGGGCGCGCACTCGACACCGATACCACCGTAAAGCATGCGATTAAACGCATCGACCGATTGCTCGGTAATCGCAACCTACACCGTGAAAAAGACACCATTTATAAGTGGCATGCGTCCTTTATTACCCGTGCCAACCCTTTTCCTGTGGTGCTCGTTGATTGGTCAGATGTTCGCGAGCAGCTACGTTATATGACATTGCGCGCTTCAGTTGCCGTTAAAGGTCGAGCCGCCACGCTTTATGAGCAGGCGTTTGAATACAAAAACTACAACTCTCCAAAGAGCCATCAATACTTTCTCGATAAGCTTCAA
Organism: Vibrio sp. H11; assembly: GCF_004804295.1. Classification (NCBI taxonomy): domain Bacteria; kingdom Pseudomonadati; phylum Pseudomonadota; class Gammaproteobacteria; order Vibrionales; family Vibrionaceae; genus Vibrio; species Vibrio sp. H11. The sequence goes on along the minus strand of NZ_SSHN01000005.1, from coordinate 153,715 downwards.
ACGCTCCTGCCCGAAGGCTGCACTCCCATCATTGTCTCGGATGCTGGATTTAGAAATACATGGTTTCGGCAAGTCGCCAACAAAGGTTGGTTCTGGTTGGGACGCGTACGTGGCGAAGTCTCGATCAAATGTGGTGATGCCCCTTGGCTATGGAACAAGACCTTCTATCCTCAGGCAACTGACAAACCGCAGTTTTTAGGGGAAAGCCAATTAGCACGGCGTTCGCCGCTCACATGCTTTGCCTATTTATACAAGAGCCAACCTAAAGGCAGAAACCCCCATCGACACAGCCGAACCTGCCAAAAGCATTCAGCAGGAAAAGTATTCCACAGAGGTGCAAAAGAGCCTTGGCTTCTAGTAACAAACATCCCCAATCAGGTATTGAATGGCGTTAAAATCACTCGCTTATACGCCAAAAGAATGCAGATTGAAGAGTCGTTTCGAGATCTAAAAAGCCCCGCTTACGGATTGGCACTGCGCCACAATCGAACTCGCTGTACGAATCGTATCGATATTCTCCTGCTCATGGCGCTAATGGCAGAAATCATCATGTGGTGGAATGGCTTAATCGCCATGCAAGCTCAATGGCATTATGACTTCCAAGCCAACACTATCAAACATCGCCGAGTACTATCCATCCCTAGATTGGGTAAAGAGGTACGTTGTCATCGAAGATACCAAATAAAAGGGTCGCAATATCATTGGGCTATGGTGGAATATCAACGTCTCACACACACTTGTGGCTTAGGTGAATTATGAGGGGATCCGCCAGCACCACACCTATGGATATAAATGACTTAGGCCTATTGCTCAAAAACGTTTCTGCCAGATTAGGAAAAGTATGGTGATCACTTAGACGCTTGTTATATTTATAAGCTCTAAGTTGCACTTCAACAATAAACACCTAGACTTATTTAATACGATATTGATGTACAATAAAGCAAAAGGAAGTCTCACAATGGATAGCAACATTTTTAAGTCGTTCCTATTATTGTCTATAGCTGGCTGTAGCACAGCTCCCCAACATGAAATTGGGGCCGACTCTTCAAAATCATTTTCTATAACTCAAATTACTGTTGACAAAAATACAACACAAGCTCAAGCAGACCAGAAAAATCAAGATTTACTAGAAAAAAAACTGTCAGAAGTTTTATCTTTTTGCTTACCAAGATTATCTGGTTATGAGGCTAAGTCCGAAAGACAAGCAAAACAAGCATACTGGCTATCAATGTCAGGCTTAGTCGCTGGGTCGATAGCAGTCCCAGCGCTCACCGCTGCATCGGCCGCATCAAATGCGGCATGGATAGCAGGCCTTGGCGGCTGGGCGGGTGCAACAAACTTTGCTAGCCAAAATCTTAAAGAATCAGGATTGAGCGGATCAGCTGTAGCCTCTACCCGTAACGAAATTGTGAACAAAGTAACAGAGCAAATTGAAATTGCTGCGGATGGCTCTCAAACATTCGAAAACCGTAGAAACGCATTAATGAAAGCGAGGGCCTCTTGCATTATGTACGAGATTGCAGTACCTACAGTGGTGACTGAGTGAGTATCATAAATATAACGCTTATTAGCCAGCTAAAAGCCATATTTCATCCTCTTATAGTGCAGCCTTTTTTATATCACTTCAACTTGTAATCAATAGGTTAATGAAAGTTAACGGATATTAGATTGCAGAATGCCTTATAATTTCTGAAAGGTTGATTTCCAAACTTCTTCGGATAACTTCTGATAGGGAAAAGTATAGATGTGAAGTGGGCAACAACTTTTTGCTCTGAATTGTTTTGGGGCATTTCGATTTTGGCAGATAACTCAGTAAAACTGAGTTAGACAGCTTTTAACTGATATCGCATTATATGATTCTTTTTTTCGTCACAATAGAAAGTGCTTAAGTACTTACCACCACACTTTTCTATAACCTTTCTAGAACCGATGTTATTAATATCACAAGAAATAATAACACTCTCATCAACTAAATTTCTCAAAGTCCAATGTAGCATGGAAGTTGCTATACCTTTACCTCTGGCCTGCGGTAAGGTCTCATATCCTATATGACCAATAACATTGTTGATGTACTCATTGAAACCGTGACGGATTCTAATAGCACCAAGAATTTTTCCTGAATCAACATAAAAATACATTGATATGGGAGGCCAACCTTCTGGCAATCCAACGCCTTCAGCATATCCAATTCGCTTTTTCAAATAAGCATCACTGTCACGGTTTGCACCATCATATAACTCAATTCCATCTTGTACACACTTCTCAACATAATCTCGGAACGCATCAAGATGACAGAGGTTAGCTTTTTCTATTTCCATATAAATCCAAGGGCATAACACTACATTAGGGTATTACTATCACTTACATAGACTATTCGTAAAGCAAAGTGTGTAATTAGAAACTAAATAGCCACCGAGTCAGCATATACTTCGTATCATTCCTAAAATTTGGATACAGTCGGACGCTTACTTGTAGATTACCAATCTCTTCGAAACAAACAATGGGGCAAAACCGTTTTAGCGTTTTCCCAGAAATCACGACACGAAGGTAATCTATCAGGCCGGTTTTTAGGTTTTCGGCGCAGGGCCAGACCAAACGGGTTAAGCCACACTATGCTCCAACCTTCCCCCATTCTCGTACCATCCCCACAACACAAAACAACCACTTAACAACAAATCCGCGTCATTGAGGCACACTAACCATCGCCCTTACCTTGAACCCAATAGGATCCGCCATACTGCAACGTACATTGTGCACTTCATTACTGCGCTACACCTCCCCGCACACCTCTTTGAGTTTCTCTCTTAGCCACTGATGGATTCGGCTTTGTGCGGTTCTTTCGTGCCAAGCCACGATCACATCAAACTTCGGTGGCTTGATGGCGATATTGAGCGGTTTGACCTTGGGATGAGGTAATAAGCGCGAGGGATAAAAGGCAATCATATCTGTGGTGTAAAGCACATCGGGGGCGGCTTTGAAGCTAGGGATCGACATCACGATATTGCGTTGTAACCCTTGCTGCGCGAACCAATCGTCGTGCGAGCCTTTTAAGTTCGCTTTCGATGGCGAAATCACCAATTGTGGTAAAGCAGCAATGTCCGCCAGCGCCAAGGTTTGGTGATGCAGAGGGGAATCGATACTGGCGATACAGATGTGTTGCTCGTCAAATAACCGTTCGGACTGAATGTAATCGGGAATAAACGGCGGAAACGTTAATGCAAGATCCAACTCTCCAGAGGTGAGCAATGGCCCAACATCATCGGATTCAAAATCGGTCACAATGATTTTTAGCAGCGGGGCTTCTTGGCGTACCTTTTTCAAAAACAGCGGCAAAAGTGCGTCAATGGCGTAATCGGTCGCACTGATGGTCAGCACACCTTGATAGCTGCCGGGCGAGAACTCATGCAGCGTTAACAACCCTTCCACATTATCTAAAATAGAACGAATACGCTTACCAAGCTCTAGTGCTAAAGGGGTCGGCACCATGGTATTGCCTTGGCGCAGCAATAAAGGATCAGCAAACAAATCACGCAATTTGCGCAGTTGCTCGCTAATAGCCTGTTGAGTTAAACCCATTTGTTCAGCCACCCGGGATAGGTTTCTTTCTACCAGCAAGGCATCTAACACACGCAGCTGTTTAATATCGAGTCGTTGTATCCCGCTCATGTTATTTACCATTTATAATTGTAGCAATTACCAAAAAGTCTTGTTTCACATTGTACCCAACCTCATCTAATCTGCCCACCTCGCAAGGTAGCAAGGCCATTCTTTTTATCTAGATGATTTAACCAAGGACAGCGGTAAATCATGCTAAGCAGGACATTCTTAAATCTTATGAGTGAAAAAACACTATTCGATGCCATTACGCTTGGTCAAAACACATTAAAAAACCGTATCGTACTTCCGCCCCTCACCCGCTCTCGCAGCTCACAGCCGGGCAACATTCCCAATGCGCTGATGACAGAATATTACCAGCAACGTTCTGGTGCGGGCTTTATGGTGACAGAAGGCACGCAAATTGAGCCTCGCGGCCAAGGCTACGCCTGGACTCCGGGCATTCACTCTCAACAGCAGATTGAAGGCTGGAAATCGGTCACTCAAGCGGTGCATGACAATGATGGCGTGATTTTCTGTCAACTATGGCATGTCGGGCGAGTATCGCATAACAACCTTCAACCTAATAACGACGCGCCTGTGGCACCGTCTGCCATCGCGACCGATTCGGTCAAAGTGTTTATTGAAACAGGTCCTGGCGAAGGTATTTTGACCGACCCGAGTATGCCTCGCGCACTGGAAACCGACGAAGTACAAGAAATTGTCGAACTGTATGCACAAGCGGCACGCAACGCTCTGGAAGCAGGCTTCGATGGAGTGGAATTACACTGTGCGAATGGCTACTTGGTGAACCAATTTATTTCTGAGCACAGTAACCAGCGCAACGACCAATACGGTGGCAGCTTAGAAAATCGTCTGCGCTTTTTGAAGGAAGTGGTTGAAGCCGTTTCTGCCGTGGTCGGCCCGGAAAAACTGGGCGTGCGTTTTGCCCCTCTGTTTGAAAGCACCGATGAAGATCGTGTTTACCTTGGTTTGGTGGAAAGCAATCCGCTGGAAACCTATGTAGAAGCAATCAAAGTGCTAGAAAACGCGGGCATTGCCTATCTCTCTATTGCTGAAGCGGATTGGGATAACGCCCCCGATCTGCCTGATGCGTTCTATCAGGCTGCTCGCGCCACGTTCAGCGGCCGCATCATTTATGCAGGCCGTTATACCGTAGAAAAAGCGCAGCGCATCTTGGATAAAGAGTATGGTGATTTGTTCGCGTTTGGTCGTCCGTTTATCGCCAACCCGGATCTACCAGAACGTATTCGTAACGATTGGCCACTCAACCCTGTCGATCCTACCACTATGTACGGTGGTACTGACGTAGGTTACATCGATTACCCAACTTACACATCGGATAACTATGCTTTGCGCCATACCAACGAAAGTGAGTGTGGCGGTTAAACCGAAACGCTGCATGATGAATACTGCGATGTCAGAAGCCGTATTGAGTACAGGTTTGAGTCAAACGAATAAACACTGAAATCAGGACAGTCCCCAGACTTCAAATTGATTGTCATGTATGACAATCGCTTGTGTGTTGCTAATGGGACAAAGCTCTATTTCCTCTTCATAACTAGAGATGATTTTCTCGACTGACTCTTTGAATGGAAAGTTTGTGTGGTGAGGAACCGGATAAAAATCAATCATGCCTAATGATGAAAACGTGCCAATGTTCGGCGCGGCAGTGAAATCATCCATGTCTTTTACATACTCAATATTGTGTGAAAGCACAATGGAACCGGCAGACTCACCAATATACATCTTCCCTGAACTTACTTGTTCAGATATGATTTTATCCGCGCCTGTTCTTTTCAGCTCTTGAAGCAGATAGAAGGTATTACCACCAGTAACATAGATATAATCATTCTTTTGGAGCGTACTATCTATTGTTTCTTTGGTTGCCGTTGAAATTTCAAGTTCGTCAACAATTAGCCCGCGTTCTTCAAGGGCCTTTTTGCCAGCATCCACATAAAATGTAATATCTTCGACAAGACTCGCCGTGGGTATGAATGTAACAGTTTTACCTGTACATTTTTCCTCGGCGAACTCCACGAATAAATCAGCCACATCCACGAAAGATGAAGTTAAAAACATCTTTTTCATTACGTCTCCTTTCTCCCCGATCACTTCTATAGAAACTTAACGCCCGGCTAATGGGAAAAAACCAATATCATATGCATTCAATTTAACCAGCCGGAACCCCAAAAGCAAACCGAACCAAAAGTGGCACGTGTTTTTGTCCCGTTGAGCCGTTTGTATGGGATTTTCTCGCTACTTGATCATATAAGCCATTCGAATGAGCGAGCTAAAAACTTATTTGCATTTTCTTTGACTATTTCGCCATGAGACATGACCAGAATTTTAGGATCCCACGTTAATAGACGATTGATGTGTGTACGTGCATCTGTTTTGCCAAACATGAAGCTTAAACGCCAATCCAAAGGCATTTTCCCGTTGGGAGCTAGAATACCTGCGCCTTTCGCAATAACCCTTTGCCAATAGTTAAAGTCTTGACCAGGGAAATTTTCGACCAAGTCGGTAACAATGAGTGTGCTAGAGCCTTTATGATAAAACACACATTCTTCCATTAATGGAGAGCCTGAAAACAATTCTTGATCAATGTCTGAACTCCAAGCCCAGCTTTGATGGTTATTCAAAGAGCCATTAAAAGCTAGGTCATTTCGTTTTTTGATAACTTCGTCGGTACCATATATTTCAGCACTGGGGTAAGCAGAAATCCACTCAGGCAAGAAAAGGTGATGAAGATGATTCGGTGCTATCAAATACTTAACCCGACCTAAATATCCGATTTGTTCTATGATTTTTTCTGACAATTTGATCGGACTATGAACCCAAAGATCTCCATTTGATAGTCGGACAACCGTCATCCGTGTAGAAAAAGGGAGTCCCAAGAACTGCACAGAGTTCCCGTCAAATATCCATATTTCGTGCGCTAATTTTTCCATATATCTCCAAGCACATAGCGCCCGCTTAAGTGGTGAGCAACGCTACCACGATACTCAATTATTGCACCGTAAACACAAAAGCCAAATCAAACTAAAATTGCCAAGCGTTACAAATCCGTCTTAAAGTATTTGTTATAACGCTGTTTTCATGACTTAGACTGTTCACCAAGATATTGCGAAAACCTCAAAAGGTAACCATCTGGGTCTTGCACTAAAAACTCGCGCTGCCCAGAAAGGCAATGACCAACGTCATACCATGTATCTTTCTGTTCTTTGAACAATGATATTCCAGCTAACTTGAGACGTTCATAAACAGGCTCGATATTCGATAGTTCAATTTGAAAATTTACACCACGCCCGAACGGCGCTTCTAAGCTTCCTGTCACCCAGCCGCTATCATGAATTTGCTCCAACATGATTTGTACTTGTTCAAGTTCGATGTAAGCAAAATCTGGTTTTGTTCTTTGACTTCTAACCTTGAACCCTAAGATTTCACAGTAAAAATTCAGTGATTTTGAGAAGTCTGATACCGATAACTCTGGCACCATTGGATTCCAATATTCTTCCATACAATCCTTAATATGTGTGATGAACTCTACTGCGTTATAACAGTGCTTTTTCAGCAGACATTGTCTCTATAATATTTTCAGGAACTACAGACGCCATAGCAGTAACATGCTGTTCTATGGGTCTTATACTTCCTTCCACTCACAAATTGCAGAACATGTCTGTATAAACGCAAGTGCTCAACTAGGCTCATAATCTTCAATTAGAGTATTTAGGTCAAGAACTGACATAAGAAAGTGGTCAGGAAGTTGATACTAAATGATTTTGGGCTAAAACCGTTTGAGCGTTTTCCCAGAAATCACGACACGAAGGTAATCTATCAGGCCGGTTTTTAGGTTTTCGGCGTCGGGTACGCCTAAAACCGGCCTTTTCCACATAAAACAACAAAACGCCTTGCTGGTTACTCTTTGGCGTAAGCAAAGCTTGAAGTACAAAGCAACGAAACCGTTATATACCCGCTCTGACACGATACGATTTGAAAATTTGTGGCGCCGGGCCAGACCAAACGGGATAAGCCACACAATGATCTAACCTTCCCCCATTCTCGTACCATCCCCACAACACAAAACAACCACTTAACAACAAATCCGCGTCATTGAGGCACACTAACCACCGCCCTTACCTTGAACCCAATAGGACCCGACATGCTGCAACGTACATTGAATAGTAAACAAATCGCTGAGATGGAAAGCCGCTATCGCGCGCGCCTGGTCAGCAGTTTAAGCGGTTTCAAAAGTGCCAATTTGGTGGGCACTATTGATGCCAAAGGGCAACCAAACCTGGCGATTGTCAGCTCAGTCACTCATCTTGGCTCCAATCCGCCTTTGCTGAGTTTTATCAGCCGTCCGAACTCGGTGCAGCGCCACACCTTAGAAAATATTCTCCAGACCGGCGTATTCAGTCTCAATTCGGTTGAAGCCGCTTTCACAAGCCTCGCCCATCAGACTTCGGCACGCTATCCAAAGCAACAAAGTGAATTCGAAGCGGTTGGCTTAACCGCGCAATTTGAACATGGCTTTGCCGCGCCGTTTGTACAAGAAAGCCGGGTAAAAGTCGCCTTGCGTCTGGTAGAACACCACACCATCAAGGCCAACAATACGGAGATGGTGATTGGTCAAATAGAACAAATCCACCTGCCGGATGAAATCATCAAACCGGACGGCTATCTTGATATTGAATCACTCGATTGGGTGACGATCAGTGGATTGGATAGTTACCACGTAACGCAGAGGCTGTATCGTTTGCAGTACGCCAAACCCGACCAGCCGTTACAGCCGCTGTCGGTGTGCGGTGACAAAGCCACATGGAATAACTAGCCGTGGCGGAAGCTTAATGAGGTTAGATTGCGGCCCGCCTGCAATCAGTCCAGACCATCCATAAAATGCGCATCAAATTCGTGCCGCTGGCTCCAAACCAGCAGCACAAAACAAAAAAGCGTGAGCAGATTTGTTCCGCTCACGCCTTCCATATTCATACCGGTTTAGCGGTGGTGTTGACGGTTGCTGTTACTCAGCATCAACATCGCACGCGGTGCAGCTTTGCAGCGCGATTTCGTGTTCAAACACGATGGTGCTGCTGCCTGCTTCTAGTAGCTCTGCGATTTCATCTGCGACTTCTTTTTCGTCGTCAGCTTCCACCTGATCCGCAAGTTCTTCGTCAAAGTAACCGTAGAAGTTCAGCAGCAAATAATCGCGCGCTTCGTCTTTGGTGCAGGTCACGTTGACCGCGATATCGGCGTCAAGGCCATCTTGCGCGGTAATCTCAGCCACTTGCGCCTGTACATCTGCTTTCATGGCAGCCGTTAACCAGCCAAGATCGGTGCTTACCGTGGTCTTTTTACAGTTAAAACAAGGAAGTTGCTCAAAGTAATATTGAAAGTCAGCCATAGGGAATGTCTTTTGTCAGTGTCGTAAAAGCAGATTATGCGCTTTTTATGCTAAATTGCTATCTTTACTCTAACTTACTGGCTCTGTGCTGCCTTATTAGCTCAACGCATTTTCAACGCAGATAGCTGAAGTCGCCCTCTCCCTGAGTCACGGATTCATGTACAATTGGCCTGCGAAGTTAAGGCCGTGTCGAATGACGGCCCGTGGCATACCATCTCCGAGGAATCGCTTGCAGTTAACCAGCTTTAAATACAAGACGCGTAAAGGCCCCGACTATCGCCACGGCGAGCAGATGTCATTTCTTGATATCAAAGAGACGTTTGGCATCGGCAGTATTCGTGTCGGTAAATGGGTGAACGCGGAAGAAAAGGATCTCGCGGCTAATCTGATTTTTGATTCACTGGCCGATCTGGCCTATATCCTGGCTCTGCCGCCGGAGGCAATTGGCCTGCGCGGTAATCTGAATCTGGCATTCGGCACTGGTGGCCGCCAAGGTGTTCAGGCCCATTATGCTCCCAATCAACGTGAACTGGCATTGGCGAAAAATGCCGGTGCCGGTGCGCTGGCACATGAGTTCTGGCACGCGTTTGATCACTATATTGCAGAGAAGGCGTTTGCCATCGGCGACCGCTCCGGGCCGCAAAGAAGTATCCTGTTCGCCAGTGATTGCTGGTTAAAAAATCTCGACCATTATCCGCATCCGCTGAATCAGCGTTTACTCCGTATTTTCGATGCAACACTTCTGATTAATAACGGCCAGGACATGCACGATTATGTCCTGCGCAGCGTCAAAGCGGATAAAGCGATGGGGTCAAATTACTTTTCTCAGCCAACTGAGATGATGGCGCGCGCTTTTGAGGCGGTGGTAGAGTCATGTTCCGGAATTGAAAATCCGTATTTAGTCTCAGGCACCACGAAACCTGACAGCATCGCGGTTTATCCGGATATTGGGCACAGAGATGTTATTCACGCTGCGCTGCAGGCCTACTTCCACCCGCTCGGTGCAGCATTAAGCCTCTGACAGCAATCTTATCCGCTGCGCCCTAATCCCTACTTCTTCATCATCTTGGCTAAATCCGCAAACGGATTGTACGTGGCACCCTGATGCTCATCATCACCGGGTTTGATTTCGCTGCCGTAACGCTCATGATCCAGATATTTGCTGTGCTCGTGGTCGTGGCAATAAAGGCACAGCAATTCCCAGTTACTGCCGTCTTCCGGGTTGTTGGTGTGGTCGTGATCTTTGTGGTGAACGGTTAATTCACGCAGATTAGAGTAGACAAATTCGCGTGCACAACGACCGCATACCCAAGGATACAGTTTGAGTGCTTTTTCCCGGTAGCCGGCTTCTTTGCGCGCGTAACCGGCACTGGTGCCGTAATAATCTGAGGCCATGTCGTAATCCTTAACAGTGGTGATAAGCTAGATTTTAGCACGAGCCGAGACCGGAAAGAATCGCCACGCGGCCCGGCAGACAAATGCGAAAAAAAGCACAGCCTGAGCTGTGCTATCTTCCGAACTTAACTGAATACCAACGCCTTCAACGCTGACTCATCATCAATATCAGCAAACTCCGGCGGGTTATCCAGGCGGTACTGGAAGGTCAGTTGCGGCGCTTCTGCCTGCATGCTTTCAATCAGGAACTCACTGCTCACCATCGGCGAGTTAACGCAGGCCAGTACTTCGCCATTCGGGTTGAGCAAATCAGGCAGGCGGCGCAGGATTTTGGCGTAATCCTTGGTCAGGGCGAAACTGCCCTTCTGGAACGACGGCGGATCGATAATCACCAGATCGTACGGGCCGTATTTCTTAATCTTGCCCCAGCTTCTGAAAATATCATGACCCAGGAAACTGACCTGATTCAGGTTATGATCATTGAGCTTGTGATTTTCGCGCCCTTTCGACAGCGAGCCCTTGGCCATATCCACGTTTACTACATTATCTGCACCACCGGCAATCGCCGCGACAGAAAAACCGCAGGTGTAGGCAAACAAGTTGAGCACGTTTTTGTGTTTGGCGTGCTCACGCACCCAGTCACGGCCTAAACGCATATCGAGAAACAGGCCGGAATTCTGATTGCGGCCGATATCAAGCTGAAACTTAAGGCCGTTTTCTTCCACCACCGGACGGTCATCGAGTTCCCCCACCAGCACCTGCGATGGCGCGCCATCGGCATAGCGGTGTTGCAATACAATACAACGCCCGCCCTTGTGCGCCCACAGTGGCGAAGCAGCCAGTTCAGTTAGGCCCTTTACCAGTGCATCAAGAAACTCATCTTCAACCGGTTTGAACAGGCTGATGATCAACTGTCCCTGCAGCCAGTCACCGGTCAGTTGCTCTAATCCGGCGAAGCGCTGACCACGGCCATGAAACAGGCGGCGGACTTCATTGGGAACGTCGGCCAGTTGAGCCGTGATTTCTGAAAAAAATTGAGATAAAGCAGTTGTTTGCATATATATAATTACTTTTTCACGCTTGGCCAGCTTAGTGACCAGGGTTCAAGCCAGGCATCAATGCCCTGGCTGACGATAACGCTGTGCCATTTCTCGCCCAGCGCGTTATATTGACGCGGATCGCACACCCAGCTGTAGATTTTCCCCTGATATGGAAAGCGCAGCGCAAAGGCATGCAGGTAACCACGATCGGCACTGCTGCCCGGGTTGTAAATCGGGTCACCGACAATCGCCGAGCCGACCGATTTTAGCGCCACCCGAATCTGGTGGGTTTTACCGGTATGCGGTTTACATAAAAACAAGCGCTCACCCGGCTCTGCAGCGGCGGAAAAAAACTGGGTCACGGCCGGGTTATGCTGGCTCGGCATCAGTTTCCACGCCGAGCGACGTGAGCGTTCCATATCACCGCTCACCAGGCCCTGTTTCTTCTTCGGCTTTTTGCTGCCCAGCGCCAGATAAAATTTTGCGACTGCCCGGTCGGCAAACGCTTTGGACAACTCAGACGCAGCACTGGCATTGCGAGCCAACAGCAAAATACCCGAAGTCATTTTGTCGAGACGATGCACCAGATAAAGCTGGCTGTCGCCGCTCTGTTGACCCACGTCCTGCAGCAACATGGTGTCGCCGTCATCCTTGTGTACAGACACATTGGGATGCTTGTTGATGATCAGAAAATCAGCATGACTATAGAGAATATCGAACATACGGCCTCACTAAAATGGACCGCCATTATACTCAAGTGACGCCAAAGGTCAGCAAACTCTCGCTTACGCGATGTTGGCTGACCGATATTTGTCCATTGCCAGCGATCCAGGCAGTCAGAGCCCTATTCGACGATCCCTCCCTTCACCAGCAGTGCCGGTTCAAGCAAGTGTTCCAGTTCGTCACGGCTTATCTCTGTCAGCTCTTCAGCCACATCAATCACCGGCCTGCCCTGGCGGTAGGCCTGTTTCGCGATCTCGGCCGCTTTGAGATAACCAATCACAGGATTGAGCGCGGTGACCAGAATCGGATTTTTAGCTAGTGCCGCTTCCAGATGGTCTTCCCGCACCGTAAAGCCCACTAGCGCTTTATCCGCCAGCGCGATGGCCGAATTAGCCAGTAATTCAATGCTCTCCAGAATATTGTGCGCAATCACCGGTAGCATCACATTGAGCTGAAAGTTACCCGCCTGCCCCGCCACGGTAATGGTGGTGTCGTTGCCGATGACCTGAGCGCAGGCCATTGCCACCGCCTCCGGGATCACCGGGTTGACTTTGCCCGGCATGATGGAAGAGCCGGGCTGCAACGCCGGCAGCTCAATCTCACCCAGTCCGGCCAGCGGGCCGGAGTTCATCCAGCGAAGGTCATTGGCCATTTTCATTAAAGCGACGGCCGTGGTTTTTAACTGGCCGGACAAAGCCACGGTTGCATCCTGACTGCTGAGATTAAAGAAGAAGTTGTCACTGGGCACAAAATCAATCCGGGTCATACGCGACAGATTTTCCGCAAACGCCTCAGCGAACTGCGGGTCGGCATTAATCCCGGTGCCCACCGCTGTGCCGCCCTGAGCCAGAGCCGTCAACGCAGGCAGGGTCTGCTCAATCGCATGACTGGCGTGTTCTATCTGTGCCTGCCAGCCGCCCAGTTCCTGCTCGAAGGTTATCGGCATCGCATCCATCAGGTGAGTACGCCCGGTTTTGACCACATGCGCCAGTTGCTGCTTCTTATTGGCCAGCACCGAGCTAAGATGGGACAGTGACGGCAACAAATGATGCTCAATCTGAATCGCACAGCTGAGCTGAATCGCGGTCGGGACCACATCATTACTGCTCTGTCCCATATTGACATGGTCATTAGGGCTGACTGTCTTGTTGGTGATTCTGGACGCCAGTGTAGCCAGCACTTCGTTCATGTTCATGTTCGAACTGGTGCCGGAACCGGTCTGGAACACATCAATCGGAAACTGGTCAAGGTAGTGTCCTTCAATGATTTGCTTGGTGGCCTGCTGCACCGCATCCGCTATATCCTGATCAAGTAAATCGAGTTGGGCGTTGGTCATCGCTGCCGCCTGCTTTATCCGCGCCAGCGCCTGAATAAACGCTTTCGGCATCTGATGACGACTGATAGCAAAGTTGTTCACTGCTCGCTGAGTCTGAGCCTGGTATAAGGCGTCTTGGGGTACCTTAATTTCGCCCATACTGTCTTGTTCAATCCGATACGTAGTATCCATTTCAGGCTCCTTATTCTGTTTACTGCTGGCAGGTCAGTGCCAACCTACGCCTTGAGAATAGCAGATACAAAAAAGCCACCGGCTGACGCAGGTGGCTTTTTTATTAAAGAGTTATCTAAGCCGTCGCCGATAACTGAGCTTGGCTCGGCGCGGATCAGGCAAAAAAGACCAGCAGCATCAGTACCGGGCAAACCAGGCGCACGTACAGTGGCCAGATTTTCCAGAACCAGCTGTTTTCAATCTCCGGGCAACCCTGCTTCAGCTCAGTCAGAATCTGGTTACGGTTCCAGATCCAGCCAACAATCAGGGTGATCAATAGGGCAATGATAGGCTGCGAGTACACTGTGGTGAACTGAATCACCAGGCCAAACAGGCTGGAGAAGTTCATCACAATCACCGCAGAAATCACCGTGACCAGACCGCCAATCCACAATACCGCAGTGCGGCGGCTCTGCTTCAGCTCTTCGGTCGCACAGGCAACCGGTACTTCCAGCATGGAAATTGAAGACGTCAGGGCCGCGATGATCATCAGCAGGAAAAAGACCAAGCCAATCAGGGCACCAACGGAACCCATGGTATCAAACATCGCCGGCAGTACAGTAAAGACCAGTGTATCTGAGTTGAGCAGTTCACCCGACTCAGAGAAAATTTCAACCCCGTTGTGTTTGGCAACAAACATCGCTGGCAGAATCATCAGGCCGGCAATAAAGGCAACACCGGTATCAATCAGGGCGACCTGCGCTGCGGTTTTCGGCAGGTTCGTGTCTTTTTTCAGGTAAGAGCCGTACGTCGTCATTACACACACCCCTAGCGACAGTGAGAAGAACGCCTGCCCCATTGCGCTCACAACCAGTTGCGGTGTCAGGTGAGAGAAGTCCGGTACCAGGTACATTTTCAGACCTTCAACCGCACCATCCTGAGTGAAGATGTAGATAGTCAGCAGACCAAACAGAACGAACAACAGTGGCATCAGGCGAGTTGACCATTTTTCAATCCCGTCCGCCACACCGTTGCGTACCACAAACATGGTCAGCGCCATAAACAGCACCATCAGTACCAGATTGCGCTCCGTGCCGAAAGTGGTCAGCCAGTGACCAGCACTCTGCATGCCGATAAAATCCAGGCCACTGCTGAAGAAAGAGCCGACCAGCCAGCCAGCCACGATCGCGTAGAAGCTCAGGATCAGGGAGACGACGATCATCCCGCCGATACCTAGTAAAATGGCACCCAGTTTGCCTTTCGGCCACGCAGCACGAAACGAGCGAATCGGGTTGGACTGGCCATAACGACCAATGGTCAGTTCCGCCACCAGCATCGGGAATGCCAGCAAAAAGACCATCAACAGGTATACGATCAAAAAGACCGCGCCACCATTACTCGCTGCCTGGGTCGGGAAACCCCAAACGTTACCCAGGCCCACGGCCGAGCCCGCGGCGGCCATAATAAAGCCGAACCGCGATGTAAATTGACCTCGAGAACTACTCGCCATTGTTTCTGTACCAATATGTTGTGTTTGTCAGTGCGGTGTCCAAAAGTAGGTGTATAAATTTATTTACACACATTTAAAAATAGAGTGACACCAAGGTTGTGGCAAGTAGAACAGTTTAGGAATAAAATTGGAAGCCCGAACAGTATATTTTTCGGACTCCACCCGCATTTGTCAGACTATCTGATGCGTTTTTAACCTACCCTTCCTTATATAACACTAGAATTACACTCAATTAACAAACTTTTCTGTTATCTTGGTTTCATATTGTTTTTGCTGGTTTTCTTTTCACGCTTATGCTTTCAATTTACTATTCGAACAACTGAATTTGAGTATACTTAGTGCATGGATAAGGTTTATCACTTCTTAACTCTGGCAAGCATCGCGCTGTACTGGTTTCTGGTCGCGGGTGTCTCACTCAGAGTGGTTTTAAAAAGACGCGCCGTCAGTGTCTCTCTTTCCTGGCTGATGGTGATCTACATTCTCCCGATCGTCGGAGTGCTGTGCTATTTCCTGTTCGGTGAACTGAACCTGGGCCGCAAACGTGCTGAGCGCGCCAAAGAGATGTTTAAGCCGTTTGGCAGTTGGTTCCGCTCACTGAATGATTGCCAGGCGCATCGGCCGGACGGCATGGGTGCGCACATCTATAAAATTGACGAGTTATGTAATCACCGTATGGGCATACCGGCCTTGAGTGGTAACACCTTGTCGCTGCAGAATTCACCCAACGAGATTCTTCACTCCATCATTGATGATATCAAGCAAGCGCAGCACAGTATTCGCATGGTGTTTTATATCTGGCATCCAGGCGGGCTGGCCGATTCAGTCGCGTCGGCACTGATTCAGGCGGCCAAACGTGGTGTCGACGTCAAGTTACTGCTCGATTCAGCTGGCAGCCCGCGTTTTTTCCGCAGCCACTGGCTGACCATGATGGAGGATGCCGGTATTCACGTCGTCCAGGCGCTGGAAGTGAGCCCGTGGCGTATTTTTCTGCGCCGTCTCGATCTGCGCCAGCATCGCAAGATCATCGTGATCGATGATGCAGTCGCCTATACCGGCTCAATGAATATGGTCGATCCGGCTTACTTCAAACAAAATTCCGGCGTCGGCCAGTGGATTGATATCATGGTGCGCGTGACCGGCCCTGCGGTTAACGTGCTGTCGGCTATCCACTGCTGGGACTGGGAAGTCGAGACCGGTGAACGTAACCTGCCTCATGTGCCGGAATGCGGAATTGACAGCAGCTCACCGCATCACCCGATTCAGGTCGTGCCGTCCGGCCCCGGCATGCCAGAGCATTTGATTTCCCAGGTGCTGACATTGGCGATTAACCAGGCCAACGAATCTGTGTGTATTACCACGCCCTATTTTGTCCCGAGTGCCGATCTGCTCGCGATGCTGAAGATGACAGCTCAACGTGGCATTAAGGTGGATCTGGTTATCCCGCACAAGAATGACTCTGTGATGGTCAAGTGGGCCTCGCGCGCGTTTTACGGCGAGTTACTTGAGGCCGGTGTGGTTATTCACGAGTTTTCCGGTGGCCTGCTGCACACCAAATCGGTCGTCATTGATCGCCAGTTTTGCCTGGTCGGAACGGTTAACCTCGACATGCGCAGCTTATGGCTCAATTTTGAAGTAACCCTGGCCGTGGATGATGAGGAATTCACCCAACAGCTTTACTGGCAACAGCAGAGTTACATTGAACAATCCACCCAAGTGGATTATGAGGTATGGGAACAGCGCTCACTCGGCCATCGCTTTTTAGAACGTCTTTTCTATCTATTCAACCCGCTGTTATAAGCGACAGGGCCGGGAAAAGACCTCAGCGCCCTGCCCGGGCCGGGATGAGTTTTTTATTGTACTTTGGCTTGCATTGACCTACAGCTCCATGTTTTAAATAGAGCATTCAAATTTCCAGACAAGGATCGTAAATGTCAGAAGGCAACAAGACCAAACTCATCACCGCCGGCCGCAATAAAAAATGGACCCAAGGTGTGGTCAACCCACCCGTACAACGTGCTTCGACAGTCGTATTCGATACGGTAGCTGAAAAAAATCACGCCACGATCAACCGCGCCAATAAAACGCTGTTTTACGGACGTCGCGGGACCACCACCCACTTTGCGTTTCAGGAAGCCATGGTGGAAGTGGAAGGCGGCGCCGGTTGTGCGCTATACCCGTGCGGGACCGCCGCCATCAGTAACACGATTCTTTCGTTCGTAGAATCTGGCGATCATCTGTTGATGGTGGATACCTGTTACGAGCCGACACGTGATTTTTGTGACAAGATCCTGAAGAAATTCGGCGTAGAAACCACCTACTACGAACCAACGATTGGTGAAGGCATCCGTGACCTGATTCAACCAAACACCAAGATTCTGTTTACCGAATCACCAGGTTCGATCACCATGGAAGTGCAGGACGTCCCGACTCTGGCTCGTATCGCCCACGAGCAGGATATCATTGTCATGCTCGACAACACCTGGGGTGCCGGCGTTAACTTCTCGCCATTTGAGCACGGCGTCGACATTTCGATTCAGGCGGCAACCAAGTATATCGTCGGTCACTCAGATGTGATGCTGGGCACTGCGGTTGCCAGTGAAAAATACTGGGATCAACTGCGCGAGCAGAGCTATCTGATGGGTCAGTGTGTCTCGCCGGATGACGCTTACTTAGGCCTGCGTGGCATTCGTACTTTGGATGTGCGTCTGCGTCAGCACGCGGAAAGCAGCCTGAAAGTAGCGAAATGGTTGGAGCAGCGTCCGGAAGTGGACCACGTCCGTCACCCGGCACTGGAAAGCTGCCCGGGGCATGAATTCTTCAAACGCGACTTTACCGGCGGTAACGGCCTGTTTTCGTTTGTGCTGAAAACCAGTAACCCGCGTGCAACGACTGCCCTGCTGGACAGTATGCAGCACTTCAGCATGGGTTATTCCTGGGGCGGTTTCGAAAGCCTGATCCTGGCCAATGAGCCAAAGAGCTTTAACAGCCTGCGTACGGTGGCAAATCCTAACTTCAGCGGCACGCTGATTCGTATTCATATCGGTCTGGAAGACGTCGACGACTTGATTGCCGATCTGGAGCAAGGCCTGGCTCGTTACAACGCGGTTATTCTGGAGCAGGAAGCCACTGCCTGAACAGAGTTAAACCTGATGGCTTGAGCGTTGGTACGTGATAAGTGCCAGAGACAGACAGCAAAGCCCTGCGACCGCAGGGCTTTTTGCTAGCACAAACAATGAGTCATTTAAACGCCATTCAGGCAACTACTTGCACGGACATCCTTGCAGGTGATCATTAACCATGCCCATTGCCTGCATAAACGAGTAACAGATCGTTTCACCGACGAATTTAAAACCGCGCTTTTTCAGAAAGTGACTCATGGCGCGCGACTGATCGGTGGAAACCGGCACGTCATCCATCGTAGTCCAGTGATTCATCAGCGGCTGATGGTCAACAAATTGCCACAACGCTTTATCCAGCGAACCAAATTCTTGCTGCAAAGCTAATGCAGCGCGCGCGTTGGAAAACACCGATGCAATTTTGCCACGATGTTTTACCACATCAAACTGGCTGATGATCGGCTCGACCCGAGCTTCATCGTACTGCGCCAGCCGCTTAATATCGTAATCTTCAAATGCCTGCCGGTAGCCTTCGCGTTTGCGCAGGATGGTGATCCAGCTGAGTCCGGCCTGCGCCCCTTCCAGGGTAAGAAATTCAAACAGCGTCTTATCATCATGCACCGGTTTGCCCCATTCAGCATCATGATATTCTCGCTCAAGCGGATGTTTCATCGCCCAGGCACAGGTGGTGTCGCTTTGAAGGATATGTTCAGCTAAGGTCATGCTTCCTGCCTTGTTCATTGGCTAAATGTAAGTGGCTTATAAATTCCGGAATTCGCGGT
Organism: Vibrio sp. H11; assembly: GCF_004804295.1. Taxonomy (NCBI): domain Bacteria; kingdom Pseudomonadati; phylum Pseudomonadota; class Gammaproteobacteria; order Vibrionales; family Vibrionaceae; genus Vibrio; species Vibrio sp. H11. The sequence continues at coordinate 134,641 of NZ_SSHN01000005.1, read as the reverse complement.
TCACTTTAAAGGCATCAGAAGTGACGTAGGCTTCCAACCTGCGTACCCGCAATTCTGCGTCACTGAGATCATCTTGCAGTGTCTGCAGCAGCTCCTGCGCTGTTTTGCCCTGCTCCCAGGGTGAGCTTTTCAGTGTATGTGACTGTTGGCTGCGCAAAGTATCCCGGTACTGCTGCGGCTGTTTCTCCAGCATCAGAGTCAGCGCGATATAGGCAATCAGCACTAATGCAAACGCGCCCAGCAAGGATACCGTGATCACTAAAATCCTGACCACCCAGACTTCAAGGCCAAAATAGTCAGCCAGGCCGGCACACACACCGGATATCTTACCGTTGACCGGATCACGATACAGTTCACGACCTGTCATACTGACCTCTCCAGTTTGGCGATTCGGCATCCAGAATTCGCTCCAGTGTATTGATGCGATCTTGCAGCCCTTTTGCCTTATCGGACAACCCCTGCAGTGCTTCATAATCTTCCTGCGACAAACCGTTGGCCGCTTTACGCTTGCTGCGGTAATGCAGCAGCAGCCACAACGGTGCCACAAAAATCAAAAAGACGACCAGCGGTCCTGCTAAAAAAAATGTGGCCATAGTTCGCTCCTGATTAATCCACTGAGATTATTGGTGTTTATTCATATCTTGTTTGAGCTTTGCCAGCTCTTGTTCAATTTCATCCTGAGCCTGCAGCTCGGCAAATTCCTGATCAAGCGACTTTCCTGACTGAGCATAAAGGTCCGCTTCGGCTTCCAGTTCATCGACTTTACGCGAGTACTGTGCGAATTTAGCCATCGCCTCATCGGTGCGGCTGGTATGCAGATGACGCTGCACGTCACGGCGGTTGCCGGCGGCCTGGCTGCGAATCGCTAACGCCTGCTGTTTAGCCCGGGTTTCGGTGATCTTACTTTCCAGCTTGGTGATTTCACCGGTCAGCTTATCAATCGTCTCTTCCACCAGCGTCTGCTCAGTATGCAATCCTTTCAATACATTGTGCAATTTCTGTTTCTCAATCAGTGCGCCACGTGCCAGATCCTCACGCTGTTTATTGAGTGCCAGGGTTGCTTTTGCTTGCCAGTCTTCAATCTGCTGCTCCAGCGCCTCGACTTTGCGCGCCAGCTCTTTTTTATCTGCTATGGCTTTGGCCGAGTTGGTGCGGACCTCAACCAGAGTATCTTCCATTTCCTGAATAATGAGACGAATCATTTTTTCCGGATCTTCAGCTTTATCTAATAGTGCGCTGATATTGGAATTCACAATGTCTGCGAAACGCGAAAAGATGCCCATAATGTCACTCCTTATGATGAACTCTGCATGTGGTGCCGGTCATGACCTCATGACCGCCTCAATCTCAGAGTTCCAAAAAGCGTGCCAATAATCAGACCTTTATTTTTCAGTCGCTTAGTTTGAATATTGACACGTTCTTCACTATGCTGTGAAAGAATTCGCTAACAGTTGGTTAAATTCACCAAGCCGTGTTGAGCACAGGATTGTTGAGGAAAGGATATGCCCCATAATTTGATCGGTGAATCGCCATCGTTTCTGGCCGTACTCGATAAGGTTTCTCGCCTTGCGCCGATTGAGCGCCCAGTGCTGATCACCGGAGAACGCGGTACCGGCAAAGAGTTGATCGCCCAGCGCGTGCACTACTTATCACGCCGCTGGGATCAACCTCTGGTCGCGCTCAACTGCTCAACTCTGAGTGAAGGCTTGATTGATTCAGAGCTATTCGGCCATGAATCCGGCTCATTTACCGGGTCGAAAGGCCGTCATCAGGGACGCTTTGAACGAGCTGAAGGCGGCACCCTGTTTCTCGATGAACTGGCGACGGCCCCCTTGTCAGTGCAGGAAAAGCTGCTGCGGGTTATCGAATATGGCCAGTACGAACGGGTTGGCGGCCACCAGGCTCTGACCGCTAACGTACGTCTGATCTGCGCCACCAACGCCGACCTGCCACAATTGGCACAGCAAGGTTCTTTTCGCGCTGACCTGCTCGACCGGCTAGCCTTCGACGTCATTGCCCTGCCTCCGCTGCGCGAGCGGCGTGAAGACATTCAGTTGTTAGCGCAGCACTTTGCTATCCGCATGTGCCGCGAACTGGCTCTGCCACTGTTTGTCGGTTTTACAGACCGCGCCCTTCAGGCTCTGCTCGATTACGCCTGGCCCGGCAACGTGCGTGAACTCAAAAATGTCATTGAGCGTGCCGTCTATCAACATGGTCAGCACGAAGCGCCGATCGACAATCTGGTTTTCGACCCGTTCAGCCAGCCCTGGGATAATCCGCCGCCGCACAAGGCCTCTTCAGCCTTAGCATCTCCGGCCGCAGCACCTTCGGCCTCCAACACTGTGGCGAGCTTTCCGATGGATTATAAGCAGTGGCAGCAGGATCAGGACAAAGCGATTCTCAACCAGGCTCTGCAGGCGGCTAAGTTTAACCAGCGTCAGGCCGCGGAGCTGCTTGGCTTGAGCTATCATCAATTTAGGGGCATGGTGCGTAAATATCAATTACTGCAAGACAACCCTGAATAAACAGGCGCTTGCCGACCAACTGGCCCGTCCGATCAATCTTTGCGCGGCTTAACTCGGCTAAAGCTGAGTTTTCACTGACAGGGCACGCTTTTCATCAACACTAGGCATGGTTTCAGCCTACAAACAATGGTAAATTAGCGGGATTTTGAGGCGTTCATGCGCAAGAATCCGCCTCGGTTCTCAACTCAGTTTCATTATGAAAACTTTATTACGACTTACTCTGGGATTATGCGGCATCAGCCTGCTGGCAGGATGTGGCGAGGAAATCGATCATAGTAAAATCCGCGAGAGCGGATTTGTTTACTGTGGTCAGGGCAGCCCGAGCACATTTAACCCGCAACTGGTCGACAGCGGCATTACATCTGAAGCCCTCAGCCCTCAGATCTACGATACGCTGATTAAACTCGATCCTGAAACTCACCTGCCTGTCCCTAACATTGCCACCGAATGGGATGTCAACAGCAGTGGTACCGAGTACATCTTCAAACTGCGTGACGGGGTCCAATTCCAGACGACCCGCTGGTTTTCCCCGACCCGTACGCTGACGGCCGAGGATGTAGTATTCAGCTTCCGCCGCATTATCGACACCACCAATCCTTACCATAACGTTCACAGCGGTGGTTATCCCTGGTTTGCCGGTATCGATTTTTCCAACCTGCTGGTTGATGTCCAGGCGCTGGACGATCATACGGTCAAATTTACCTTAAGCCGCGCTGATAACAGCTTTTTGTCCAACATTGCCACCACGCACGCCGTGATTCTGTCTGAGGAATACGCCCATCAGCTGGAGCTGAAGGACGAAAAACCGATGCTCGACAGTCATCCGGTCGGTACTGGGCCGTTCTATCTCGACGAATTCCAGATGCATGATTTAGTCCGTCTGCGTCGCCATGGCGGTTACTGGAATGGTCCGGCGAATATGGAGCAGGTGGTGTTTGATATTTCCCAGCGCGGCACCGGCACTCTGGCCAAATTACTGCGCGATGAGTGTGATGTGCTGAGCTCGCCGATTTCGAGCCAGATCCCGATCATCGAAAAGCAGGCCAACATCGTTCTGGATGCCAAACCAGCGATGAACGTGGCGTTTATTGCCGTAAATACTTCTCATCCGGGTCTGCGTGATGTTCGGGTCCGTAAAGCGCTTAACTTTGCTATCAACCGCCAGAATATTCTTGATTCTGTTTACTACGGCACCGGGAGTATCGCTTACAACATCCTGCCGCCGACATCGTGGGCTTACAACCGAGATAACGTCCAGGTGCGTTACGATCGTAACTACGCTCTGGCACTGCTGCGTGAAGCCGGCTTTGAGTCGGGACTGGAGCTGAGTATGTCAGTGCCGATAGAGCCAAGAGCCTACAACCCGAGCCCGCGAAAAACCGCGGAGCTGATTCAGTCCAACCTGGCTGATATCGGCGTCACCCTGCATCTGGTCCCGGAAGATCGCCTTGACCGCACCGAACTGGCGGAGCGCTCTCATATCGATCTGTTCCTGACCGGCTGGAGCGGTGATACCGGTGATCCGGATAACTTCCTGCGTCCGCTGCTCTCATGTGATTCAAACCGTGCCGGGCTGAATGTGGCGATGTGGTGTAATGCCGATTTTGACTTTTTGCTCGATCTGGCTCTGGAAGTGGAGCGGCCGCGCTATCGTTTGAATTTATACCGCCAGGCACAAAATATCTTGAACCAGGAGTTTCCGGTGATCCCGATCGCGCATGGCATGCAGTTTAAAGCATACAACAAAACCCTGACCGGCTTTCGTCTCAGCCCCTTCAGTGTCGAGCCGTTTAATACCGTCGAGAGGGTGTCTGAATAATGCTTAACTACACGCTGCGTCGTTTCAACCTGTTTGTTATTACCCTGCTGATCCTGACCATGGTCGGCTACAGCCTGCTGCGTCTGGAGCCGGACTCAGCCTGGGGCAAACTCGATTTCTGGGCCGGCTGGTCACAATATCTCAGTGAGTTACTCAAACTCAATTTCGGTGTGACCAAAAACGGCACACCAATCGTGACCGAACTGGCCTCGGTGTTTCCGGCCACGCTGGAACTGTGCCTGATTGCATTTACCCTTTCGCTGTTGGTTGGTATTCCGGTCGGCACCATAGCGGGAATGCGACAAGGTAAATGGATTGATACCGTTATCTCGTTCACCTCAATGTCGGGCTACTCAGCGCCTCTATTCTGGGTGGCACTGATCCTGATCATGGTGTTCTCGCTCAATTACGAGCTACTGCCGGTGTCCGGCCGCTACGATTTGCTGTATCAGATTAAACACGTGACCGGTTTTGCCATCATAGATGCGTTTCTGGCCGAAGGCCCTTACCGCAACTTTGCGCTGCAGAGTGTGATTGAACACATGATTCTGCCGTGTCTGGTACTCGCTCTGGCGCCGACCACACAGGTTGTACGCCTGATGCGGGCATCGGTGGCTGAAGTCATGACGCAGAACTACATCCGCGCGGCGCGTATCAAGGGTTTGTCGTACTACGAAATCGTTATCCAGCACGTACTGCGTAACGCGATTCCGCCGATTATTCCTAAATTCGGGGTCCAGCTGTCGAGTATGCTGACACTGGCTATCATCACCGAATCGATTTTCAACTGGCCGGGCATCGGCCGCTGGCTGCTCGATGCGTTGTCTAATCAGGACTACGTGTCTATCCAGGCTGGTGTGATTGCCGTTGGTGCCCTGGTGCTAACTGCCAACATTCTCTCCGATTTGATCGGTGCAATGATCAACCCTCTGGTAAGGAAGGAATGGTATGCTAACAAATAGCGTTTATCAGGAAGAGCATATCCCGACGCAGTTTGAACGCTTCTGGCGCAGTTACAAAGCCAACAATCTGGCGATGTTCGGCTTGTGGTGCCTGATCCTGATCATTCTGATTACTCTGACTTCTTACTGGCTCACCCCACACGACCCGAATATGCAGTCCGGCGAGCTTCTGGTGCCGCCGTCATGGGATCCGTCCGGCAGTGTTGAGTACTTCCTCGGTACCGATGATTTAGGCCGTGACATTCTGTCACGCCTGATTGACGGTTCGCGCCTGACATTTGGCGCATCAGTGCTGATTACCCTGCTCGCAACCGTGATCGGATGCGGTATCGGCATTATGGCCGGTATGACTAAAGGGTTGCTGTCGAGCGTACTCAACCATCTGCTTGATACGGTCATGTCGATCCCGACTCTGCTGCTGGCCATTATCTTTGTCGCCTTTCTCGGGTTCGGTGAATTTAATATTCTGCTGGCGCTGTGTCTGGCCCTGATTCCGCGCTTTATTCGTTCGCTCTACATCGCGGTGCATAACGAAGTCGAGAAAGATTACGTGATGGCAGCACGCCTGGATGGCGCCAATGACAGTTATCTGCTGTGGCACTCAATTTTCCCCAACATCCTGCCGGTGATCGCCGCAGAAGTCACCATGGCGCTGTCGATTGCCATTCTCGACATTACTGCGCTTGGTTTTCTAGGCCTTGGAGCTCAGGCGCCGAGCACGGAATGGGGCGCGATTCTGGGTGATTCGGTCGAGCTGCTTTATCTGGCTCCCTGGACAGTCACGTTACCGGGTATCGCTATCATGTATACTGTAATTATGATTAACCTGGTGGGTGAAGGCATCCGTCAGGCACTGAATGCAGGAGTCGAATAATGCCGTTACTTGATATTCGTCACCTGACAATTGAGATTGATACCCCTCAAGGTCTGGTGAAAGCGGTTGACCGCATGAGCATGACCATGAATGAAGGTGAAATTCGTGGCCTGGTGGGTGAATCAGGCTCAGGTAAAAGCCTGGTGGCCAAAGCCATTGTGGGCGTGGGTAAAGAGAACTGGCGCATCACCGCTGACCGGATGCGGCTCGGCAATATTGATTTGCTGCAATTAACTCCGCGTGAACGCCGCCGAGTTATCGCTCGTGATGTGGCGATGATTTTTCAGGAACCGTCGACCTGTCTCGATCCGTCAGACGAGGTGGGCAAACAGTTAATTGAATCTATCCCCTCGCGTACCTTTGATGGGCGCTGGTGGCAGCGCTTTGCGTGGCGTAAAAAACAAGCGATTGCTCTGTTACACAAGGTCGGCATTAAAGATCACCGCCGGGTGATGAAAAGCTACCCTTATGAACTCACCGATGGTGAGTGTCAGAAAATCATGATCGCCATGGCTATCGCCGCCAAGCCTAAGCTGCTGATTGCCGACGAGCCGACCAACGATTTGGATCCGGTCACTCAGTCGCAGATCCTGCGTCTGCTAAGTCGGATGAACCAACTCAACAACACTTCGATCTTGTTGATCGGCCATGACCTGACCACCATAACTCAATGGGCTAACCGCATCACGGTGATGTATTGCGGCCAGTCGGTGGAATCTGCCAAGACTGCAAGCCTGATGAGTCAGCCCAAGCACCCGTACACGGTCGCTCTGCTCAGAGCAATGCCGGATTTCAGTGATTGGATCCCTCATAAGGAAAAATTGCAGTCGCTGCCGGGGTCTATCCCTCCATTGCAGCATTTGCCAATCGGTTGTCGCCTCGGACCACGCTGCCCGTATGCGCAGCGCCAATGTGTCGAAATGCCACAAACCCGTTGGGTCAAAACCCATAAATACGCCTGTCACTTCCCGCTGAATATGGAGCAGTAACCATGAGCGATGCCTTACTGCAGGTCAGTAACTTATCGAAAGATTTTGTAACACGCTCAGGCCTGTTCAGAAAAAAAGTCCAGAGCGCCGTTAAACCGGTCAGCTTCTCGCTGGAAGCGGGACAAACCATAGGTTTTATCGGCCAGAATGGTTCAGGTAAATCGACGCTGGCGCGCATGCTGGCCGGCATGGTCGAACCAAGCGGCGGAGAAATCCGGGTCAATGGCGAACTGCTCGAACACAAAGATTACGCCACGCGCTGCAAGCTCATCCGGATGATTTTTCAGGATCCGAACACCTCGTTAAATCCGCGAATTCAGATCGGCAGAATTCTGGAAGGCCCGCTGAAACGAAACACCAGCATGGAGCCGGAAGCGCGGATGAAGCGGGTTAAAGACACCCTGTTAAGAGTCGGTCTGCTACCGGAGCACGCGTACTTTTATCCGCAAATGCTGGCGACAGGTCAGAAGCAGCGGGTTTGTCTGGCGCGGGCGCTGATCCTGCAACCCTCAATCATCATTGCCGACGAAGCGTTAAATGGTCTGGATATGGCAATGCGTTCGCAGATCCTCAACCTGTTTCTGGAACTACAGGAAGAGATGGGCGTTTCGTTTATTTATGTTTCGCAGCATCTTGGCGTGATAAAGCATATCACCGACAAAGTGATGGTGATGCATGAAGGGGAAGTGGTCGAGTTTGGCGATACCAGTACGGTGCTGGCCGAGCCTCAGCACCCGATTACCCAGCGCATGGTGGAAAGTCACTTTAACAAGGCGCCGAGCTTTAAATAGTTAGGCCGCGGTGATTCGTGAAAAAAACCAAGCACTCACAATAATTAAGGCCTGTATAACAGGCCTTAATTTTACGAGCCGAGTCACGATTAGCGACGCGCGTTTTGTTTGTTGAGTTCGAAATCAAACTCATCTGGGAACAGTACCACGCCTTCTTCGTTGTCGTTCGGAAACACCACAACAGACAAGTCATCCTGCTCCAGCCCCTGAGTCCAGCGGCTGCGCCATTTGTTAAACGAAATCGCTTCCGCTTCACAATCGGCCCACTCCCCCGTTGCCCACGCTTCGGCAAACTCACGGTTAGGCCACACCGGCACACAATCGTCCTCTTCGGTATTGAGCATCACACAACCGTGTTCGTCTTTCAGAATCCACACTTGCTGGTTTGCTACGATCTCTTTAATGCAGTAATTAAAACGCTGCTCCTGATCATATTGATTAATGGTCGCGATTTGTTCCGCACTCAGTGTTGTCGCCATGTCGGCCTCCCAATAAAAGGGCTTACAGAATCAGGCTGTAAACCCTTAAAGCTTTGCTTAGACAGGAATGATACCCGATTGATACGCTGACGCCAATTCACCATGCCGACCCACTTCGCCAGCACTGAGCGCCTGTCCTTTTTCTGACCTGCCACGAGCCAGCGGACAGCCGACGCGAGATTCGCATTTATAAAAATTATCGTACTCAATAAATCGTCATAATTCACTTGATAATCATTCTCATTATCGTATAGTGATAATTATTCGCATTCTCAACGGTGGTAACTATGTTTTCGATTCGATGGCCATCTGCGTTGACAGATTCGTTACGCTCCGGTGCAGCCCCACTCGGCTACAAACGACTGCTGCTGCCCATCGCCCTGACCATGTTAGTACTCAGCCCGAACACACGTGAGCTGGCAATAACCACGTTGTCTGACTCCTTCTGGGCCGTTTCAACTTATGTGGCTCTCACTCTGGCCATTTATCATTATTTATCACGCTGGATTAACAGCACTCATCGTTTCGTGGTGGCTTTTCAGCGCTCACGTCACCTGCAAGTCATCATCGCCTCTTTACTCGGCGCGCTGCCGGGCTGTGGCGGCGCTATTGTGGTCACCACCCAGTTTGTCAATGGTAGACTCGGTTTCGGCTCTCTGGTTGCGGTACTGACAGCGACCATGGGCGATGCTGCCTTCCTGTTGCTGGCCAGCCGTCCGTTAACCGGACTGGGCGTGATCGCGATTGGTATTGTGACTGGCTGTATCACAGGGCTGGTGGTGAGCACGCTGCACGGCGATGATTTTATGCGCCCGAAAAACACGCAAGCCGCGCAGCAGCCACCAGCAAACACCCACACAGCACTGAATCACCGTGCAATTAACTTACAGGGCATATTCTGGCAATGGGCAATCATCCCGGCCTCACTGGTCGCTTTTGCCCAGTCGTTCCAGATTGATGTTAATACCCGTCTGGGATTACCTGCGCACAGTATCGAATGGCTTGGTGCCAGCCTGGCCGTTACCGCGATGGTATTGTGGGCGCTGACCCGTGAGATAGACAGCTATCAGTCTGCGGTGAGTGAAAATGAGAAAGTCCGGCAGGCTCATCCACTGCAAAAAGCCGCGCAAGACACCAACTTCGTCAGTGCCTGGGTAATTATCGCTTTTCTGATCTTCGAATTAATGCGCCATTTCACTGGCTGGGAGATGAGCAATGACTGGCAGCAGTGGGGAGTCTGGATGCCGGCGGTCGGCATTATTGTCGGTATGCTGCCCGGTTGCGGCCCACAGATTTTGATCACCAGCTTTTATCTGGCGGGTAGTGTGCCGCTTTCCACCCAGTTAGCGAACGCGATTTCAAACGATGGTGACGCGCTGTTTCCTGCCATCGCACTGGCCCCCAAAGCCGCTCTGTTTGCCACGATATATACATCAATCCCGGCCATTGTCGTTGGTTACGGCTACTTTTGGCTGTTTGAAATCTAGCGGCAGCGACGCTGCGATCGTCTAGCAAGCGGTCACTATCGCCCGGCTGGCTATTCCTGCTGGTAGCGTGATCGGCAGGACTTTGCGTGCTTCCTTGCACAAACGTTCTCCACTCCAAAAATCGTACCAATACACCGGACTGTCAGCCACCAGGGTAAAATCGCGCGCTTCAGCGCCATAATTGAACAGGCAGTGCAGGTCACTAACCTCGGTAAGATGTAAAAATGCGTGGTTAAGGCTCAGACAACTCATCGCAGCACTGCGCTGACACATCCTCTGGCGTGCGATCAGCTTTTCCAGACTATGGCGCGTGAACTCCTCAGCTTCAGGTAAACGGTCACCGGACAGCAATAATCCGCCACTTGCCAACAGAACATCACGATGAAAGTGGTAAGCGGCTTTTGAAACCTCTTGCCCGGGTAACGAGGTCAGCGTCAGGCAGTCCGGATCAATTTGCCATAGCACGCGATGCTGCCAGCTGCGATAAAAAATTTGCCGCGCTAACTGACTGAAACGGTCAATATTCCGATCCACATCATCAGCAATACGCATCGCATCCACCAGCCCCAGTGACGGCCACATCGGTGCGTTACATCCCAGTAACCAGGCGTCACCCGCGCCCTGAGCTATCGCCCTCAATCCGAGCCGGTAGGCTTCTACCCCTGTAATACCCGGTCGGAAACGCTTGCCCTTCAGCGCTCCCCAGTAACCGGCATCGAGTTTAAACAACCCGATGCCCCACTCTTCACGCATAGTGCGCACGACCCGGGTCAGGTATTGCCGGACATAAGGATTGGAACAGTCGAGAATGTACCAGGGGGTACGCCGCCATCCGCCATAGGTCACATCCTCTGCTTTGAGCAGCGTGCCGTCATAATGACGGACAAACCATTCAGGATGAGCGCGGAACAGACAGGAGTCTGCCTCGGCAATAAACGGTGCCAGCCAAATACCAACCCGTTTACCGCGCCGGCGCAGTTTTTCGGTTAATGCCCGGATCCCGCCAGGGTAACGAGTGGAGGGAGAAAGCCAGTCCCCCATATATTTCTGATAGCCGTCATCAATGACCACCCATTCCAGACTGTCTAACCCGGCGGTCATCCTGTCTGCATTAGCAATAATACGTGGCTCGCTGGCATCGGTGGCATAAGCGGGCCAGGAACACCAGCCTTGTGGAGCGTTGGCGTCACAATGTGGCCGGCAACCATGATGAAGACGCAGATAACGTGCATAATCATTAAATAATCCGGCGAGTGATTCCGCTTCCAGCATCACCACGGATTCCAGTGCGTTGAAAGCCCAATAGCGCGGCGGGCTCATTTCGCCGTCCAGATAGGCAGTTACACAATAGTGGCCGTTCAACATACTTAATTCGAAATAACCGGCAAAACGGCGACAGGATGAAAAGCCAAACAGCAGATAACCGTTGGCACTTTCAATCACCAAATAATTATAAAAGCGCTTTGGTAACCGCTCGGCATAAAGATGATAGAGTTGCCCGTTGTCAGGGCATCGGCCGACTTCTTCGACAGCGCTTATGGTCCCTGCGGTCTGCGACAGCATCTGAAAGCCATCACCATAGATCCGGGCGCCCGGCTCGATATCAAGCACAGTCCGGCACAGTGGAAAAACCTCTGCCATAACCCGGGTTAACGGCCCCTGGTAAGAAAAACTCAGTTCATTGTAATGACGCGATACTTCGGTATCCCGAGGTTGCAAAATCTCGACTTCGCGCAAATTATCGAGCGTTAGCAGAGTCATAACATCCTCGCTCACTCAGTCTCAATATCTATTAAGTATATTGTTATTATGTTAATCGGTACCTAACCAGAATCACGCAACCTAACGCAAATGCCTGTTTATCATAGTTAACCAATAAAATTTGGCGCTATACGACACCACAAATACACCTCATACACTACACTTTATCCAGTGTACGATTCACAAGGAAAGTCAGTGCGCCATCACTACTCATTTGCTCTTCTCAGTTTAGCAGCGTTTTGTTTTGCGGCGCGTGGCGACAACATCATTCATGCCATTCAGGCTGAATGGCCCCCTTACGTTATTGATAATCCGCAAATGCCCGGACTGGCCGTCGAATTGGTCAGCCGTGCTTTTGCCACGCAAGGCTACACTCTGCAACTTACAATAAAACCCTGGAACCGGGCATTAAAAGAAGCGCAGTACGGACGTGATCAAATTGTACTCGCCGCCTGGTATTCCGAACAGCGCACCCAGAACCTTGCTTTTTCAAAGCCTTACCTGTTTAGTGATATTCATCTGTTCGCCCGCCGTGGTTACCCGGCGCACTACACCAGCCTGAACGACTTTAAAGGTCAACGAATAGGCCTAGTGCAGAATTATGCCTATGACTCAAGCCTGATGACTCATCCGGAATTAACCCTGCTGCCGGCTGAGACGCTCCTCATTAACCTGCGTAAATTGCAAAACGGCCGGATTGATTTACTGGCCGGTGAACGACGAGTTGCTTTATGGACAATGCACGCCAACCACATCGAACCTGGTAGCCTGATCCCGCTCGAACCCGAGCTTTCGCGAACACCGGTCCATATCATGGTCGGTAAGAATAATCCCAAGGCTGGGTTGTATCTGGATGTCTTTGAAAAAGGCATGGAGGCAATTCGGGACAACGGAGAATACGCGGCCATCATGACTAAATACGAATCATATTCTACCCCCTGACAGCAAGGAGCGAGTCCGCTCCGCCTCAAAAATCCTGCTTTAAATCGCTCTGAGTGGCTCCGGATATTCGCTATAATAAAGAAAAAAATGAAGGAGTTATCATGAGCAGTGTCCTGGATATCACTTGGTGGCAACTTGGGTTGTTCAGTTGCCTGCTGGTGATCCCGCTAGCCGTCAACCATTATCATCAGTTGCAGATTGGGAAAGAAATTATCATCTCTATCGCCCGAATGGCGATACAGCTTTTACTGGTGGGTATCTATCTGGAATATCTGTTTTCGCTGAACAGCTTATGGGTCAACTTATTATGGCTGTTGATCATGATAAGTGTCGGCGCCAGTTCAATCGTATCGAAAGCCAAACTACCGGTTAAAATCTTAATCGGCCCGGTAATGATAGGATTAGTCGCTGGCTTATTTCCGCTGATTTTTGTGTTATGTCTGGTCATCATCCAGCCCAGCCCCTGGTTTAGTGCCCAATATATGATTCCGTTATCAGGGATGTTACTGGGTAACAGTCTGAGTGGTAATATTGTCGCGTTACAGAACTTGTTCACGGCCTACAAAGAGAGACGCAGCGAATACGAAGCCGCCCTGTCGCTGGGTGCTTCGCCATTTTATGCCTCACGCAGTTTTGTACAAAACGCGCTGCGTAAGGCCAGTGCTCCTTTGTTGGCATCCATGGCTGCAACGGGTCTGGTTACCCTGCCAGGCATGATGACAGGTCAAATTTTAGGTGGCACATCCCCGCTCATTGCCATCAAATATCAACTGCTGATCATGATCGCTATTTTCGTGATGATGAATATCTCGTTAACTTTATCGGTCCACCTCTCGCTGCGGGCGGCTTTAAGTAAAGAAGGCAAAGTTAACGTCCGGTTTACCGACGAAAATGTGCATTAAATGCTCAATTCTCCCACGTTTTATCCAAACGACTTGGCGTTGCCGCGAACCCCGCTGCGGCTTCAAGTCGTTTGGGGATAGAATGAAGGAAGAAGTGTCTGCGCCCCGCACGACAATTGTGCACTTTTTGCACCATAAATCATCGATTTAAGGTTACTCACTCACTTTGAAACAACTTATCCACAGAAAATGTGGATAACCATGATAAGCAATTTCCTCCGTTCGAGGTGATGGGGTTTCTCACGCCCATAAAAAACGCCACTTCGTGGCGTTTTTTATGGCAATCAAGTTGAACTGGCATAAACTGCATCAGTCTTTCAGGTAAACCATCCAGTACCAGATACCGACAAACACGCCACCACCAACGATGTTACCCAGAGTCACCGGTAACAGGTTGCTGTAGAAAAAATTACTTAACGTCAGGTCAGCGTATTGGGCAATATCCGCCCCCGTCATCTGCCAGAACGTATCCGGAGCAAAGTTCTTGATCGCAATCGCCATCGGAACCTGGAACATGTTTGCGATACAGTGTTCAAAACCAGACGCAACGAACATCGCCACAGGTAATACCATCACCATGACTTTGTCGGTCAGAGAACGGGCACTGAACGTCATCCAAACCGCCAGACAAACCAGAATGTTACACATCAGACCCAGGGAAAATGCCTGGAAGAAACTGTGGTGTAACTTATGCTGAGAAATCGCTAATGCGTTTAGGCCCAAATTACCGCCATTGTCCATAAACTGCTTGGTCGCAAACATGATTCCGACCAGAAGAATCGAACCGACCATGTTACCGAAGTATACCACTACCCAGTTTTTGACTAATTGCAGCCAGCTGATTTTTCCGCTCGCTTTGGCCACTAAAGTCAGAACTGAACTGGTAAACAGTTCACCACCGGTAATCACAACCAGGATAAGACCCAGGCTGAATGCCAGGCCACCCAGCAGTTTAGTCACGCCATAAGGCATATCTTGCGCGCCGGTCGTGACTACAGTGTAAAATACGAAAGCAATACCAATGTGAATACCAGCAGAGATAGCAAGAAGAAAAGATTTAGAGGCAGGTTTGGTCGCTTTATTTACGCCAACATCTGCGGCGCGTTCTGCCATTTGAGGAGGCAGTAATGAGTCGAATTGATTAAGATCCATAATACGGTTACATTTTGATACAACATAGAGAGGTGGCGGATAATCGCTCTATTTCCATATTTATTCAAGTGCAATTTATTAGGTAATAGATAAATTCTATGGTACGAGACGTCATTACTGGGAATAAAGCGATAAACCATAACTAGTATTAGTTATTATCATGAATACATATTTATTACACTGATATTAATCAATTAAAATGATAATTTACCATATGCTGCCCCACCCGTTAGCTTTATAAATCCTATGCCGATTTTTAGCTGCTTTTATTCCCTTCGGAACTAATAACTGCGCAAAAAAGTAACAGAGCTGTTCGACCTAACAAATCTGTCAGAGCAAGATTGCATCCACAGCAATGCCCGCCTATTGTAAAACTTATTCAACCTGCAAGAAGGACTTAAGATGAAGTTTTCTCAACAGCATATCGACGAACTGAACGTTCTGCTTCAGTTTGATATCGGCAGTGCGGCGACCGGGATTAAAGTCCACCAAGATGCATCCGATTCACTGATAAGTGCCGTACAGCGACTGCATGACAAAGGCTTATGCACTTTGCCTGATGGTGGCTATCTGACTAACGAAGGCATTGAAATGGCCGAGCAGGCGGATCGCCTACTGCGCGTTCTGAGCGAATAATCCAGACACACCAAAAGAGCGTCCTTCGACGCTCTTTTTTGTTCAGGGCATCAGGTTGCTCTGTGTGCTAACCCATTCGTTATTCCGTCACATATCTTTTCGGCCGAATAAATCCGTTATCCGGTCACAAACCAGCGCTGGTAAGGCTGGTACTTGTCATACAGCCAGTTAAACACAATGGTGTAAACAAAGAAAAACAGTAAAAAGCCCGCTTCAACCACCAGCGCCTCAAGCAGAGAAATTCTCAATACCCAGGCCAAAACAGGCACAGTGACAAACACCAGGCTACCTTCAAAGCCCAACGCATGCACAACTCTCAGGCGTAGAGTCCGCAGACTGCGAACATCCTGCATGATGCGATCAAACATCAGGTTATATAAGAAGTTCCATACCACGGTAAACAAGCTCAGTCCCAGACCAACCAACGCCAGATGCGTCGCTTGCTGGCCGGAAAACAGAGCGCCGACTGGCACCAGGCACATTAATGCCAGCAGTTCGAAACTGACGGCATGGAATACTCGCTCCCAACCGGACATCATATGTTTTTGCATAGCAGATCTTCATTTTAACGTTGAACACACGGCGATTATCATCTAATAGTTAGATATTAAATAATTAGATGCCATCACTAATAACGATACATGTACAGCATTGAACAACTGGCTGCATTTATAGCGACCGCCGAACAAGGTTCGTTTTCAGCCGCAGCGCGTAAACTGGGTAAAGTACAGTCAGCCATCAGCCAGCATGTTATTAACCTGGAAATCGACTGCGATATGCGCTTATTTGAACGCAGTGGCCGCTACCCGGTATTAACAGCTGCCGGACATAAACTCTTGCCCTACGCCAAAGCGGCTTTACAGCAACATCAACGTTTTCAGTCTCTGGCAGAGAGTCTGCATGCACCACAAAACCAGCTTCTGACTCTAGCGATGGATGAGGGTATTCTGCTGTCGGGTCTTGCCCCGCTTATCACCCGCCTGGAACACGAATTTCCCCGCCTTGAGCTAGAATGCTTGAGCGCATCAAGTACAGATATCATCGAGATGGTCGAAACCGGGCGCGCAAGCTGCGGCCTGATATTCGGTGAACAGATCCTGCCGCACAGTCTGGACTTCGAATCGATCGGCTCAATTAAGTTTGACGTCTACGTCGCGGCGCAACATACCCTGGCACAATCGGTGGCACCACATGTCGATACCCTACGTCTGCACCGCCAACTGGTAATACGTTCCAGAAACCACTCATCCAGCAGCTTTCATCAACCGCACAGCCCGGATGTATGGTACGCTGATCATTATTATTTGTTGTTGGATATGGCGCTGCACGGCTGTGGCTGGTGCTTTTTACCTGCTCACCTTGCCAGGCCCCATGTGGATAACGGTGAACTGGTTCGTGTCCCGGTTGCTTTTGAGCAACTGGCCTGGTACACCAATGTGGATGTGATTCAACATCACCACACCTCGTCCGACACACTTCATCAACGCACTCGCCAACTTTTGCGACAACTGTTTACAGGATCTGCCTCATGAAGCACATTGCTATTATCGGAGCCGGCTGGTTAGGTTTACCACTGGCAAAACATTTACAGACACTTGGCTACCAGGTCAGCGCAAGCCGCACCAGCCAGGCCGGTATCGAGCAACTGGCAGCACAGGAGATTCCGGGGTTTGTCTGCGACCTGAACAATCCCCTTCATCTGGCTGACACATTAGCGTCATTAGGCTGCGATACGGTAGTCGGTAGTTTTCCGCCCGGGTTCCGCCGTGGTCAGGGCGACGAATATGCCCAGCAATGGCAGGATTTAGTTTCAGCAGCACAACGCGCGCAGTGTAAAAAAATCATCATGATCAGCTCGACGACCGTCTATCCGAGCCGCGCTGAAGCCATGACCGAGCAACAAGCCTCATTGGCGCTGGCTCAATCTGATGCCGATTTCTCAGCCAATGCAAAAGTGATGTTGCAAGCGGAACAGAGCGTTTTAGACTCAGGACTGGATTACGCCGTTGTACGCTGCAGCGGCCTGATTGGCCCTGACCGCCACCCGTCGCGCTTTGCGGCCAGGCTGAAACAAGTCAGTACGCTGGCACCGGCCAACATGCTGCATCTTGATGATGCCATCGGCGCAGTAACATTTGCCGTCGAGCACCTGCAGAGTGACGTGGTCAATGCCACCACGCCGAACACGGTCAGCAAAGCGGAATTCTATCAGGCGGCACTGGATGCGGTTGCATCAACCGACCCGCTGCCAGCGGTGGTGGATGTCGCCGACAAACTCATTGTGGCTGATAAACTGGTTTGCGCCGGTTATCAGTTCCATTATTTGAATACATTGGAGGCTTTAAATGCCGATGGATAAACACCTTTATCAACATCTGGAAACACTGTGGCAATACATGCAGCTGGGTCATGATTTGACGCCGGCCGATGTGATTTTTGTCCCTGGCAGCAATGATACTCGTGTCGCGGAATATGCGGCGTCGCTGTATCACAAAGGACTCGCCCCGCTGATTGTTTTTTCTGGTGGTCACGGGCGTTTTACCGATGGTATTTTTGAGCACAGTGAAGCGGTTACTTTTGCCACCGTCGCCAAAGATTGCGGCGTGCCCGCAGAAGCCCTGTTACTAGAACCACGCTCGAGCAACAGCGGCGAAAATGTGCGCTTTACTTATGACATGTTGCAAGCGAAAGGGATTGAAGCCAAGCGTATTCTGCTGGTACAAAAACCGTATATGGAGCGTCGTGCCTATGCGACTTTCATCAAACAGTGGCCGGGTGAAATCGAATCGCTACAAGTGACCTCAACCGGCTGTGGTATTTTCGACTACCTGACCGAAGAATTGACCCTGGACTTCGTTATGCAAGCCGTCATCGGTGACTTTGAGCGTATTCAGCACTACCCTCAGAAAGGTTTTCAGATTGAACAGGTGATCCCGGCCGATGTGGAGCAGGCTTATCTTGCCCTCAAACCTTTGGCCGCATAATAGGCACGTGTTTGCCGTTAGGTAACCGATAAGAAGCGCTAGGTAACCAATAGAAAAGGATGGGCTAGCCCATCCTTTTCTTTTCTCAACGCACTTTTAATCAGCGACCCAACGCTTCTTTATAGTGCTGACGACACACTGATACATATTTATCATTGCCGCCAATCGCAACCTGATCCCCCTCTGAGATGGCGTTGCCATGTTCATCAGTACGAATCACCATGTTGGCCTTACGGCCGCAATGACAGATGGTTTTCAGCTCAATCAGTTTATCCGCCCAGGACAGCAGGTATTTGCTGCCCTCAAACAACTCTCCCAGGAAGTCGGTACGCAGGCCGTAGCACAATACCGGGATATCCAGTTTATCCACCACTTCGGTCAGATGATATACCTGCTCTTTAGTCAGGAACTGACACTCATCAACCAGGACACAGTGACGCTTTTCATTCTGGTGCAGCTGCTTGATGGCATCAAACAGATTGGTTTCTGCGGTAAACAGGTGTGCATCGGCTTCTAGACCAATGCGTGAACTGACTTTACCGACCCCAAAACGATCATCGATAGCCGCGGTGAAAATCACCGGAGTCATGCCGCGTTCCTGATAGTTAAACGAAGATTGAAGCAGTGTGGTTGATTTACCCGCGTTCATTGCCGAGTAATAAAAATACATCTGAGCCAAGAGAGCTGATTCCTGTGCAAAAATTGGCTGTGTAAAGCCAGAAACAGGTGCTCTGCATCTACCCGCCCCTCAATGCGGAGCTCGGGGCACGCAAAGCACTACACAAACGTGCCCTGGCAAACATACCAAGGCACCAGACAAAAAAAAAGGGCGGCTTAGCCACCCTGATTTATTTATTGCTTATTCCGCTTTTTCTTTCGCTGCCGTCACTGCGATCGCCAGCTCTTCGAGAGCCGCCGGGTTCGCTGCACTTGGTGCGTCAGTCAGCAGACACGCCGCTGCCGTAGTTTTCGGGAATGCAATTACGTCACGGATGTTCTCCGTGCCACACAGTAGCATCACCAGACGGTCCAGACCAAATGCCAGACCCGCATGTGGTGGCGTACCGAATTTCAACGCGTCCAGCAGGAAGCCGAATTTCAGTTGTTGCTCAGCTGCATCGATACCCAGCAGGTCAAATACTGCTGCCTGCATCTTCGCATCGTGAATACGTACCGAACCACCGCCGACTTCGTAGCCGTTCAGTACCATATCGTACGCGTTAGACAGTGCATTTTCCGGATTCGCTTTCAGCTCTTCCGCTGTCATGTTGAGCGGAGAAGTGAATGGGTGGTGCATCGCAGAGACATGACCTTCATCGTCCGCTTCGAACATCGGGAAGTCTACAACCCACAGCGGAGCCCAAGCTGACTCGTTAGTCAGCCCCAGATCTTTACCGATTTTCAGACGCAGTGCGCCGATCGCTTCAGAAACCACGTTCGCTTTATCAGCACCAAACAGGATGATGTCACCGGTTTGCGCGCCAGTGCGCTCGATGATAGAGCTGATGATTTCTTCGTTGAGGAATTTAGCCACCGGAGACTGGATACCTTCCATACCTGCAGCCAGATCGTTCACTTTCAGCCATGCCAGGCCTTTTGCGCCGTAGATGCCAACGAATGAAGTGTATTCGTCGATCTGCTTGCGGCTCAGTGCAGCACCACCAGGTACACGCAGTGCAGCAACGCGGCCTTTCGCATCGTTAGCCGGGCCAGAGAACACTTTGAACTCAACATCTTTCAGCAGGTCAGCGACATCCACCATTTCCATCGGGTTACGCAGATCTGGTTTGTCGCTACCGAAACGGCGCATCGCTTCGCTGTATGGCATCACCGGGAACTCGCCCAGGTCAACGTCCAGCAGCTCAAGCCACATGTCACGAACCATTTTTTCAGTCACTGCACGAACTTCATCTGCCGTCATGAATGACGTTTCGATATCGATCTGGGTGAATTCTGGCTGACGGTCAGCGCGCAGATCTTCGTCACGGAAACATTTTACGATTTGATAGTAACGGTCAAAGCCTGACATCATCAGCAGCTGTTTGAACAGCTGTGGTGATTGTGGCAGCGCGTAGAAGCTGCCTTTGTGCACACGGCTCGGTACCAGGTAGTCGCGAGCGCCTTCCGGGGTTGCTTTGGTCAGAACCGGGGTTTCGATATCCAGGAAACCGTTGCTGTCGAGGAAACGACGTACAAAGCTTGACGCTTTAGCACGCAGTTTAATGCGATCACTCATTTCAGGGCGACGCAGATCCAGATAGCGATATTTCAGACGTTGCTCTTCTGAGTTCTTCTGATTGAAGTCCAGTGGCAGAACATCGGAACGGTTAATGATCGCCAGACCCGTCGCCAGCACTTCCACTTCACCTGTCGCCATGTCTTTATTCGCCTGGCTCTCAGGACGTGCACGCACTTCACCGGTCAGTTTGATACAGAATTCATTACGAAGCTGGTTTGCCACTTCAAAAACGTCTGCCATATCGGGATCAACCACCACCTGAACGACGCCTTCACGATCTCGCATATCAATAAAGATCAGTCCGCCTAAATCGCGGCGACGGTTTACCCAGCCGCACAGTTCTACAGTTTGTCCTGCAAGGGACTTGTTCAGGTGACCACAATAATGGCTACGCATAGTGAAATTCCCAATCTCTAATTAGTCATCAAATTCTAAGCCGCGCCAGAAACAGCCTCCGGCGCGGCGCAAAGTTTCATTTATACGCTGAAAGGCAGCTAAAATCGACCTTACAGAATACAATTTGTTGTGATTTATCCAGTGTCGCGCTTTTTTAGTACAATAATGCGTCAAATCCACATATAGCTGCGGCGCAACACGAAAAATTGGCGCTGATTATAACCCTAAGCGGCGGCGAATTGCGAGATTAGCGCCCCTCAGATTGCTTCGTACTTGGGCAAAGCGTCAATCTGTCGTATCCTGCCCGACACTGAATCACTCTCTGAACGCGCCCGTGGCGTTTACCCACAAGTCACGGCCACCGATAAAATAGCGATACAAACC
This sequence comes from Vibrio sp. H11, assembly GCF_004804295.1. NCBI lineage: Bacteria > Pseudomonadati > Pseudomonadota > Gammaproteobacteria > Vibrionales > Vibrionaceae > Vibrio > Vibrio sp. H11. The sequence goes on along the minus strand of NZ_SSHN01000005.1, from coordinate 113,319 downwards.
AGAAACAAGTCACCGCAGACGAGAATCAATCATGACGGAACTTCCCCTACGACTGGGCCTGACAATGTGGTCCCACCCTGCCTGGCAAAGCAGCTTTTACGGCCGGGGCACCCAGGCATCGGAAAGACTGGAAAAGTACAGCCGGGTATTTCATACCGTAGAAGGTAACACCACCTTCTATGCGTCCCCTTCCCCGGTGACCGTCAGTAACTGGAAAGCGGCCACCCATGACGATTTTCGCTTCACCTTTAAGTTGCCTAAACAGATTACCCACCAGCAAATGTTACTGGGCTGCCAGGACGAGTTAAAAAACTTCATGACGCTGATGGAGCCGCTGCATGAACGTGTCGGCATGTGGACCATTCAGTTACCGGCGGCCTTCGGTCCGGCTCAGTTGGAGCAGTTAAAAAAGTTCTGCAGCTATTTCCCCAAACAATTTCCGCTCGGAGTTGAAGTGCGTCATCCCGTTTTTTTCGCTAAGGGAGAAGAAGAGCGCCGCCTCAATCAATGGCTGCTGGAACAAGGCATAGACCGCATCATTATGGACAGTCGCCCAGTGTTTGCGGCTGAACCGGTCAATGAAGTGATCATTGATGCGCAGATGAAAAAGCCTAAAGTGCCGGTGCATGCCATCGCTACGGCCACCCATCCGATGATGCGTTTTATCGGCCATCCGGATCTTGACGCCAATCTCGCTTTTTTCCAGCCCTGGCTAAAAAAACTCCCGCTGTGGGTCGCCCAGGGTAAACAGCCTTATGTGATGATACATACCCCGGATAACAATCTGGCGCCGGAACTCGCGCTGTCACTTTATCAGCAACTGCAGCAACAGCTGCCTTTACCGGATCTCGCCACCTTTCCGGCCAGCCAGGGCGACAGCCAAATCAGCATGTTTTAGCTGTTTACATACTCGTTTTAGTGGTTTCTCTGCCCTGACGCGCTGATATTTTCAGCACTTTCTAAACAAATGAGACGGAATACGTTATCGCAGTCCGGGTACTAATGACATAAGACTAAATTTTTCATAAAATATGCGCCTTTTATTGAGCCTGATGCTGTTGGTCAGGCTGACGCTAGCCGCCTTGAGGTCACCATGAGCAACAAAGACACTATATTCTCATCACCAATCGATAAGATTGGCGACTTTACCTTTGATGAACGTGTGGTTGAAGTCTTTCCGGACATGATTCAGCGCTCGGTTCCCGGCTATGCCAATATTATTTCTGCGATTGGTATGCTGGCTGAGCGTTTTGCTAAACCCCACAGCAACCTGTATGACCTGGGCTGCTCACTGGGCGCGGCTACCCTGTCCATGCGTCGTGGTATTAAACAAGAAGGCTGCAAAATCATCGGTGTCGATAACTCCGCAGCGATGGTTGAGCGCTGCAAATTGCACGTGAATGCTTATCGGTCAGATACGCCGGTTGAAATTATTGAAGCCGATATCCGCAATATGACGATCGAAAATGCGTCGGTTGTGGTGCTTAATTTCACCCTGCAGTTTCTTTCTCCGCACGATCGTTTCACGCTGCTGGAAAAAATATACGCCGGTTTGCGTCCTGGCGGTATTTTAATACTGTCGGAAAAATATGTGTTTGAAAATCAGGTGGCGAACGAATTATTAATTGATTTACACCATGATTTTAAACGCGCCAACGGATACAGCGAACTGGAAATCAGCCAGAAGCGCAGCGCAATTGAAAATGTCATGCGCCCCGACTCAGTAGAAATCCACCGAGAGCGCTTTGCAAAAATCGGTTTCTCCAGTTACGAAGTCTGGTTCCAGTGTTTTAACTTCGGCTCGATGTTTGCGATTAAGTAAGTACGTTTTCAAGCAGCGAAGCTCGAAAGCCGCTCAGTTTAAAAGCGTCTCTGTTCGAACACAGATCCGTTGCGAAAACGGATCAACTCGCGCTGAACCGATTGGCGCACAAATCAGCTTTAGGCAACGCGTTTCCCTGCCCTGACGGAATCAGTGATTGCATTAATTATTTGGTCAGGGCAAAGATGTCGGAATTAGGAATCCCCTGCCATGTTTGACTTTGGTAATGTTTACTCGCTACTTGCTCAGGATACGCGTCTGCAACCCTGGCTCAAAATCCTGCCTCAGCAACTCGCTGACTGGCAAGACAAAAGCCACGGTGATATGGACCGCTGGTTACGTGCTTTAAAGAAGCTCCCGGACTTCAAACCAGACAACATTGACCTGAAAGAGTCGGTAAGTGTAACTAACCAGCAGCCCGTGGCTCTGGGTGAACAGAAAAAGCTAGAAAGCTTATTAAAAATGTTTCACCCGTGGCGTAAAGGCCCCTACCACCTGCACGGTATTCATATCGACACCGAATGGCGCTCAGACTGGAAATGGGATCGCCTGCTGCCGCACATCACACCTTTAAAAGGTCGCAGCGTGCTTGATGTGGGCTGTGGCAACGGCTATCACATGTGGCGTATGCTCGGGGAAGGTGCCCATCAGGTCATTGGTATCGATCCGTCCGAACTGTTTCTGGTTCAGTTTGAGGCCGTGCGCAAGTTGATGGGGGGTGACCCGCGTACTCATTTGCTGCCGCTGGGTATTGAACAACTGCCGGAGCTGGAAGCCTTTGATACGGTATTTAGTATGGGGGTTCTTTATCACCGCCGTTCACCCCTTGATCACCTGCTGCAACTGAAAAATCAGCTGATTGCCGGTGGCGAACTGATCCTGGAGACCCTGGTCATTGAAGGTGATGAAAACGCGGTGCTGGTGCCGTTTGACCGCTATGCGCAAATGCGTAACGTCTATTTCTTCCCTTCCGCTCTAGCACTTAAGGTATGGCTGGAGAAAGTAGGCTTTGAAGACGTACGGATAGTCGATGAGAATGTTACTTCACTGGGCGAACAACGCACCACGGAATGGATGACGCACAATTCCCTGCCGGATTATATCGATCCGAATGACCCGTCAAAAACCGTGGAAGGATATCCGGCACCACGTCGCGCTATTCTGGTCGCCAAAAAACCCGTCTGAATCAGGCGACACTGCTGTCACTTAATGCTATTAATATTCCCTGAATCTGTTGAAGAAACAGGGATATTTGACACAGTTTTAACTCGCTATTCCTCAGATAGGAATAATCTAGCCAAGGATGCTTTGCTCATCCTTTGCTATAACTACATCAACTGATAATTGAAGAATAAGGTCGCAAATGTTTAAGCGAATTGCACCCGTCGTCGCACTGACAATGCTTTCTGGTTGTACACTATTGAAAGGCGATGAGTATCATCATGCTACGCTGGACGCGATTCAACAGTCCGAATCCACGTTATCCAATAAGATGACTAACCTGGAACTGCATATCAGTAACCAGATGGATTATATCGATAGTCTTGAAAATCACGTCTCCACATTAACGACTCAAGTTAACGAGTTGCAAACCACTATTGAAGAACATAAAAAGCAAGCAGCCCTTGCCCCTGCGCCTTCACCGCAACCGACTGTCGTTCAGACCAAGCCGCGTCATGAAGTTGTGTTGGGTGAAATTGAAACCGTGACACTGGATGTCGTTAACAAATCATTTAATGCCCGCATTGATACCGGCGCTGCGACTTCATCGCTCAACGCGGTGGATATTGAAGAATTCGAACGCAATGGTAAAAATTGGGTACGCTTTCATTTAAGTGATGAGCAAGGTGCGAAAGATGACACCAACTGGATCGAAGCACCAATCTTACGTTATGTGCGTATTCGCCAGTCAACAAGTGAGGATACCGAGCGTCGCGCAGTGGTTGAACTTTGGGTCAAACTCGGCGCTATTCATGAAAAAACTCAATTTACTCTGGCTGACCGTTCACAGATGAGCCATCCGATTCTTCTTGGCCGCGAATTTATTCGCGATATCGCCGTAGTGGATGTCAGTCGCAAACACATTCAGACAGGATCAAAATAAGAAATAAGGTCACTTATGACGTCAAGAATTCCGTTTTATCTATCGATTATTCTGTTGGTCGCAATCGGCATTACCTTAAGTGTGATTCGCCATCAGAGCTATGGTGTCCCTTGGACGCCGGGTGAGACTCGTCAGGTCTGGGATATTGAAGCCAGAATCGAATTTGTCGCCCAAGGCAAAGAAGCCAAAGTTTCTCTGGCCGCGCCGCACACCCAGGACGGTTTTACCCTAGTGGGCGAAAATGCTTCTTCACCAGGCTATGGCGTCTCCTACATCACGACCGAAAGCGGTCGCCGCGCCGAATGGTCCATTCGCCACGCCAGTGGCCCGCAAACTATTTACTACAAAACTCAATTCCTGGTTGATCCTCAGTCACAAGCCAAACCTGTTCCCCCGACCGGCAAACCGGCTAAACCGACCTTTAACGGTCCGGAAGAGGCATCCGCTATTGCTCTGATCGAACGCGCAACACAACGCTCCGCCGATCACATCACCTTTGCACGCGAGCTGATCAAAACCCTCAATGACGCAGAAAGTCAGAATGCCTCCTTGCTGCTGAATAACATGAGCAAGGTCGATGCGGCAGAAAAACTGCTGTCATACGCTCAGGTACCGAATAAAGTGGTGGGCGTGATCGAGCTGGAAGACGGCCGTCGCCGCCAGACCATCCAGCACATGAATGAAGTCTGGAATGGCAAAAAGTGGGTGTTGTTTAATCCGGAAACCGGAACCCAGCCAAGCCATCCGAATCTGCTGGTGTGGGATGAATCCAACATTTCACTGCTGGATGTAATGGGCGGTCAGAATAGCCAGGTGCATTTCAGCATGATTGCCCAGGATGTGACCCCGCAACAGGCCACCAGTAACAAGGTTCAGTCTGACGGACTGCTCAACCTGTCGATTCACAGCCTACCGCTGGAAGAACAGGCGATGTTTAAAACCATCATGCTGATCCCTATCGGCGCGCTGATTGTGGTGTTCCTGCGGGTCATTATCGGTCTGAAAACATCGGGCACCTTTATGCCCGTGTTGATCGCGGTGGCGTTTGTACAGACTCAGCTCACCACAGGTATTATCGGCTTCCTGCTGATCGTCGGCACAGGTCTCATCATCCGAAGTTATCTGTCGAAGCTCAACCTGTTGCTCGTGGCGCGAATATCCGCGGTAATCATCTCGGTGATTCTGATTATCTCGGTCTTTACCGTCGTGGCGTTTAAAGTCGGCCTGACCGAAGGTCTGAGCATTACGTTCTTCCCGATGATCATTTTGTCGTGGACCATCGAGCGTATGTCGATTCTTTGGGAGGAAGAAGGTGCGAAGGAAGTCATTCTGCAAGGTGGCGGATCGCTATTTACTGCGGTCTTGATCTATCTGGCCATGACGAACTCCTACGTGCAGCACCTGACCTTTAACTTCATCGGTCTGCAGTTGATTGTACTGGCTGCGATTCTGCTATTTGGTACCTATACCGGTTACCGCATCACAGAACTGCGTCGCTTCAAACCACTGGCTGACGGAGATTAATATGCGGTTTTCTCTCTCTGACTACACCTCCCCTTTCAAGCTAAGTCGCAAGGGGATCATGGGTATGAACAAGCGTAACCACAGTTACATCGGTCGTTACAACGACCGTTCAAAATACCCATTGGTGGATGATAAACTCAAGACTAAACTGATCGCGCAGCAGGCTGGCTGTACCGTGCCGAAGCTGATTGGTGTCATTGCTAACCAGGCCGATGTGAAACACATTCATGACATGGTTAAAAAATGGCCAGGCTTTGTCATCAAACCAGCACAAGGCAGCGGGGGGAAAGGGATTTTGGTAGTCACCTCTCACAAAGATGGGGTGTACACTAAACCGTCTGGCGCAACCATCAGTAAAGAAGATGTCGAACGTCATATCAGTAACGCGCTGGCTGGCCTGTTTTCTCTGGGTGGTAAGAATGACGTGGCTGTGGTTGAGAACCTGATTAAGTTCGATGACTGTTTTGACGGTTTCAGCTACGAAGGGGTGCCGGACGTGCGTATCATCGTCTTCAAAGGCTACCCAGTGATGGCGATGATGCGTCTTTCTACCTCAGCGTCAGATGGTAAAGCGAACCTGCACCAGGGCGCTGTCGGAGTCGGGATTGATATCGCGACCGGCAAAGCGGTGCGAGCGGTGCAGTTTAATCGTCCGGTGACTCATCATCCCGATACAGGTAAAGATCTGTTTACTCTCGAAGTGCCGCACTGGGAAAGACTGCTGACGCTTGCGGCCAGCGCCTGGGAAATGACCGGCCTTGGCTACGTGGGGACGGATATGGTGCTGGATAAAGAAGAAGGCCCTATGGTACTGGAACTGAATGCCCGTCCAGGGCTTGCGATCCAGATTGCCAATGGTGCCGGCCTGTTACCACGCCTGCACCACATTGAGAATCTGGGCAGCGTGCTGATCCCACCGACCCCGGCCGAGCGTGTCGCCTATTCAATGAAGAAATTTGGCGTTAAGGGTGAAGCCGTCAGCTTCTAACGGCGTGTTCTGACCTAACAACGGAAATATTTAAACACATCCTAATCTGAAAACGGAAGTCACGGTGACTTCCGTTTTTTATCTCTTTATTTTTAGCGAACTTCTGGCTCACTCTTTCATCACAAACATGATGTTTAAGCGATGAGCAAGCCGTTAACCGCTGAGGCCGCCGTTAATAGCAAATCAGTCGTGAATCGATAAGCCAGTAGTTAGCCACTGACCCTGTATCGAATGGCTGACATTGCATTGAAAACGTGGAGAAAGTCTAAAGCGCAGAAAAGTCGACTTCAGGTAATGATTCAAAACCAGGTTTAGCAAAGTAATAGCCCTGCATCAGCTCCACCCCGGCCGCTTTTAACCAGCGGTACTCTGCCTCACTTTCAATCCCTTCCGCTAATGCTCTGACCCCAAGATCACGTAACATATTCAACGTGTGTGTAACTATGGTCTGACGCCCTTTATCAGCATCAATATTACGAATCAACGCCATATCCAACTTGACGATATCAGTCTGAAAGTCCGCCAGAAGATTGAGCCCAGAATAGCCGGCTCCAAAATCATCAATCGCAGTTTTGAATCCCATCGCCTGATAGGACTCTACAATGGCACGGATATGGTGACTATCCTCGACCTTCTCACTTTCGGTGAACTCAAACAGGATATTTTGGATTGGAAACTGGTGAGTATTGGCGGCCTCTAGCGTGGTTCGAATGCAGCGCTGAGGATTATAAATCGCATTAGGCAGGAAATTGATACTGAGCATGCAATTTATTTTCAGCCTGGCCGCTAAGGTAATCGCCTTGACACGACACAACTGGTCAAACAGGTAGCGGTTGTCATCATTGACCTGAGAAATAATCGAATACGCGGATTGATTATCAAGCCCTCTGACCAAAGCTTCGTAGCCAAACACTGTTTGTGATGTGCAGTCGATAATGGGCTGGAATGCCATCGTGAAATCAAATTCGAGCTTACTGGACCCGGAACATTGTCGGCACAACGCCACGTTTTTGTGATTGAGACTGTCTTTCATAAAATAGCCTACTGGTATATCAGTCGGTCAGAGTATTCATATTTATACAAGAACGCAACCATCGCCGAATCATGCAGCATGAAAAATAATTTATCCTGAAATGTGCTTTGCAACAGCAATGAATCATCGACTCGGATCACAAATCAATAAAAAATATCATTTCAATTTTTTATTGATTTTCTACTGGATGAATGATTGATGCAGTATTTCCCACGAAACGAGCTGGATAAAGCGATAGATTAATTATCTCTATTCCAATTTTTTCCGGTTATATTGAATCATTAACAACTGGAATCCGATAAAACACTGCAACTTACAATAATTAAATTAACATTTAAATAATATGTTTTTATTGCACTTTCTTGAAGAATAACCATGTGACTGTTACCAATATAAAAAACAGCACTTCTCCTAGAAAAAAACACCCACCTCAAGCTTGGTTATATTATTTATATTAATAACTACCATCATGAAAAATATATTGATACTTCTATTATCACTAGAATAAAAACAATGTACGATATAAATTATTGCCTATATTTAACTAATAAAAACTAGACTATTCTGCATACAGGCTTTTATTTAGATACAAGGAAGTTGGCATGTTTAATAACCTAAAACTAGGCAAGAAGATGGCGCTGAGCTTTGGTGCCTTGTTAACACTGCTTTCTGTCGTTCTGGCAATCAGCATTCTGGCATTAACTAAAACCAATCAGGGCTTGATGAGTTACGGTGATCTCGCCGATGACAGTAACCTGGCAGGAGAGCTGCAGGCCAATATGCTGATGGTTCGCATGAATGTAAAAAACTACCTGATTGCTCAGGATGAACGGAGTCTGCAGGACTATAAAAACTATCTGTCCAAAATGAACCATCTTTTACAGCAAGCTAAAGACGATATTCAGGAACCTTCTCGTGTACAGTTGATCCAGTCCATCGCCTCATCGGTCATCACATACCAGAACGCATTTGAGAACGTCACCCGCCTGATAGAGCAACGCAATACTGCCCATGATCAGCGCCTGGTGCCCAGCGGGGAAAAAATGCGCCGCCAAATCGACAACCTTATCCAGTCCGTGTACGACGATGGCAACACCGAAGCCGCATATGACGCCAGTCAGGTACAAAAAGTCATGCTCACCGGCCGCCTCTACGTCGCTAAGTTCTTACAAACCAATTCAAAGCAGGATTTTGAGCAGGCTCTTGCCAATATGGACGAGGCGATGAAGCAGGTATTGCCCAACCTTGAAAAGAATCTCTTCACTACACAACACCTCGCTATGCTAAGTGAATTCAAGCAGGCTCACAGCGCTTATGTGGCTGAGATGCGCGATATTAACCGTATGATCAATCAGCGTAACGAGATGATAACTCAGGCTCTGGATATCGAGGGGCCTAATGTCGCCCGTCAGGTTGAGCAGGTGAAACTGTCGATTATCGGTGATCAAAACGCTCTTGGCACAGAAGTAGAGCGCAACACCGACAGCAGTATTCAAGTTAACTCTGATACTGTCCGTTGCGGCGATCGTGCTGGGAGTCGTGGCCGCTTACCTGCTCACTATCAACATAACCAAACCAATTCAGGCCGCGGTCGGGGCCGCCAATCAGCTTGCCCAGGGTGACCTCACTATACAAGTCGCAACACATCGTACAGACGAGACAGGCACACTGCTGAACGCTATTCAAAATACCGCCGATCATCTGACCGACATGATATCAACCATCCACAGTGCCAGTGCCGAACTCGCCTCTGCCTCAGAAGAACTGGCTGTGGTGACAGACCAAACCACACAAGGCATTGTACGACAAGAAACCGAGACCGATATGGTCGCGACGGCGATGAATGAAATGGCGACAACCGTGCATGATGTGGCGTCGAATGCCGCCAGGGCAGCGGATGCCGCCAATGATGCCGATAAACAGGCAGAAAGTGGCGCCAAAGTCGTGGCAGAAACGGTCAACTCCATCGGCACCTTGTCTGAGAGTGTAAATCTCTCCTCAGAGAAACTGCACATGGTCCAGCAAGATGTGGTGAATATTAGCTCGATTCTGGATGTGATTCGCGCGATCGCCGATCAAACCAACCTACTAGCCCTCAACGCTGCGATCGAAGCGGCTCGCGCCGGCGAACAAGGGCGCGGCTTTGCTGTTGTCGCCGATGAAGTGCGCTCGCTTGCTGCGAGAACGCAGGGTTCAACGTCAGAAATCCAGTCGATCATTGAGCAGTTGCAGTCCGGTACTAAAAGCTCGGTGCAAGTGATGAATCAGGTCAAATCCCTGGCGGACGATTGTGTTGAACAAGCGGGTAAAACCGGGGTTGTGCTGCAGTCGATTACAGATGCGGTCGGTGTCATTAATGATATGAACATTCAGATTGCCAGCGCCTCAGAGCAACAAAGCACCGTGGCCGAAACCATCAATGAAAACGTAGTCAACGTAAAACGCATTGCCCAGGAAAACGCATTGGCATCAAGCCAGACCCGCAGTTCAAGCAGTGAAATTGCCCGCCTGGCCGACCAACTGAATGATCTGGTTGCTCTGTTTAAACTTAGCGCCTAACTAGCCTGTAGCGGCCTTATCGGCAAACATCGCCGTAGGCCGCATCTATCACAGTCAGCCCGCAATATATCACAGCGCTTCTTGTTCCAGCTCGATACCGCGCAATGCACCAGCCATTAATACGTGTGCCATGTTCTGCCAGCGTATGATGTTTATGCAGACGCGTTGCGGCGTTAAGTGTTGTAGATTCTCGTTAAGCTAGGCTGACCACTCCCGGTTCTGCAATACCACCCGATAGCCATCAACATCTTCGAATGTTTTACCAACCACATCCCAGTAAGGATTATATGCAGTGACCCGGATAAAACCGGCCTCCAGCATCTGTGCACAGCATTGCTGCCACTCTGATTGCTCGGGCAGATAAAACACCAGTAAATTATCCTGCGTCGGCGCTTTGCCCACCAGAGTCCCCCGATGATGGGTGAACTCCAGATGATAGTTATGCTGCGGGTGGCCGATAATGCTACCGTCAAAACCATTGTGGTCGCTAAAACGGCCCAACAGCTCAAAACCAAGTCCCCGGATATACATATCGGCAATGGTTTCCAGATTGTCGGTCGGACGTGCGACCCTGAGCTTGGTATTTTTAGAAATCATAGCTTTCCTGATTGATTATGTTTGTCGTGCAACTTTACTAGTCCGTCAGCGGTAAACGCTTGTCACACCATCAGAAGTTATGTTGCAGACTGACGGTGACATTAGCAGGATCACCATAGCTGTAACAGGTCGTACAGATCCCGGCGTAATATTTTTTATCAAACACATTATTGATGTTGACCTGTACCTGAGTCTGGCGGGTAATGTCGTAGCGCCCCATCAGATCAACCAAAGCATAGTCACCCTGCTCGGTGCGATAACCGCTGCTGTCATCAGCGAAAATACGGCTTTGCCATTTGACACCACCACCTAAAGTCAGCTCAGGCAGTGCTGAGGTAAAGTTATAGGTAGTAAACAGTTTGAACTGCTTACGCGGGCGAGTTGTGCTAACTGGCTGGTCATCTTTGTCCTTAGCGGTATATTGCGAGTAGCCCGCACTCAGATTCCATCCGTCCGTCACCTGACCGTTCGCCTCCAGCTCAAAGCCGTTACTGGTCACCCCGTCAACTTCACGGTAAATCGTTTCACCTTTGCTGTTCAGCGTGCCGGTTGATTCAGCTAAATTATCCTGCTCAATGCGGAATACCGAGATGGCAGTATGAATCTGATCATCAGCAAAACTGCTCTTTAGTCCGATTTCGTAGTTTTTACCGGTCAGCGGATCGATGAAGTCGCCGCTGGCATCTTTATTGAATTGCGGCTGGAAGATCTCAGCATAGCTCACGTAGGCACGATTCTGGGCGGTCAAATCGTAGAGTAATCCGGTGTATGGCGTGATCACCCCGTTATCACCATAGTCGACCTTACTGGTTGCCGAAGCTGTCGAATACAGGCCATCACGATTCCAGTTGGAGACCCGGCTGCCCACAATCCATTTCAAATCGTCTGTTACATCGAAACGGGCTGCGGCATAAAAACCCAGCTCTTCAGTGGTGTAGTCGGAATCGAGTGAACGTTGAGGCCAGCCTGATACCGATACGTTGCCCTGATAATCCAGTAAGCTCTGGTTGAAATTCTGGCCACTTTCAGCCGGATAGCCGTAATAGATTTTGCGGGTCTGATGACTGAACAGCGCACCGGCAACAAAGTCGTGCTGACGGCCAAATAAACCAAAGTCACCATTCAGCTGTGTACCAATACTATCGATGGTGGCTTTTGAATCTCCATTGATAAGCCACTGTCCCAGTGAAGCACCACCATCTGCCTTGTCTATCTGACCACCGATATAGAACAGTTTGTCATCATTAGTGTATTCATTGTGGCTGTAATCGGTCTTGAGACGCCAGCCGTTAGCAAAATAGTGCTCGAGATTAATGAAGTAGTATTTTGCATCGGTGTCGTAATAACTCCAGTTGGTCGCTGTCGACATGGAGCGTGACCAGTTAATCTTCTCGCCGTCAGTGTAATGGGACGGCAGTGAACCCCAGGTTGCACCGTCAGCGTTATTATTTTGCAGGCCGGCCCCGACTCTCAGCAGCGTGTTGTCAGTCATGTCAGCATCCACCACACCATACAGTACCGAAGTCTCTTTACTGTAACGATCCATAAACGAACCGTGTTTGTCGTACTTCGCCACAATCCGACCCCGTACAGAGCCGCTGTCGTTGAGCGAGCCGGATAAATCCGTCGTGATCTCACGTCGATCCCAACTGCCCGCTTTGACATTGACATAGCCACGAAACTCCTGACTGTCCGCGTGCTTACGTACGAAGTTGATCGCAGCGGCCGGATTCCCCGAACCTGTCATCAGGCCAGTTGCACCACGTACTATTTCAACCCGGTCATAGATAGACAGGTCAATCAGAGTTTCCCCTAAGGCACCGCCAAGATCACCCAGCGATTGCGGAACACTGTCTACCTGATAACTGCCAACCACAAAGCCGCGGGATATAAAGGTGTTTCGTTCGGTGTCTGCTGGATCGACTGAGAGTCCAACCGCAGTATTGACCACATCTTTAACATTCGACAAGCCTTGGTCTTTGATCCGCTGCTCGGTGATCACGCTGACCGACTGCGGCGTTTCCATATCGGATAAGTTCATACCGGTTGCACTGGATACTTGTTCGGTCGCTGTATATCGACCGGTCACCACAAGGGTGTCCATTTCCTGCTCGGATGATCGAGTCGTTTGAGCTGTTTGAGATGAGCCCTCTTGCTGGGCAAAGAGAGAAGGAGAATAGATTGCAGCCAAAGCAAATTGCATGGCGACCACTGTCGCAATCATTGTTTTATTCATAGTGTTACGCTGTTGTCTTTATCAAAATGCAAATGATAGTAGGTATCATTTGCATTTATTTCAACACCATGAACTAAGATTAATTGACAAGTTCAATTTTTGCCTCATTAATGTGACATAAGTCTCACATCAACAGTCGCCGTGCTGTGTTTTCTCCACCTGCTGATCCTTAATGATCGCCAGTAGTGAAGGCAGGAAACTGCGATCCTGGTACGAATCACTGTTCCAGATTTTGGATAACATCAACGCTTTCGGGCAGTGGAAAAACAGCGCTTCTACCGCCACTTTAACCACCAGCTTAGGTTTACTTTTTCCGTCCAGACATTGCTGACGCAGCTCCTCATCAATGTGCAGTGACGCGGTTCCTTTGATACGGACAATCTCTTCCACACCCGGCACCATGCACAACAGTCCGACTTTGGGATTGGCAAGCAAGTTGCTCAGAGTATCCAGGCGGTTGTTGCCCGGACTGTCCGGAAAAGCAATGGTGTGATCATCCAGCACTTTGATAAAACCCGGAGTACCGCCACGCGGCGATAGATCCAGAAACCCCTCTTTACCTTCAGTCGCCAGAAACATCAGCGTACTGTGCTGGAGAAAAGTGCGGCTGTGCTGATCAATATGGTGAACATCTTTTTCCACTACCAGTGGGGCCGGCATTGGATAGAGTTCGCGGAGTTGTTCCAGTGTCGTAATCTGAGTCATTGTTATTATTTATCCCTACACGTCAAAGAATGATGCATTTGAAAATGCGACTTACTTTTAATTGTTAATAATTTACATTACCATATTTATCACCGGATGACACTGAGCCAAAGGTTATGGCTGCTAAGAAATCATGTTCACATTAAAAGACGTCAGCTATCAGATAGATAATACTGTAATTTTACACCCCACCAATCTCACCTTTCCGCCAGGCAAGGTGACAGCACTGCTGGGACATAACGGGTGTGGTAAATCCACTTTAATGAAACTGCTGAGCCGCCAGTATCATGCCAATCGTGGCAGCATTGATATTGCGGGTAAGCCACTGCAAGGCTTCGAACATAAATCATTTGCGCGCAAAGTCTCCTACCTGCCGCAACATCCGCCCGTCACCGACGGGGTCACTGTGCGTGAGCTGGTCAGTTTTGGCCGTTATCCGTGGAAAGGCGCTTTTGGCCAGCTCAACAGTGAAGATCATCAGGCGATTGAACAAGCGATTGAGCATACCGGCCTGACGGCTTATGCGGACCGCTTTGTTGCGACCCTGTCCGGTGGCGAACGCCAGCGTGCCTGGGTTGCGATGTTACTTGCGCAGCAAAGCGAATGCCTATTGCTGGATGAGCCGACTTCCGCTCTGGATGTCCATCATCAGTACGAACTGCTGGAGATGATTCGCGAGCTCAACCAGCGCCTTAATCTGACCGTGGTGATCGTATTGCACGATATCAATATGGCCGCGCGCTTTAGCGATCATATCATAGCGCTCAAGTCAGGCCAGGTGATCGCACAGGGAAACCCCGAGCAGATCATGCAGGCAGACGTTCTCAAATCCATCTACGGTATGGATCTCGCACTATTTCGTAATCCGGCTAACGGCCAGTTGATCAGCTATATTCCATAGGACGCCCCGATGAAAAAAATGCTTTTGGCTCTGTTTTTTATTTACACCAACTGGGCAGTTGCCGCAGCGGACACGGTTCACCCCCTCTCCGCTCTGCATCTCGACCATCCCCCTACCCGCGTGGCAACGCTCGACTGGGCATTGAGTGAGACCGTAATGAGTCTGGGCGTGACACCTGTTGCCGCATCAGACACACAGAATTACAACCAATGGGTCAGCAAGCCGTCATTACCCGACAGCGTCGCCGATCTTGGTTCACGCACCGAACCCAATGTTGAGCTGCTGACTAAACTCAAGCCGGATCTGATCCTGATCAGCTCTTACCTGCTGCCCGCTTATGACACGCTGAGCCGCATCGCACCGGTCGCAGTGGTCGATATTTACAATGACAGCCAAACACCGCTGGCGAATGCTGAACAACTGACACGTGAGCTTGGGCAGATTCTTAACCGTGAACAGCAGGCCGAGGATCTGATAAAGCAAACCCGCCAACATCTGCAAGACAATGGTGCTAAACTGCGCCGGGCCGGCGCCGATGATCGCAATCTGATGTTCATTCGCTTCGTCAATAAGCAAACGCTGCGTATCCACGGTAAAGGTTCATTGATTAACGACACCATTACCCAGATGGGCTTGCATAATGAATGGCAGCAAGCAACCAACAGCTGGGGATTCGCCACCACCGAGATCAGTAAAATAGCGGAGCATCAGGACACGCGTGTACTGATTTTTGGCCCGCTGCGTCCAAAAGACCGAGAAGCCCTGACCCAGTCTCCGCTGTGGCAGGCGATGGCATTCACCCGCAACAAGCAGGTGTATGAACTGCCGGCAATTTGGTCATTCGGCAGCCTGATAGCCGCGCGCCGGCTAAGTGATAACATTACCCGCCTTCTGACCGAACAACCATGAATGACTTAACCGTTTCTGCCCCTCATTCTCAACCCTTCCGCTCATGGCGGATTTGGCTGGGGCTAGGGTTTACTTTCTTGCTGCTGGCGGTGCTTGTCGAATTGACCGCTCCCTTTGGCGGTGGCAAGCTGCTGTTCCGGACACTGTTTGACTACGACAGCGCTAATTATCAGCATATTGTGGTTGGTTTGACCTATCTGCCCCGCCTCACGGTCGCACTGCTGTGCGGGTTTGCACTTTCGGTTGCCGGTTGCGTGATGCAGTTTGTGCTGCGTAATCCGATCGCGGCGCCGACGACGTTAGGTGTTGCCTCTGGTGCTCAATTCGGCCTGATTATCAGCATGTTGCTGGTGCCGGGTTTAGCTATGCTTCCCGCAGTGACTTTTGCGTTTATCGGCGGGGTATTTTCAACCGCTCTGGTGTTCTGGTTGTCAGCCAGGAAGGGATTCGCAGCCGTTCAGATGGTGCTGTCAGGCATGGTCGTCAGCCTGTTTCTCGGCTCAGTGAACACCATGCTGATGCTGGTCAATGAAAAACATCTGACCAATATTTTCGTGTGGGGGACAGGCTCTCTCAATCAGAATGGATGGGATGGTGTCTGGCATCTCGCACCGGTCATTGCCGCGACCACGGCATTGTTGCTGCTGGTGCAACGCCCGCTCAGTTCGCTGGCGCTCGGTGATACCGTTGCAGACTCAATCGGCGTTAACGTAAAGCGCTATAAAATTATTAGCTTGGGTCTGGCTATCTTACTGACTGCTGTTGTGGTCAGTGAAGTCGGCCTGATTGGCTTCGTTGGTATCGTCACGCCTAATATTGTGCGTCTGCTCAAAGTGCGCGCGTTGAGTGCACGTATCCTGCTCTCCGGCCTACTGGGCTCCTTAATGCTGTTGCTATCGGATCTACTGATTCAGGCGATACCCAAAGAAGTGACCAGCCAGTTACTGCCTACCGGGGCCATGACTGCGTTAATCGGCGCACCTTTTTTCCTCTGGTTGCTGACCAGAAACATCTGGCCATCGCAACACGCACAAACCGCTGACGCAGCCCTGCATTACAAACAGACCTCGTTCACACGCCAGTTGTTGTGGCTCGGTACCGGTTTAGTGGCGGTCATCGCCGTTGCAGCAACACTCGGCAATCAAGACAGCGGCTGGTTTTTCTCCATCAGTTCAGACGTACTGGCACTGCGCGCACCACGTCTTTTCAGCGCTCTGCTTGCCGGCATTGGTCTTGCGGTCGCCGGTACGCTCATTCAGCGTATGACCACCAATCCGATGGCGAGCCCGGAAGTGCTGGGAATCAGCTCCGGAGCCTCTCTGGCCATGGTATTATGTGTGATGTTTGGTATCAAACTTGGCCGCGACGGTCAGATACTGGTCGGCACACTGGGCGCACTGACAGTCGCTGCGGTGATCTGGGCCACCAGCCGTAAGCAACATTTCGCTCCGATGACCGTGATCCTGACCGGTATCGCACTCAGTGCGGCACTGGATGCCCTGCTGCGTATCACCTTGTCCAGCAGCAGCGAAGATGCCCAGGCATTACTGACCTGGTTATCCGGCTCTACCTATCTGACGTCGTGGCGTGATGTGCTGATGCTCATTGGCGGAATCAGCCCACTTATGCTGATTGCCCTAGTGACTTCGCGTCATGTTAATGTGGTCAGCCTGGGACAAGTCTCTGCCGGCAGTGTCGGCATGCATGTCGGCCGGGTGCGGCAAGGTATTCTGCTGATGGTCGCCGCACTGACCACATTATGCACCATCGTCATCGGCCCGCTGACCTTTATCGGCCTGCTCGCACCGCACATGGCCCGAGCGATGGGACGCTACGATGCCCGTTCGCAGTTAATCAGTGCTTGCCTGATTGGTGCGATTGTCATGACCCTGTCAGACTGGGTCGGGCGTATGGTCTGGTTCCCGTGGCAATTCCCGGCCGGATTAATCTCTTCCATGCTGGGCGGAATTTACTTCCTTTATCTGATGCGTAAGAACTGATTCATCCGCAACAAAAAGAGTGATGGGTCATCTCATCACTCTTTTGCATCACGCTTCAGGGTTAGCAGTTTCAACACGATCAGTTTTAACACGATCAGTTTTAATGCTATCCGTTTCAGGGCTATAGTTCATCAGCCGTACCTCTTTCATCCGTGACCAAAAACGCGATATCGATAACCCCGTTATCATCCAGAGTAAAGCGGACACTGTCACGTTCGATGCCTGACTCGTCTTTTCCGGCACAGCCGTTAAACAGCTGCCAGTCATAGCGATAGCGCAACCGGTACTGATTATCGCTGATATGCTCAACACTCAGCACTTCAATCCCGTTGACATTGTGAGCCATCAGGTCGATATGGGTTAAATCCGGAATTAAACGCGTTTCAAACTCCGTCTTATGAGCATCTAGAAAAACCGCTAACTGTTGACACAAATCTTCATCATGCTCTGGGCTGGCTTTAAATATCAATGGCATCGTTTCCCTCCGTATCAGTCGATTAGGATACCAAACACAAAAACGCCTTCCCGAAGGAAGGCGTTTTATCCACTTAACTCAGCTCTTCAGCCAGGAGTTGTTGTGCAGATTTAGGCTTGTCACCCTGACCGAAACCGCGCAGTCCGACCACGTGCACGTGCTCATGGTCCTTAAACACCTTACGTACCAGTTTATAGGTCGTACCCTTCTCAGGACTGATGTTTTCCGGCGCAGCAATCAATAACTGCATATCAAGGCGATCACACAGCTCAAACAACGTCGCAATCGACTTACCATCCAGACGAGCAGCTTCATCCAGGAACAGCAGACGACATGGCATAATGTCTTTACTGCGCAGGCGGCGCGATTCCTCTTCCCAGCTCTGCACTACCATCAGCAGAATAGACTGACCGGTACCAATCGCTTCACCGGTCGACAGCGCGCCGGACTCGGCTTGCAACCAGCCATCAGAGCCACGGTTAACCTCAACACTCAGCTCAAGGTAGTTACGGTAATCCAGCAGCTCCTCACCCAGTACCTGCGGTGAACGCTGCCCCATGTCAATATGCGGGTTCACACGCTGGAACAGCTTAGCCATCGCTTCAGAGAAAGTATAGCGCGAGGTTTCAAACAGGTCCTTGTGCTGAGCCTGATTCTCCGCCAGACCGGACAACAGAATTTCATGGCTTTCACGTACTTTCACGTTCAGGCGCACGCCACTGACCTGACCAAACCCGATGTTTGACAGGCCCTGGTTGAGCATCCGAATCCGGTTCTGCTCACGCTGAATCGTCTTACGGATAATACTGGCGACGGAATCTGAACTGATCGCCAGGCGGTTTTCGCGCTGAGTCAGCTCTTCGGTCAGACGGGCCAGTTCCACTTCCATCTCTTCGATTGCTTCCACCGGATCGTCGGTACGAATAATGTCCTGACGGATCCGCTCACGCAGGTGCTGGTAGACAGCAATGTAGAACAGAACCTTCCGCTCAGGACGGCTGTTGTCTTCCGACAGACGCAGCGCATCACGCAGATCGTCATTGTTCGCCACCGCCAGACGCAGTGCACCCAATGATTTATCTGACATCGAACGCAGCTCACCAGCCGATAGGTAAGCCAGTTCACGCTTATGCAGACGACGTTCGACATCATTGTCACGCGCCAGACGCAGTACTGAACACCAGCCCGCTTTGGCATTCACAACGAAAGTACGCAGCTCTTTGTAGTCTTTCTCGACCTTCTTCATCCGCTTGGCCAGAGACTTCATCTCCAGCTCAGTCGAGGTAATGGTACGCTCATATTCGCTTTTACGACTGCGCGAGCTGTGCAGGCGCTGTTGCAGTTCATCACGACGACGCTGAGCGCGTTCAACGGCGCCTTCGTCTGCGTGCACACCATATTCCTGCAGCTCGGCTTTGAATTCCTGTACGGTTTCCAGTTTGGCCTGATGCGAACTCTTCAGCGACGCCAGAACCTGGTTATACTGGTTGAGCTGTGACTGAGCCTGTTTCAGCTCTTCACGCTGACGACCACGCTGATTTTCTGCCTGTACCAGCTTGGCTTTAAGTTGCTCACTCAGTTCACTGCTCTGATTGAGCAGATCAACCGAATCTTCATAAGCGAAGTGATGACGACGCTCAAGCAGATCCGACAAGGCGAAGATCTGAGTCTTCAGGGTCTGCAGTGCCTGGTCAGCCTGCTGGTACTGGGTTTCCAGCGCATCAAACTGCTCAGGGTCCGCTTCCAGCGCTGAGGCGATATTCTCCAGTTCGGCGACCGCTTTACCGTGCGCGGTGAGGAAGGTTTTTGCTTCACTCAGACGAGCAATATTGGCGCTGATTTCTTCTAAACGCTCTGGCAGGGAATCATCTTCCAGCAGCAGCATATTCGGCGCAATTTTGTCCAGTGCCGTCAGTGCCTGCTTGCTCAGTTGCAGCTGACTGCGTTGTTGCTGCTCCTGGTTATCCAGTTCAGCCAGAGTACGCGCAGCCTGATTGCGTTTATCGCGAATCTGCTGCAGTGCCTGCTCCGGATCGTCATTAAACGCCACCTGCAGGTGCTGGGCAACAAACTGGTTAAAGCTGCTGTACAGACGCTGCAGTTTCTGCGAGTCAAACGCTGCTTTCGCATGCTGTTCAACCACTTCTTCACGTTCATTGCGCAACAGTTCCAGGCGCTGTTCACGTGCCGCGCGGCCGAACAATGGGATTTTCGGGAAGCGTGAGTAACGGATCTGGTGTGCATTAAGCTGCACGCAGACCGCGCCTTCAAGCTCTTCCGCATTCATCGCACTGTCATCAAAGGCATCCACATCGCCCTCGATCAGGTACAAGTCTTCCGGACAGTCGTCCAGTTCAACCAGTTTATCTTTGATTCCAGACAGATCCGACACCACAATCGCGTGGCGTGCCGGGCCATACATGGCACTGAAGTATGGCGCATCGTCGATGGTGATATCATCATAGATCTCTGACAGCAATACACCGCCCAGCGTATCCGCCAGACCTTTCAGACGCGGATCGTCCGAACCACCCGGCGACGCCAGGCGTTCAATTTCACTGTCAAGCTGAGTTCGGCGCTCAGCCAGACGATCTTTGGCGATCGACTGAGCTTTTTCCTGCTCCAGCACGATCTGCATCTGCGCCATCACTGACTGGCTGTCAGCCAGTTCAGCATCACTCTGCTCACGCAGCGTTTCCAGCGCATCGCTGGCTTTAATCCAGGCCGGTGCAATGGATTCCAGACGGCTAATCTCAGCCTGGTAATCCTGTTCCAGTCGGCGTTGCTCACTGCGTTTCTCACGCAGCTCTTCGTATGAGGCTTCAACACTTTCCAGCAACGCCGCATGGCGTTCCTGCTCTTGCTCAACCGTCATCTCATCACTCAGAGTCACCTGATGCTGCGACTGATAGCTTTCTGCCAGGTGGCGAACCACATTCTGCTGCTCGATGCGGCGTTCCAGGTCACGCTGCTGCGAGTACCACTGGTGTTCGTTCTGTACCACCTGCTTAGCGTCCATCGCCTGACGGACGAGAGCTTTGGCTTTATCGGCCGCGTCACCGCGCGCGACTTCGCCCAGCACGCTTTTCACCAGAGCATAAGCTTTATCAAACTGGGTCGCTGCCGCAGATGACATATCCAACTTATGTTTCAGCGCCAGCAGTTCAGTCGTACGGTTCTCCTGCTCAGCTTTGAGGCCGGAAACCAACGACTGAGCCGTGTCGGCACTCAGATGCTGATCATCGAGCAGCGTGCGTGCTCTCTCCAGTGCGGTCACCGCTTGCTGATATTGCAGAGCGCGGGTTTGCTGAACATCCAGAGCCTGCTGGTAGTCAGCCAGTTGCGTTTTCAGGCTATCGACTTCTTCTTCAGCAATCAACGCCTGCTCTTCCACCGTCAGGACGCGCTCCTGCGCTTCCTCAACCACCATCATCTGCTCTTCGAGACGAATGTTAAGCTCTTCAAGATCATCCTGATAGCGGGCAATTTTCTCTTGCTGGCGCAGTGCATTCTGCACCAGTTGCAGGTGATCGGAAGCCCCCTGATAGTCCTGCTCCAGGGTCGCTTCCGTTTCCACCAGCAGTTCCAGCTCTTCATGCACCCGATTAAGCAGGCTGTTCTGCTCAATCAAGGTTTCACGGGCGCTGAACAGTTCGCCACGCAGCGCCAGGGCTTGATCCATTTTCTGACGACGATCGTTAGCATGGCGCATGTAGTCGGCAGCCACATAGTTGGTCGATTCAGTGATCAGATGTTTGAACAGATCACGATCCGCCTGAGTGGTTTTGATCGCTTCCAGCGTCATTCGGTTTTCACGCAGCGCGGATTCCATGTCCTGGAACGCTTTTTTCACCCCGCCATTTTGTGGCAGCAGGTAATCACGCAGCGAGCGGGTAATCGCACTGGAGATACCGCCGTACAAAGAGGCTTCAATCAGGCGGTAAAATTTTGAACGGTCACTGCTGTTACGCAGTTTCTTCGGTACCACACCCAGTTCGAACATCTGGTTATGGTAATCGACTATCGAAG
Organism: Vibrio sp. H11; assembly: GCF_004804295.1. Classification (NCBI taxonomy): domain Bacteria; kingdom Pseudomonadati; phylum Pseudomonadota; class Gammaproteobacteria; order Vibrionales; family Vibrionaceae; genus Vibrio; species Vibrio sp. H11. The sequence continues at coordinate 91,437 of NZ_SSHN01000005.1, read as the reverse complement.
CAAATGACTTAAAGTGCGCGCCTTCAATCGCCGTAACGGCGTCTTTAACTTCATTGATCTGACGCACGCGGGCATGGTTGTCTGACACGCTTTCAACCAGGACATCGGTCGGCTTAACATGACTTGGCAGGCCCTGAATCAAAAATGGTTTGATATCGACTTTTTTATCACGGCCGGCGACTTGTTGCAGCTTAACCGCAAACAGTACGCGCTGATTACGTGAGTTCACTACATCCAGCGCGGCATAACAGGCACCCGGCTGCAATTTACCGTACAAACCTTTATCACGTGAGGCCTGGGAGCTGCCCGCTTCTGTGGTGTTACGGAAATGAAGCAGGGTCTGGTCCGGGATCAACGCCGTAATAAACGCGGCCATGGTGGTCGATTTACCCGCACCGTTACCGCCGGACAAAGTGGTGACCAGATTATCGATGTCAAACGTACGGGCAAAGAAGCCGTTCCAGTTGACCATGGTCAGTGATTGATATTTACCACGTTCAATCATGCATCACCTTCCCGCTCTGATTGCTCATCATCTTGTGAATCCAATAAATCATCGTTATCCAGCAGGCTTTGCTGATTCGGCTCTTGGCTATGCACGACCGCCTCGCCATCACGAATCAGACGCAGCTGTGCATCCCGCATGTCATCGCCAACACGGACATCAGCACCAAAGCGGAATACCGCTTCTGAAATGCGGAATTTACCGGTATCGCCAATATTGATCAGCATACCGAGGCGACGTAAACGTCGCAGCGAGGTACGCACTTTTTCAAACAGTTTTTCTTTATCCAAATCAGAGCCGTTGGCACGGTTGGTGACCAACTTCATCAGCTTCTTCTCATCCGCTAACGCCAGCAGCTCTTCATACAGCTCCTGATTGGTGAAGATGCCCTCGTGAGCCAGACGCTCCGGGCTGAGGTACAGGAAACACAACACTTTACCTACCAGCATGTCCAGCTCAGACAGCACACTGCGGCTAATCAGTGAGGTTGAACGTGGACGCAGATAAAAGAAGCCTTCCGGCGCACGCACCAGTTCGGTGTTATAACGCTGATAAAACTGAGCCAGTTCCGGCTCAAAGTCGGACAACAGGGCATGGTTATCCATGTCGTCACTGGAAATATGACGGCCGGCACGCAGCAGGCTGTCCAGCGCCGGGAACAGAGGGTTCGCGATCGCTTTGGCCAGATTTTCTGGCATGTATTCATTAATATCGGTCGATGACATTTGCTTGTACCTTTGCACCAAATTCGTTGATCGCCTGCCAGTCTGGCTGAATTGCCCGATAATCCGAGCCTGAGTAACCGAGACGTACCGCCTGGTCGACCACAATTCGTGCTAAATCAAAATGATGAGTTCTCGGGTGAGCGGCGAGGTAATCACGCAACACGCTGCCAAGATCAATCGGCATGCCCTGCTCTTTATGACCTTTCAGCATTTCGCCGATGCGCTCTGCCAGCTCATCATTGACCTGTTGGAATTCTTCATATTCTACTTCGACCGGCACATGACCCGTCACTTCTTCGTCACGCAGCACCAGAGCCTCATCGCGCAGATCACTGAGGCGCTCCGCTTCGGCGTAAGTGAGATACCATGGTTGATCGAAGTAATCATTCACCGACTGACGCAGACGCTGGCTGAAGGCCCGGTTCTGGTCCATATCGATGGCTGTACGGATAAATTTATGCACATGGCGGTCGTAGCCAATCCACAGGTCAATCGCCTGCTGGCCCCAACTGGTGATCCGGTCGAGCTTCATCTGCAACCCAAACAGGGTTTCTCCGATAAAGTCCAGTTCCTCATCGCCATAGACAATTTCCTGAATATCCAGGATCTGGGTCTGTAATTCATCGCCCGCCGCCTGCAAGGTGTCTTGCAGTTCTCGCAGTGTGGACGAGGTCTCCGACAGCAGAGATTCACAGTTGATAATCGCATCGCGCCAGTCTTTATTGAGCAGCTCAGCTATCTGTTGTTTGACGGACTGCTGCTGCTCATCCATGACACGCTGGTTAAGGTCGATACGATCGAAAATTTCGCCTACCGAGTATTTCAGCACTCCGTAGACGTTTTTCTTCCAGTGACCCGGCGTGCCGCCCTGCTGCGCAGACTCCACCGCTTTCGCCATTTCGTCAGCCACCATCGAGAGCTGAATCGACAGTTTCAGCTTGGAGAATTCGCGGTGGCGAACATAATAGTCGGTGATGCCGACGGCCAGCGGAGACAGACGGTAGATACTGGCACCATCGGTGACTTCACTGGTAAAGCGACTGATCAAACGCTGTTTTACCAGCTCATTAATCGCATTGTTGGCCCGAAAAGCAGACGCTTCGCCCGTGTCTTCGAACATGCGGGTCACAATCACAAACGCATCATGCAACTCGCCTTCACCTAGCTCTTCATCGAACCGTTCGTTGCTTAACACCGAAATGGCGATAAGAAACGCCAACCGTTCGGTGCTCAGGTTCAATGAGAAATCGTTCTGCTTGACCCAACTGACCAATTCGTCGATTGGCTGCTCCGCAGCGTTCTGAGTTAACTCACTCATTGTTATTCCTGTTATTGTTTTTTCTGGGCCCATACATGGATGTATCGGCCTAATGAGAGGTACGGCTCCTGACGGCAAAATTTCTGCTCCAGGGCCAGCACATCCTCATATTGGTATTCGCCCATGTTTTTCATGTTACCGATGTAATCACTAAAACAGCGAATGCCTGACTTACCGCAGATCTCAAATCCGGCCGCTTCTATCCACTGATAAACATCGATCGGGATAAGCCCTTGCTGCGGTTGCAGTTTAAATCTTTTACGATGTGGCATGCCATCAAGGACATGCGGAATATTGCCACACACGGCGTTTTTGTAGACCAGGCCATGATAGTTGTAAAACATCACCGAGACCATGCCACCCGGTCTTACCTGAGCGAGCAGGTTGTCCAGTGCAGCTTTTGGATCAGCCAACCATTCCATCACAGCGTGGAACATGGCAATATCCACCGGTTCTGATAAATGTTCCTGTACTGACTGTACCGGTGAATGAACCAAGCGATACTGCTCAAGCAACCCGTTATTTGCAATATCCTTCTCTGCCAGTTGCAGCATTTCAGAAGACAGATCACACAAGGTAACGCGATGGCCCAGGCGGGCCAGTTTTTGAGACATCTGAGCAAGACCGCCTCCTGCATCTAAAACGTGCAAAGGTTTGCTTATTCCATCAAAATGCGTTAACAGTTGGAGTAAATCTTCCCAAACAATGACTTGGCGAATCTCGCCTTTGTCAGAACCGTATATGTTTTTTGCAAATTTGTGGGCAATATCGTCGAAATTGCGATCTTCTGTCACTGTAGCATGCGTTATGATAATAAATCGTGCTGCTATTCTGTCATAGGAATGGCAGGAATAAAGAGGCTTTTAGCCCTTTTTATTATCAAGTGCTGTTTTTTCGGACTATTTGTTTATGTTTGAGCTGAAAAAAATTGTTTCTTCTTTAATGATGCCACTTCCGGCATTGCTGCTGATTGGTTTTGTGGGCCTGATGCTGATCATGTTCACGGCCAAACGCAAAACCGGATGCCTTGTTGTACTGTTCTCCCTGTCCGGTATTTTTCTGATCTCTTTTCAGCCGGTCTCCAGTCGTTTGCTGATGCCGCTCGAGCGTCAGTATACGGCTTTTTTACCGGTGGATGGCACCGTTGACTACATCATGGTGCTGGGTAATGGCCATGTGGTTGATGACCAGATTCCGCCGACATCCGAACTGAGCCGGGCGGCATTAATGCGCCTGAGTGAGGGGATTCGGGTGATGCGGATGTATCCCGGCTCTAAGTTAATACTGTCTGGTTATGCAGGCGGCAGTGAGTTCAGTCATGCGCGCATGCTGGCTCGTGTAGCGTTAGCGCTTGGCGTCCCCAAATCAGATATCATCTTGCTGGAAACCGCCAAGGATACCTGGGAGGAAGCACGTCAGGCTGCGGCGTTTGTGCAGCAGAGAACCCTGGTTCTGGTGACGTCCGCCAGTCATATGCAGCGGGCGCTGAACGAATTCCACTCTGCCGGTCTGCAACCGATCCCTGCACCGACTAATTATCTGGCACAGAGCAATATTACCCAGCCATGGGACAAGTACACGCCCAAAGCACTCTATCTCGAGCAGACTGAACGCTTTTGGTACGAAAGTATGGGGCTTATCTGGCAATCTCTGCGGGACTGGGTAGCGGGACATCAGCAAACCGCTCCGCTACAAGGTTCTGAAACCACACTGGAATAATGGCAGATACAATAAAAAGACCAGCTTCAGGCTGGTCTTTTTACTCACTAGTGAATGACTCCTACTGACAGGCTGGTTACATCACGCCTCACCTTAGGGTTAACCACTGACAAAAGTATTAGTCACCGGCGAAATTAGTCACCGGCAAACATGTAGCCCTCGCCATGCACTGTGACAAAAATTTGCGGGTTCTTGGGGTCAAACTCTATTTTGGCGCGTAAACGACGAATCAGAACATCGATCGTTCGGTCATTTGGCATATCCACCCGATGACTGAGCAGATTAAGAATTTTCTCCCGGCTGAGCACCTGATTCGGACAAGAAGTCAAAGCGACCAGCAGCTCATACTCGGCCTTGGTCAGTCGCACCGGCTTGTCATCATAGAAGAGCGCGCGCCGGGCTATATCAAAACGCCAGTCCCCAAAGGAAACCGTTCCAGGCGGGAGCACACTTTCAGAGACCATATCTCCAGCCATCAAAGAGACCCGCCACAGCAGGTTTTTAACTCTGGCTAAAAGCTCACGCAAGGCTATCGGATGCGTAATACAGTCGTCAGCGCCCATCTCTAAGCCGATAATCCGGTCGATACTGTCGACACGGCCAGTCAGCAAAATAATACCGGCGGTTGATTCCCCGCGCAGCTCTCGGATCAGCAGCAGACCATCCTCATCGGATACATTAATATCCAGGATCAAAATGTCCACATGATGTTGTGTGAATATCGCCCGTAATCCCGCAGCATCACTTGCCTGTGAAACCCGATATCCTTCTTTGTCAAAATAACCAACCAGGGTATTACGTGTCACATCATCGTCAACAACAACAAGAATATGATTGCTCATGGCATAATTGGACCCATAAAAACGATGCAACCAATTTTAAATATTGCCAATGGCAATTCTAGCATTCACGGCAAAAATCCACGCCTTTATTGATTCAAGACAAGCTCTGACAGCAATGGCTTCTCCCCACAAACAACAAAACCTATTTTGTTTAACCGTTTTTTCACTTAACGCATTATTACTATTGATGATTATTGATTAGACTTACTACAAGTACACGCAGCCGGAGTCTGACCATGCAAGACATGCAAGAACTGAAAGCTTTCAATGATCAACGCGCCGAACTCTATTGGTGGTTATCCAGTTTATTCAACCAGGAACTGAGCGCCAAAGAGCTGGCCCAATATCATTCTCCGCAGATTCGTGGTTTCCTTTCCGGATTAGGTGAAAATGACGAACTCAAGCCCGCCGTCCGCAACATCATCAGCGCCCTTAACCGATTACTGGAAAGACAGGACGCGCAATTTGAGCTCGCCGCCGATTTTTGCCGTTTGTTTCAGGGGATCCAACCTCAAGCGCCTATCCCCTGCGCTTCTCATTACAACAACACATCCACTCCCGGCCATGACACAGCTGCGTCAGAAATGGCGCAGCTGATGAAAGCCGCCGGCATTGCTAATCACTCACCGACGCAACCTGCCGATCACATCGCGGTGGAACTCGACTTTCTCGGCCATATGATCATGCGCAGCAATGAGCTGGAGAAACCGGTCCATATGGAGCAGGCATTCGCTGAACAGGCCATTTTTATCGAGAACAGTTTAATCAATTGGGTGCCACAATTTGCCCAGCGGTGCCGTGAGCATGACACCTTCGGATTTTACGCGGCCGTCACTGACCTGCTGGTTGCGTTATTAAAACTCGACTTAGCTTATCTCACCAACGAGTAACAGGCTTTTATAGCGCTTTAGGTGACCTAAGCGGTCCGATTCAGTGATGATAATTTAGACTCATCCGATGAATTTCGTTGCGACTTAGGGCGTTGCAGTCTAGAATCTTGGCCGCAAACGATAAAATACAACGTTAAGATGCAAACCGCTGTTTAAGGGCGGTTTTTGTGTTTTTACTACTTATAGGCTTCACTTTGTGTCAAAGCCTAACCGCTGCTGAACCTGAGCATGGCTTCCCCCGAACGGCGGGATATACTGCTCAACGGGCAACATCCATCATGACGTATACCGTTCATGACACGATATTGTTGCATCGGCAGTCATCGACAGGACAAACCTATGGCTACGATTAAAGACGTTGCTCGCCTGGCCGGCGTTTCAACAACAACCGTATCTCACGTAATTAACAAAACCCGTTTCGTTGCAGAAGCTACACAAGAAAAAGTGATGGAAGCGGTAAAAGAGCTGAATTATGCACCAAGTGCCGTAGCTCGCAGCTTAAAATGCAACACCACCCGTACGATCGGTATGCTGGTAACCCAGTCAACCAACCTGTTTTTCTCAGAAGTGATCGATGGCGTAGAAAGTTACTGCTACCGACAGGGTTACACGCTGATTTTATGTAACACCGGCGGTATCTATGAAAAGCAACGTGACTACATTCGCATGCTGGCAGAAAAGCGAGTTGATGGCATGCTGGTGATGTGTTCGGATCTGACCGAAGAACTGCTGGAAATGCTTGAAGCACATAAAGACATTCCGAAAGTGATCATGGACTGGGGGCCGGAAACTTCTCAGGCCGATAAAATCATGGACAACTCAGAAGAAGGGGGTTACCTCGCGACAAAATATCTGATTGATCATGGGCATCAGGATATAGCCTGTCTGAGCGGCCATTTTGTCAAAGCGGCTTGTCAGGAACGTATTGCGGGCTTCCGTCGTGCGATGGCTGAAGCCAATCTGCCGGTATGTGAAGACTGGATCCTGGAAGGTAACTTCGAATGTGATACCGCTGTACTGGCGGCAGACAAGTTGATTGCCATGGATAAGCGTCCAACTGCCGTGTTCTGTTTCAATGACACCATGGCTTTGGGTCTGATCAGCCGTCTGCAACAACGCGGTGTACGTGTACCGGATGATATGTCTGTGATTGGTTACGACAACATCGAATTAGCCGAATATTTCTCACCACCGCTGACGACTATCCACCAGCCAAAACGTCGTGTGGGTAAAAACGCATTTGAGATCCTGCTGGAGCGCATCAAGGATAAAGAACACGAGCGCCGTGTATTCGAGATGCATCCGGAAATAGTAGTACGTGATACGGTAAAACACTTGACAAAATAAGGGTTTTATCGAAAATACGCATCGCATCCCATATGAGCACGCGTTAGTTGTGTTAATTTTGTTGCACCCGTTAAATATAAACTTTAGAATGAGTATCACATTTGCAGACTGTAAATGTGATACTCATTCAATGATTTAATCATCCTTTGATAAAAAGGAGATGTCACGCACAGGGCAAACCATCTGAAAAGGTGGGACGCAAAGCCTCCGGCCTGAACCAGTTTCTGGTAGGTAGCGGGGTTACCGATGGCAAAAATGCATTAATTACGAAGTTGACTCCCTACTGACACACATACTGCATTCTTTTGCTACTCTCTCGGACCTGATTTTGGTGGCGTATTAATTAATACACCGAGACTTAAAGCATGGATAAACCAATACTTAAAGATTCAATGCGGCTATTCGAACAATTAGGACGCGTTAAATCTCGTTCAATGTTCGGCGGATTCGGCATTTTTGTCGATGACACCATGTTCGCATTAGTAGTTAATGATAAATTACACATACGTGCCGACGACGCTTCAACTGCAAAATTTAAGCAACAAGGTTTCGAACCCTATGTTTATAAGAAGCGGGGTTTCCCGGTCGTAACCAAATATTTTGCGTTACCGGAAGACTGTTGGTCAGACACCGGACGTATTCTGGAAGATGCTAAAGCTGCACTTGCCGTTGCAAAAGCAGAACGGGAAACACAAGCCCAGGCAAAACCAGATCGTTTAAAAGACTTACCTAACCTGCGATTAGCAACAGAACGGATGCTGAAAAAAGCCGGCATTCAAAGCGTTGAAGACTTGCAGGAAAAAGGTGCCGTAGAAGCTTACAAAGCCGTTAGACAGTCACATTCTTCAGATGTCGGTTTGGAACTTCTGTGGGCACTGGAAGGCGCGATAGAGGGCAAGCACTGGTCAGTAATCCCTCAGGCACGTCGCGACGAGTTGTTACAACGTTTGTCTTAATCCCTTAAAAATCAGAGCAACTTCACTTAATAAAGCACTCGCAAATGCGGGTGCTTTTTTTGTTGTTGGGTGAAACTTTTTTGTTTTGGGTGAAATTTGGTTTATGGTGAAAGAAAAACACGATAAAACCTGTCTCACTAATTATCTAGCAAAACATCGCTATTTATCTTTCAGGTTATCACCATCAGGAGCACATATGAGTCGCAAGTGGGTTTGGGGAATTCTGCTTATCGGGATTATCTTAACAGCCAGTATTGTATTGGGCCCTTCCCTGACTCTGGAGAATGCGAAATTACAGCAATCATTACTCAATGAGTATATTCAGAGCCATTTAATTTCAGCCGCCGCTCTCTATTTCTTCAGCTATCTGGTGATCACAGCATTATCTATTCCGGGCGCAGCGGTTGTCACACTACTGGGGGCCGCGCTGTTTGGTTTTTGGTTAAGCCTGCTGCTGGTCTCATTTGCCAGTACCCTGGGTGCCACACTGGCTTTTCTCAGCAGTCGGTTTCTGCTGCGTGAATGGGTGCAAAAGCGATTTGGGGCCAAGTTGGAAACCATCAACCGCGGTATGGATCGTGATGGCGCCTTTTACCTGTTCTCCTTGCGCCTGATACCGGTGTTTCCGTTTTTTCTGATTAACTTACTTATGGGGCTGACATCCATCAAAGCCACCCGTTATTATTGGGTAAGCCAATTAGGAATGCTGCCTGGCACTGCGGTGTATCTGAATGCCGGCACTCAGCTTGCCCAAATAGACTCACTGGCAGGTGTCGTCTCGCCTTCCGTGCTGCTGGCTTTTGCACTATTGGGGGTATTCCCATTGCTAATGAAGTGGCTGCTCAATAAGCTTCCCCATCGTCGCTCCGATGCCACTTAACCGGATGCTCAGTCTATGAAAATATTCATTGCCGCTAACCCAACCGACGCACACTTATTATGCGAATTACTCAAGCAAGCAGGAATAATCTGTGATGTACGAGGTGAAGGCTTGTTTGGCCTGCGCGGCGAATTGCCGCTCAATGATGATACTGCTCCGTATATCTGGCTCTTTCATCCTGAACAGCTGGCACAGGCCCAAGCACTGATTGAAGAATACACACGTCCGGCTGCCGACAGCAAAACGGCGGCATGGCGTTGTCACTATTGTGGTGAAATGAATGACGCGCAATTTGCCCTCTGCTGGCAGTGCGGAAAAGCTGACCAAGAGTAGCGAGAGCAACCACTGTCAGCTCTGCACAAGCGATCTGGTGATGCTCGGCGAAACAGCAACATGCTGCTGAATAAAACCAATTGAAACCTGGTTGAAGTGCTCAGGTTGCTCAACGTTACACACATGACCGCAATCAGGTATCTGGTATAATTCACTGTGACGGTGCGCAGCAACCATCTCTTTGACCGGCTGAATAAACATATAATCCTTCTCTCCCATCAGATAGAGCGTAGGAATCGCACTGTCCTTCTGTTTGAAATAGCCCATCAGCGGATTGACATCAGCCGCGAGAGTAAACCAGCGTTTAAACTCTTTCTGACACAGCTTTTTCGCTTCACGAATAAACAAGTGGCGTGACTCTTTCTGACTGCGCTGCGGCATGACAATGTAGGCAAATAAACGATACAGCCACATGTAGGGAATGATGTGCTGGCCGAGGCGTCCGAGCTGAACCAGTATCTGAGAGCGGGCATTAAAGCGGGTAACCGCCCCGCCCAGCACCATAGACGAAATCCGGTCAGCCGACACTTCCGCAATATTACGCACTATGATGGTCCCCAAAGACATAGCAACAAAGTGAGCAGTGCGGATATGCAGGTGATCCAACACACACAGGACATCCTGAGTCACGGAGTGGAAGGTATAACGATGAGAGATTAACTCTTTGAGCAATTTGCCGGACTTACCATGCCCGCGCAGATCAATCAACAATAAATTGAAGTGCTGTTTATAGGCTTTAATTTGCTTGAACCAAATCGACGAACTGCCTCCGGCACCATGCACAAATACCACCCACTCCGAGCTGAATGGATGCAGATACGTTTTATGGAACAAAATGTTGTCAGACATTAGTAACAGGCTCAGTAATCACTCGCGCACAGACTACCATAATCTGCGCCAGCGTAAGTCATCCAACACCGACAACTGTGCACAAAACAAGCCACTTACCATAAAAAAACGGAATGCTTTCACATTCCGCTCATAAACCTTGTCGATTCAACACCAGATATCCGAACTCTGCTTTGACAGCAGTGCAACCGGGCAGCTCTTTAAAGACGAATATCGGCCTTTATCTGCGTCGGGTTAATCAAACCGGGCCAGACGATACATCTTGACATATTCCAGCGCCGACTCGCTCCAGCTGAAATCGGTGCCCATCGCGCGCTGCTGCACTTTGAGCATCTCATCGGGATGTTGCAGGTAAAACAGCAAAGCACGTTGCATTGTAATCAGCAGAGCTTCAGGTGACGGCTCCTGAAAGCCAAAACCGGTCGCCTCATGCGGGTACTTGTCATAATCATGTACTGTGTCTTTCAGCCCGCCAACCTCACGTACAATAGGCAAGGTACCGTAAGCCATACTGTAGATTTGGTTCAGACCACAGGCCTCGAACTCTGATGGCATCAGGAAGAAATCTGAGCCAGCTTCGACCAGGTGGGCAAACCGGTTGCTGTAGGCTTCGACAAACGCAAACTTATCAGCGTGAGCTGCGGCAATCTTATGCAGCTTAGCCGCAACTTCAGGCTCACCAGTCCCCACAATCACCAACTGCACATCATTACGCAGGAACTGCGCAAGAATTGGCAGAATGTAGTGAAAGCCTTTCTGATGAGTCAGACGGCACACCATGCCAAACATCGGAATATCGCGTTGCGGTAATTGCAGTTCAGTTTGCAATGCGGCTTTGCTGGCGGCTTTACCGGCAAGCAAAGAATCCGTTTCGGCTGTGTATGTCTGAGGCAGGTAGCTATCGGTTGCCGGGTTCCATTCTGAATAGTCACAGCCATTGACAATGCCGTGCAAATCACGGGCACGATGGACAAAATCATCAACCAGACCGTGCGAGCCGAGTGGTGTCAGCAACTCCGATGCGTAGTTCGGGCTAACCGCATTAATCTTATCGGCAAACGCAATACCGGCGCGCAACATGCTGATGTGATCATGACCATATTGCAGAAATTCCATTCCCGATAAATTCAGTTCCGGGATAACTTCCAGCTGATGGTAAGAAAAAATCCCCTTGAAGATGGCGTTGTGGATGGTCAGGACACTCTTTACATCCTCAAAATACCCATCATCCTGATAGCGGGTTTTGAGCAAAAAAGGAACCAGACCGGTATGCCAGTCATTAGCGTGGATAATATCCGGTTTGATACCCAGTTTAGGCAGTACGTCCAGACAGGCGGAAGAGAAGAAACCAAAACGCTCTCCATTGTCCGGATACGCCTGGTTGCCCTCAGCATAAAGCCGAGGACGGTCAAAATACTGGTCGCAATCGATAAGATAGACCGGCACACCATCGAGTTCACGCTGGCGTACCTGATAACGGATATGCGGCCAATGGGTCAGTTCGGTATCAAGGATCACCGGAGCTGAATCTTTGTCTGCAACTGTGCGATACCCAGGCAGTACAATCGCCACCTGGTGACCAAGTTCAGCCAGTGCTTTAGGCAGTGCCTTAGCAACATCCGCTAAGCCACCACTCTTCACCAACCCTTCGGCTTCTGATACAACAAACCAAACATTAATGTGTTCAAGGTTAGAATCCAACTTTTGTTCCTTTTGCTATGACAACGATCCCCTCGTCGGACACATGGAAACGTTGTCTGTCCAATTCCAAGTCTTCGCCGATAACAGTCCCTGGGGCGATCTCCACATTTTTGTCGATAATGGCGCGCTTAACTGTGCAGCCTGCACCAATTTTCACGTCTCCCAAGATAACAGATTCACTAATGTAAGAGCCAGTGCCAATGTTACTGCGATACCCCAAAACCGACTTATAAATCTTCGAAGCCTGGATGTAGCTGCCGCCTGATACCAGGCTGTCTTTAATGGTGACCTTCTTATCCCCAACATCGACAAAGGTAGCCGGTGGCAGTGGTGGATAATAGGTATGTAGCGGCCAGCTACGGTTATACAGAGAGAATGGCGGCTCTTTATCAAGCAGATCCATATGCGCTGACCAGTAAGACTCTATCGTACCCACATCGCGCCAGTAGCTTGACTCCTTCTCACCCTTGATTTTATTGGTAGAAAAATCGTACACGTACACTCCGCCTTCCGGGAACATCTTCGGAATGATGTCTTTACCAAAGTCATGACTGGAGTTTGCGTTCGCGGCATCCTGACGTAATTCGTCGCATAAAATTTCGGTATCAAAAATGTAGTTCCCCATTGATACCAGCGCCCACTCCGGTTGACCCGGAATGGATTTAGGACATTCAGGCTTCTCTTCAAAGCCAACCATCAGCCCCTCTTCATTGACTTCGATAACCCCGAACGAGGATGCCTGCGAAATAGGCATACGAATCGCAGCAACAGTCATACGAGCTTCCTGACGACGGTGGTAATCCAGCATCTGACGAATGTCCATCTTGTAGATATGATCAGAGCCAAAAATACACACCTGATCCGCCTCTGAGATTTCGACAAAACGCAGGTTCTGATAAATAGCATCTGCCGTGCCTTCATACCAGCGTTTGCCATCGCGCATCTGGGCAGGAATGGTATCAATAAAACGGTCACGAATACTGGAGACATTCCACCCTTTTTTCATATGCAGGTAGAGTGATTGAGATTTAAACTGCGTCAGTACGTAGAGACGCATTATATCCGCGTTGACGAAGTTATTCAGCGCGAAGTCAATCAATCGGTAACTGCCACCAAACGGCACGGCAGGTTTGGTTCTGGAAGCGGTCAGCGGCATCAGTCTGGAACCTTCGCCACCGGCTAAAATCATACCTAGTACACCAGTCATTATTATTCTCCATTTTTTGTATTGCGCTCGTCATATCTGAAAAGTGGGGGGGATGACGGCGTTTTCCTTTCAACCGGCAACATTACATACAGCTAGCAGATACGTGGGGAAACGCAAAATGCAACCAGTTAGTTATCTACTTTATCTAAACCGTACAGGAATACAATTCAGGAATCAGCATTCTCTAATGGAATCTGTTGTTGCGTTTCCAACACCTAATAACGCTCACAAAATAGAGGGTTATTACTACCTAAAAACTAACAATTCCGTTACGGCTTTCGCCTAAAGTGACGAACATTCAACCAGCAGTGTAGGAGTGAAATGTGACAGAGGATACCGTCAAGTGACGATATTCATAACCAGGTCAGAAAATTGCGACACAAACTCACTTTTACCCGGTATAACAATGATAAAAAAGGCAGCCGATTGGCTGCCTGCAGATATGTGTAACACGCTGGTTTACAATAACTCGTTATTTGGCGTTCTTACGCTTATCCGTGATTTCCCACTTACCTTCGTTAAACAGCGCCGTCCATCCTGACGGTTTGCCGTCATCTTCAGTACGTACGTAATGCTCTTTACTTTTACGACTGAAGCGGACCACTGCCGGACGACCATCCGGGTCATGAGTCGGCGCATCGGCCAGATAATGGAATTTCTCTGAAATACGATCTTTGTATTTCGCCAGCTCCTCTACCAACGGCGCACGGGTTTCCCGTGATTTCGGGAAGTTGCTTGCCGCAAAGAACAGACCTGACGCGCCATCACGCAGAACAAAGTACGCGTCTGAGTTCTCACACGGTAACTCAGGGAAGTGAACCGGATCTTCTTTTGGCGGTGCCACTTCTCCGTTTTTCAGAATCTTACGTGTGTTCTTACAGGTTTCGCTGGTGCAATCCATGTATTTTCCGAAACGGCCGTTTTTCAGCACCATATCAGAACCACATTTGTCACACTCAACCACAGGGCCATCGTAGCCCTTCACCTTAAACTCACCCTTCTCAACAATGTAGCCGTCGCAGTTCGGGTTGTTACCACACACATGCAACTTACGCTTATCATCGATAAGGTACGCATCCATTGCGGTTTCACAGATAGGACAACGCTTCTTGGCACGCAGTGCAGCGGTTTCAACGTCTTCTTCCAGAACGTTGATAATGCCCTCTTCGTCACCTAAGTTGATCGTTGTCTTACAACGCTCTTTCGGTGGCAGCGCATAACCGGAACACCCCAGGAACACACCGGTCGAGGCCGTACGAATCCCCATCGGGCGCTCACAGGTCGGGCAAAGAATATCGGTCATCACGATATGGTTCGGCTTCATACCGCCGTGATCTTCATCCTGCTCAGCTTGTTCCAGATTGTGGCTGAAGTCTTCAAAGAAGTTATCCAGCACACCTTTCCAGTTGGTTTCACCTTCCGCAATCTGGTCCAGTTTCTGTTCCATGCGGGCGGTAAAATCGTAGTTCATCAGATCTTCAAAACTGTCATCCAGGCGGTCGGTCACGATCTCACCCATCTTCTCAGCGTAGAAACGACGCTGATCAACTTTGACGTAGCCACGATCCTGAATGGTCGAGATGATGGATGCGTAGGTTGAAGGACGGCCGATACCACGTTTTTCCAGTTCTTTAACCAGCGCAGCTTCGGTGTAACGTGCCGGCGGCTTAGTAAAGTGCTGTTTCGGATCCAGTTTTTCCAGAGCCAGAGTTTCACCAACCTGGACCGCTGGCAGAATCTGGTCTTCATTTTTACCCAGAGGACGCTGTACGCGAGTCCAGCCATCAAATTTGAGAATACGACCTTTCGCTTTCAGCGTGTACTCGTCCGCTTTAACGCTGACGGTGGTTGAATCGTATTTGGCCGGCGTCATCTGACAAGCGACAAACTGGTTCCAGATAAGTGCATACAGTTTGTGAGCGTCCGCTTCCATCCCTTCCAGGTCTTCCGCTTTAACGGACACGCTTGAAGGACGAATCGCTTCGTGCGCTTCCTGAGCACCTTCTTTGCTGCCGTACACGTTCGGCTTACCAGGCAGGTAGGCATCACCAAATTCACTGGTAATGTAGTCACGTACCGCGCCTACCGCCTCTGAACTCAGATTAGTCGAATCGGTACGCATATAAGTGATGTAACCCGCTTCATACAAACGCTGAGCCAGCATCATGGTTTTCTTAACACCGTAGCCCAGACGCGTACTGGCCGCCTGCTGCAGGGTTGAGGTGATAAACGGCGCCGACGGTTTACTGCTGGTTGGCTTGTCTTCGCGCTTACACACTTCGTAGCGCGCTTTTTGCAGCGCAGCTACCGAAGCCATGGCATCGGTTTCGTTAGACGGTTTGAAGGCCATACCGTCTTTCTGAGCCACCAACAGACGGAATGCTTCGTGACCCGGTGTCAGAGTGTCAGCGTGGATATCCCAGAACTCTTCCGGTACAAACGCTTTAATTTCGCGCTCACGCTCCACCAACAGTTTTACCGCCACAGACTGAACGCGACCGGCTGATAGGCCTCGTGCCACTTTTTTCCAAAGCAGCGGTGACACCATAAAGCCCACCACGCGATCCATAAAACGACGGGCCTGCTGAGCATTCACGCCAGCCATGTTCAACTCTCCAGGCTGCTGGAAAGCTTGCTGAATGGCGTTTTTAGTGATTTCGTTAAACACAACACGTTTATATCGCTCTTCATCGCCACCGATGATCTCACGAAGGTGCCAAGCGATAGCCTCTCCCTCGCGGTCCAAATCGGTTGCGAGATAAACGCTGTCTGCGTCTTTCGCTAACTTTTGCAGTTCGGCAACGACTTTTTCTTTGCCGGGTAGAATCTGGTAGTTGGCTTCCCAATCATGGTATGGGTCAATACCCATTTTCTTGATCAGTGCAGCACGGTCCTTCTCTTTCTTCAGGCGTGCTTTTTCTTCTGCACTTAGCTCTTTGGTTGAGACAGGTGCGGCTTTCTTTTTCGTCGCCGTGCTTTGACCGGCGGTTGGCAGATCGCGGACATGACCGACACTAGACTTAACAATAAAGTCTTTGCCAAGATATTTATTGATCGTTTTGGCCTTGGCTGGCGACTCCACTATAACGAGTGATTTACCCATAATTTGACTCAAATGTCCTTAATCACTATGCGAACAGTAAATCGCATGACGTTCTACAATATTGCTTCTTTTTTTACTATCGAGCCGAATAAAGAGAAGATCAACAGGTTTTTAAAAAAATCCACTTATTTGCTCGACAAATCGACGAAACCTCACCCGTCGCAGGAAATCCCGCACATACTAAAATGACTTACTCGGCAGCGCGACTGCAAACAGGTGAAATATGGAACAAATCACAGATTAGTCAAATGCACCATTCTCATTTTTCCTGTTTTTGATCATGGTATTTGCGTGTCACAACCCTAAACTGGCAACACATGACTACCGAGGAGACAAGTTATGACTAGCAAAACTCACATAAGCGAATTCGATCTGCTGCTCATCGCCAACCAACTGATTCAAGAGCATGAAAATTACATCGAGGGCATGCGCGCAGATAGTGTGGAAGAGAAAGCCGATGTTCTGGTGTTCAAAGGAACTTACTTTCTCGATTCAAACGGTATGCCGACCGAAAAGACAACAGCGGTGTTCAACATGTTTAAATATCTGGCTCACCAACTCTCTAACGAGTTTACGCTGCAAAAATAATAAAAGCCTCTTAAAGAGGCTTTTATATCAACAACTTTGTGTAACTATTTTTAAAATAATTTTACTCGGCGTGACTTAGCTGAGCAAACTTATCGAAGTAATCCGGGAACGTCTTCGATGTACACTTAGGATCATTGATGGTGACAGGCGTATCGCTCAATGCGACCAGTGAAAAACACATCGCAATGCGGTGGTCATCATAGGTGTCGATCGCAGCGTGCGTCAGTTGTGCTGGTGGCGTGATGGTAATGTAATCTTCACCCTCCTCCACTGTCGCACCGACTTTACGCAACTCGGTTGCCATTGCCGCCAGACGATCTGTCTCTTTGACTCGCCAGTTGTAGACGTTACGAATCGCAGTCGTCCCGTTGGCAAACAGTGCTGTAGTCGCAATGGTCATTGCTGCATCCGGAATATGGTTGAAATCTAAGTCAACCGCATTCAGCTCACCACGACGCGCGATAACGTAATCTTCGCCCCATTCAATTTGTGCACCCATTTTTTCTAATGCGTCAGCAAACTGAATATCACCCTGGATACTGTTTTTACCAATCCCGGTCACTTTCACCTGACCGCCTTTAATTGCGGCGGCAGCAAGGAAATAAGAAGCCGAGGATGCATCGCCCTCCACCATGAAGTTACCTGGCGAAACATAAGACTGACCTGCAGGAATCACAAACTGCTGATAATCATTATTAACGACCTGCACACCAAACTGTTCCATAATGTGCAGCGTGATATCAATGTATGGTTTAGAAACCAGCTCACCTTCGATATTGATGGTAATCTGCCCCTGCGCCAGCGGAGCTGACATCAGGAACGCCGTCAGAAACTGACTGGAGATTGAGCCGTCGATCGATACGCTGCCGGCTTGAAGACCTGTACCCTGGATACGCAACGGAGGATAATTTTCATTTTCCAGATAGTCGATTTGAGCGCCGGCCTGACGCAGTGCATCAACCAGGTGGCCAATCGGACGCTCTTTCATGCGCGGCTCGCCGGTCAGGAGAAAATCCCCCTCGCCCAGGCACAGAGCGGCTGCCAACGGGCGCATCGCTGTGCCTGCATTACCTAAAAACAGTTCCTGCACATCAGTGGCGGTAAACGGCTTACCTAATCCTTCCACTTCGCATTCAGTTTTGTCATCAGACAGGCGGAATACCACCCCCAGCTTAGTCAGGGCATTCAGCATATGACGGATATCGTCACTGTCGAGCAGGTTAGTCAGGCGGGTTGTGCCTTTAGCAAGCGCTGCCAGCAGCAACGCGCGGTTTGATACACTTTTTGAACCTGGCAGGTTCACTTGTCCGTCAATTTTTGCAATGGGTTGTAAAGTGAGGCTTTCCATTAAAGTTGTGTTTCCTTGCACTGCCGCTACTCCTGTCTTGTGCAATGATCGTTACGGCAGTGAAAATTCTTCGTATCCGCAGACTAACCAAAATCCCCCCCCAATGCCAGTGTTAATCGGGGCTTTGAAATGAAATTCTGACGGTTTGCGCTTGGGTCAGTACATTGTTCGCTATCACGCAGTACCAAACGCGTCTCACATCTCTTTATCAACCCGCACTCCGTCATTAAAATAGAGGATACGTACCCGATCACCGGCGGCAAACAGCATCTGGTTATCAATGTCCTGAATAACGTCAATCAATTGGCCATCCTCGGTCTTAATCAGGATTTCAACCAGACGGTATTCAACCTGATAACTCTGATCGCCCTGATGACGGACGATACCCGCTCCGGCAATAGCACCAACCGCTGTCGCAACCTGTCGTCCGTGCCCATCACCGAACTGATGGCCAATCAAACCACCGACGACTGCACCAAGCAGGGTTTCCCAACCATTCGCCTTAGAATGGACAATGTCCTGCTGAGAGATGTAACGTACTGTATCTACAGTACCAAACACCACCTCATTTACCGGCCTTGCCTGATTTCGCTGATAGGCAGCATTGGCAAAGAGAGGAAAAATCAATAAGATCCAAATCCACTTGTTCATGTTTTACTCCTGTCGGGTTCTTGATTACCGGAAACGCTTACTATGACGATTTATCTCACCGAGTTAGCCAGGGATGATTTTAGTTTTCCATCCCCCTACCTTGCTCTGCAAGAGCCAAACGGCCTGCTGGCTTTTGGTGGCGATCTGCACCCAAACCGGATTCTTAACGGCTACCAGAACGGTATATTTCCCTGGTATGGCCCGGGCGAACCGATTTTATGGTGGAGCCCGTCTCCACGTGCTGTGTTTGATCCTAAGACATTCAACGCCGCCAAAAGTGTGAAAAAATTTCAACGTAAGCACGCTTATACCGTCAGTATTAATCACAATACGCCCCATATCATCGATATGTGTGCCGCCGTGCGCACACCTGAAGAAACTTGGTTGAATGGCGAAATGCGTCAAGCTTATAAGCAACTGGCGCGTCAAGGACATTGCCATTCCGTTGAAGTGTGGCACAACCAGCAAATTATTGGTGGCCTGTACGGCATTCAGGTCGGCAGGCTCTTTTGCGGCGAATCAATGTTCAGTCTCAAACCGAATGCCTCGAAGATAGCACTATGGTATTTCTGCCACCATTTTGCCGCTCATCGGGGAGAACTCATTGACTGCCAAGTGATGAACCCTCACCTTAAATCATTGGGTGCAAAGGAGTTATCCCGCGACAAATTCATGGATTTGTTGCTATCTTTAAAGAAACAGGACGTAAGCAAACGTTGTTTTGAGCCCCAGTGGCTGCCTTGTCCGGCGCAAACAACGACTGAGGAATAAACATGAGCTCTGAGCTGCAAAATATTCGTATTGGACTGACCAGTAATCACCCGTGCAGTTACCTCAAAGATCGCATGGAACGTGTCGCTGTCGCTATCGACAGCCAGATGCAATCCGCCGAAAACTATGAAATTCTGCTGGCAAACGGATTCCGTCGCAGCGGCGATACCATCTATAAACCTCACTGTGATGCATGCAACGCTTGTGAAGCTCTGCGTGTCTCGGTCAGCGACTTTGTGCCATCCAAAAGCCAAAAGCGTCTGCTCAGCAAGATGCGTAGCGAATTTTCGTGGCAACTTAAACAGAATTTGGATAAAAACTGGTTTAGTCTCTATTCGCGCTATATCAAAGCACGTCACCGCGATGGTACCATGTACCCACCGCGTAAAGATGAATTTGATAAATTTGCCCGCAGCGCCTGGTTAGATACCCGCTATTTGCATATATACCACCAGGATAAACTGGTGGCCGTCGCAATAACCGATATCCTTCCCCACAGTGCCAGTGCGTTTTACACCTTTTTCGACCCGGACCATCCGCTGTCGCTGGGCACGTTGGGCGTGCTGACCCAGTTGGAGCTGTGTAAACAGCTGGATAAACAGTGGCTTTATCTGGGATATCAAATTGATGAATGTCCGGCAATGAACTACAAAGTACGTTTCAGACGTCATCAAAGGCTAGTAAATCAGCGTTGGCAAGGGTAGAATACTGCCCAACTTTACATATTGTTTAATTAGCGGCAGAATGCGGCCGTTAATATTTGCCTAATTTCTAAAGAGGATTAAATGGCTAAAGAAGACGTAATTGAGATGCAAGGTACGGTCCTTGATACTCTTCCAAACACAATGTTCCGCGTTGAGCTAGAGAACGGTCACGTAGTGACTGCTCACATCTCTGGTAAAATGCGTAAGAACTACATCCGTATCCTGACGGGTGATAAAGTGACTGTAGAGATGACACCATACGACCTGACAAAAGGGCGCATCGTCTTCCGTGCTCGTTAATCATTGATTTTCGAATGCAACAAAAACGGAGCTTAATGCTCCGTTTTTGTTTTTCGGCCCACCGGGGCAGCTCGTCTTCCCCTGCTTGTATCGTCCGCTATTGAGTCTGCGAGTTCCCTACAGAGCTACGATGCCTCTCTGCAAAGAGCTGACAAACCGGCAACCGGATGATTCACACAAGCCGATAGCCCGTGTTCTGTACTACTTGAATTGGCTGGCAAATCGAACAGACTGTCCAGATCCGAAACACAAAAAAGCGCACTGATTTCAGTGCGCTTTTTGCATTTATTGCAGATAGGTCAACCTGGCTCGATGACAAGTGAATCAGTGAACCACTTCTTCGCGGGTTCCCATGTATTCAAAGGTCAGGTTATCGTCACTCAGCGCAACTTTCACCGTACCGCCGTCAACCAGTGAGCCGAACAACAATTCGTTCGCCAATGGTTTTTTCAGTTTATCCTGAATAACACGGCCCATTGGGCGTGCACCCATTTCACGGTCATAGCCCTTGATTGCCAACCAGTGACGAGCATCTTCGGATACTTCCAGAGATACGCCACGAGCATCCAGTTGGACCTGCAGTTCGACAATAAATTTGTCGACCACTTGATGAATAACCCGTTCATCGAGCGCGTTGAACCAAATAATATGGTCAAGTCGGTTACGGAACTCAGGTGTAAATACCTTCTTGATCTCAGCCATGGCATCATGGCTATGATCTTGCTGGATCATCCCGATCGATTTCTTCACGGTTTCTGCCACACCGGCGTTGGTCGTCATCACCAGGATCACATTACGGAAATCCGCTTTACGTCCATTGTTATCCGTCAGCGTACCGTTATCCATCACCTGCAGCAGCAGGTTAAAGATATCCGGGTGAGCTTTCTCAATCTCATCCAGCAGTACCACCGAGTGAGGGTGCTTAATCACCGCATCCGTCAGCAAACCACCCTGGTCGAAACCAACGTAACCCGGAGGCGCACCAATCAGGCGGCTCACAGAGTGGCGTTCACCGTACTCAGACATATCAAAGCGCAGCAGTTCAATACCCAGCAACTTAGACAGCTGGACTGTGACTTCTGTTTTACCTACCCCGGTCGGACCGGCGAACAGGAAGGAACCCACCGGACGATTGTCCGAGCCCAGCCCTGCACGGGTTAACTTGATGGATTCGGTCAGTACGTCAATCGCATTATCTTGTCCGAATACCAGCATCTTCATTCTGCGGTCCAGATTTTTCAGGATGTCTTTATCAGAAGACGACACTGATTTTTCCGGAATACGCGCCATTTTTGCGACCATGGCTTCAATTTCAGCCACACCGATGGTTTTCTTACGACGACTGGCTGGCAGCAGACGGATTCGCGCAC
Source organism: Vibrio sp. H11 (assembly GCF_004804295.1). Lineage (NCBI taxonomy): Bacteria > Pseudomonadati > Pseudomonadota > Gammaproteobacteria > Vibrionales > Vibrionaceae > Vibrio > Vibrio sp. H11. The sequence continues at coordinate 69,330 of NZ_SSHN01000005.1, read as the reverse complement.
CGGCTTCATCAATCACATCGATAGCCTTATCTGGCAGGTGACGCTCATTAATGTATTTCGCCGACAACTCAACAGCCGCACGCAGTGCTTTGTTGGTATAGCGGACGTCGTGGTGCGCTTCGTATTTAGGCTTTAGCCCCATCAGAATCTTGGTGGTGTCATCCAATGATGGCTCTACCACATCAATTTTTTGGAAACGGCGCGATAACGCACGCTCTTTCTCAAAAATGTTGCTGTATTCCTGATAAGTCGTCGAACCGATACAGCGCAGTTTACCGCTGCTCAGCAGAGGTTTAATCAGGTTAGCGGCATCAACCTGGCCACCCGATGCTGCACCCGCGCCAATAATAGTGTGGATTTCATCGATAAACAGGATAGCGTCTTTCTCTTTTTCCAGTTGTTTAAGAATCGACTTGAAGCGCTTCTCAAAATCGCCGCGGTATTTAGTACCCGCCAGCAGAGAGCCGATATCCAGCGAGTAAATCACGCTGTCTTTGATCACTTCAGGTACCTGGCCTTCAACGATACGCCATGCCAGACCTTCAGCAATCGCCGTTTTACCAACGCCGGCCTCACCCACCAGCAGCGGGTTGTTCTTGCGGCGGCGGCACAGCACCTGAATGGTTCTTTCCAGCTCCTTGTCACGGCCAATCAGCGGGTCAATCTTACCTTGTTTGGCCAGATGATTGAGGTTAGTGGCAAAGCTTTCCAGACGTTCGTCTGCACTCACCTCTTCACCGCTCTCGGTACCGAAAGAATCGGATGAAGAGTCTTCGCCGGAGCTGGACGCTTTGGTGATGCCGTGTGAAATAAAGTTAACAATATCCAGACGACTGATGTCGTTTTTCTTCAGCAGGTAAGCTGCGTGAGACTCTTGCTCACTAAAAATGGCGACCAGGACATTAGCTCCGGTCACTTCGCTACGCCCGGATGACTGAACATGGAAAACGGCACGCTGCAAAACGCGCTGAAAACTCAGCGTTGGTTGTGTCTCACGCGTCTCGTCATTTTCCGGGATGAGGGGCGTCGTTTGATCGATGAATGTATCCAGCTCACGACGTAATGTGTCGATATCAGCCTGACACGCCAGCAGTGCTTCCTTCGCGGCATCGTTTTCCAACAATGCGAGTAGGAGGTGCTCGACGGTCATAAATTCATGTCTTTTGTCCCGCGCTCGAGCGAACGCGCCATTTAGACTCGACTCTAGTTCTTTGTTAAGCATAAGTCCTCCTTAAGGAACAACCACATCGTCGTCGCAAGTTCTAAGCTTGCTCCATGGTGCATAACAGTGGGTGCTCATTTTCCCTTGAGTACATTGTCACCTGTGCGACTTTCGTCTCTGCAACCTCTGCAGTAAATGTGCCACAAATTGCTTTACCTTCGTAATGCACCTTGAGCATTACCTGCGTCGCTCGTTCGATATCCATCGAGAAAAAACGTTCCAGGATTTCGATGACAAAGTCCATCGGTGTGTAATCGTCATTGTTTAACAATACGTTATACATAGCCGGTGGCTTGATCCCTGTTTCTTCTCGCTCCAGAAGTTCTGAGCCCGGAGACACCCATTCAAAGTTTTTGCTCATGACGGCCGTTATTCAGACTGTTTCTCAAATCAATAACCTATTCAGTCCCATTCACAACACGGTTTCATAACCTAACATGCTGTCACTTCAGGTGAAAAACAACCCTTAATTAGAGACTAATGCAGCAATTGTATCGCTGCAAATAAAAGATTGCTATTCAGTGCCATCACCCATGCATTTGAACAAAAAGCAACCGTCAATATGCAAATAAACTCACAACATGCTTCGCTATTTGCAACTGTTAAAATTATCAAATTAGCAACCTGCCATTAACAAATTGCAAATTACTCACCAACATGTGCCATAAGTTTGAGTTACGTACGACCAATAGTGATTTACTTATAAAACTACATATCTTTATACGGTTTTCCTATTGACTGTGTTCAATCATTGGCTACATTGGTCAAATAGTGACTAAAAATTTGGCAGCGGCTAAATGGCTATTCACTACTTGGAGAGCTCACGACGATGGAGAACAAGTGAGTTTTCTCTTAAACAACATCAGTAACGAAAATGCATGAGGGATGTAAAGCATGGCTACAGGTACAGTTAAATGGTTCAACAACGCCAAAGGATTTGGATTTATTTGTCCGGAAGGTGAAGACGGAGACATTTTTGCCCATTATTCAACGATCCAGATGGATGGCTATCGGACGTTGAAAGCGGGCCAGACAGTATCGTATGAAGTTGAACAAGGCCCTAAAGGTTACCACGCCAGCAGCGTTGTACCGATTGAGGGTCAACAAGCAAAATAATCGCTGCCAAAAGATGATAGATATTTTGTTCGGTAAGCGTTACCGACTGCCGTAAAAAGAACACCCGCCATATGGCGGGTGTTCTTTTTATTACATCTGATACATCTGAGCGTTGACTACCGTGAAACCGTTACCCGTATGTGAGTAACGGTTACTTGTATGTGAGTAACGACTCCGTGTCAGGTATTACGCACGATCGATGATGCTGTTCAGAGTCGCACTTGGGCGCATAACAGCGGATGCTTTTTCAAATACCGGTGCATAGTAACCACCCAGGTCAACACTCACACCTTGCGCGCTGTTCAGCTCAGCAACAATGCTTGCTTCGTTGTCTTGCATCTGTTTCGCGATTGGTGCGAATTCTGCGGCCAGGTCGGCATCTGCAGTCTGCTCAGCCAGAGCTTGTGCCCAGTACATAGCCAGATAGAAGTGGCTGCCACGGTTATCCAGTTCACCCACTTTACGTGAAGGAGATTTGTTGGTATCCAGGAACTGACCGGTCGCTTTGTCCAGTGCATCCGCCAGCACTTGAGCTTTAGGATTATTGCTGACTTCGCTCAGATGCTCCAAAGATGCAGCCAGAGCCAGGAATTCACCCAGTGAGTCCCAACGCAGGTGGTTCTCTTTCTCTACTTGCTGAACGTGTTTAGGCGCAGAACCGCCCGCACCGGTTTCGAACAGACCGCCACCGTTCATCAGAGGAACAACAGACAGCATTTTCGCTGAAGTACCCAGTTCCAGAATCGGGAACAGGTCAGTCAGGTAGTCACGCAGAACGTTACCAGTGACAGAAATCGTATCCAGCCCCTCTTTAATGCGAACCAGAGAGTACTTAGTCGCTTCGACTGGCGAGAGGATCTTGATTTCAAGACCCGCAGTGTCGTGCTCAGGCAGGTACTGGTTCACTTTCTTAATCAGCTCTGCATCGTGAGCGCGAGCTTCATCCAGCCAGAATACCGCTGGTGCACCCGTTGCGCGAGCGCGGGCAACCGCCAGTTTAACCCAATCCTGGATCGGTGCATCTTTCACCTGGCACATACGGAAGATGTCGCCAGCTTCAACCGCTTGTTCCAGCAGCACGTTACCCGCCGCGTCTACAACGCGTACGCTACCTTCAGCGTCGAGGATGAAGGTCTTATCGTGTGAGCCGTATTCTTCTGCTTTCTGCGCCATCAGGCCGACGTTTGGTACGCTGCCCATAGTGGTTGGGTCGAAAGCACCGTTTTCCTTACAGAATTCGATCACGGCCTGGTAAACACCTGAGTAGCAGCGATCCGGGATCAGTGCTTTAGTGTCTTTCTGTTTACCATCCGGGCCCCACATCTGGCCGGAAGAACGGATCATGGCTGGCATAGAGGCATCAACGATGATGTCGCTTGGTACATGCAGGTTGGTGATACCACGGTCTGAGTCAACCATCGCCAGTGCAGGCTGGGTTTCATAAACCGCTGCGATTGCCGCTTCGATCTCAGTGCGCTGGGCTTCTGGCAGAGTCTGGATCTTCGCGTATACATCACCCAGGCCGTTGTTCACATCAACACCCAGCTGTTCGAACAGCTCGCCGTATTTAGCAAATACCTCTTTGTAGTACACTTTAACCGCGTGACCAAAAATCACCGGGTCAGAGACTTTCATCATCGTCGCTTTCATGTGCAGAGACAGCAGTACATCCTGGCTCTTCGCTTCAGCGATCTCTTTCTCGAAAAACTCAACCAGAGCTTTCTTGTTCATTACTGTGGTATCGATGATTTCTTTATCTTGCAGTGCAAATGGTTTTTTCAGCACTTTGCTTGAACCATCTTTACCAACAAATTCAATTGAAACCTGAGTGGCTGCATCGACAGTCAGTGACTTCTCGCTGCCGAAGAAATCTTTGTCGTCCATGCTTGCAACATGTGACTTAGAATCTGCAGACCAGGCCCCCATTGAGTGCGGGTTCTTCTTCGCATAGTTTTTTACTGATGCAGGCGCACGACGGTCTGAGTTACCTTCACGCAGTACAGGGTTTACCGCACTACCTTTGATTTTGTCGTAAGTTGCTTTGATCGCTTCTTCTTCGTAAGTGCTTGGCTCATCTGGGTAGTTAGGCAGGCTGTAGCCTTTTTCCTGAAGCTCTTTGATGGCTGCACGCAGCTGAGGAACAGATGCAGAGATATTTGGCAGCTTGATGATGTTCGCTTCTGGAGTCTGAGCCAGGTCACCCAGTTCAGCCAGTGCATCACCGATACGCTGGTCTTCTTTCAGGTGCTCAGGGAAGTTGGCAAGAATTCGGCCTGCTAACGAAATGTCACGCGTCTCAACGTTGATACCTGACGATGCTGTAAATGACTGAATGATTGGCAGCAATGAATAAGTGGCTAGTGCCGGAGCTTCGTCAGTGATGGTGTAGATAATTGTAGGTTTTTCTGTAGGCATGAACTTTCCCTATTTGTTCTAACAGCGCAATGAATTGCATCACACTGTGTGAATGTCCGTACTCTGTTGACCCCTCCTGCCCAGCAGGAAGCGCCGTCCAACCAGGGTACGATAATCCCACTTTTTCAAGTCTCGGTCTTCAAGTCCCGGGCCGAACACGATGAATCTGCGCGTCCGTCCAATACCCAGTCGCTTTGTCGCTGCTTTGATGCCGACGCCGCGCTCCCTGTCCTCAATTCTATACAACTCAATTCCATACAATAAGTTGCTTTTGAGGGCCGATGCGCTTCTGGTCTGACAGCAGATCCAATGACTTGGGATACAGTCCGTGAGTGAAGGCAGTTATAATTAAACAAAACTAAGATAATAGTCTATCATCTTGTTCGTCATTACTGTTTTCGGGCGCGCAAATAATAGCTTAAATCCGCCCGTCTGGAAACTTTGAAATACAAGTCATTCACATTTTTGCAAGGTACTTAACATGTCATCCCGCTCGCCGCGAGCTTCTGCTACCTCAACACACGGCGCCTCAAAGCCGCATTTTAAACGAGCAAAATCTTCCGATTCTGTGCGTAATGCCAAGAGTCCACAACGTCATCGCAAACCAACAAACGGGCAACGTGCGCGTGCCGATAAGCCAAGAGTGTCTCCTCAAGACCGTAAAGTGGTGATCTTCAATAAGCCGTTTGACACGCTGAGCCAGTTTACCGACGGTGAAGGGCGTAAAACTCTGGCGGATTTTATTCCGCTCAAGGACATTTATGCCGCCGGTCGCCTTGACCGTGACAGTGAAGGACTGATGGTTCTGACTAATGATGGTATTTTGCAGGCCCGCCTGACTCAGCCGCAGTCTAAATCGCCGAAGACCTACTGGGTGCAGGTGGAAGGCGCCCCGCAAGAGCAAGATCTGGAACAGCTGCGGCGCGGAGTCACGCTCAAAGATGGCCCGACTCTGCCTGCAAAGGTGGCTATTATGACCGAGCCAAAACTCTGGGATCGCCATCCGCCGGTACGCTATCGCGCTGCAATCCCGACCACCTGGCTGGCCATCACCATCATCGAAGGACGCAACCGTCAGGTGCGCCGCATGACCGCACATATCGGCTTCCCTACCCTACGCCTGATCCGCTATTCTATGGGTGATATTGTACTCGGCGACCTGCAGCCGGGTGAATGGAAAGAGATCAAGCTCTGACACACAGATCAAACTTCTCCGGCCCATTGTTGTTTCTCAGGCCAAAAGCAAAACGCCCTCAAGGGCGTTTTGTATTATGTCGTACTGTCGTATCACTAAGCGTTACTTGTGGCGCTCTTTGAGCTTATCAATCACATCGCTCATCGACAGGCCTTGATCTTGCAACAACACCAGCAGGTGGTAAATCAGGTCAGCCGATTCACAAATCAGTTCCGCCTTATCGCCCGACGTCGCCGCAAGCGCGACTTCAACGCCTTCTTCGCCCACTTTCTGCGAAATACGTTTGGTACCACGCGAATATAGGCTGGCAGTGTAAGAGGACTCTGGGTCGGCACTCTTGCGGGCAGCCAGTAGCTGCTCAAGTTGATGAAGCCACACCATTTGTGACTCCTCTTGCGAGTCGCCATCCCAACAGGTCGTGGTACCGGTGTGACACGTCGGACCGATTGGGTTGACTTTAACCAACAGCGTGTCCTGGTCACAATCCAAAGCGATATTTTTCAGTTGTAACACATTGCCCGAGGTTTCACCCTTGGTCCAAAGACGCTCTTTGGTGCGTGAGAAAAACGTCACCTGTTCAGTTTGCAGCGTCTTTGCCAGAGCGTCCTGGTTCATGTAACCCATCATCAGCACCTGGCTGGATGCGAAATCCTGGACAATTGCCGGTACAAGACCATCGACCTTTTCCCAGTTAATGCGGTCTGAGAGCTCTGTCAGGCTTGGTACTGCTTGGCTCATAGTCTTACCTCGATCTCTTGTTGTTTTAAATACTGTTTTAGTTCACCAATATTGATGATCTGTTTGTGGAACACCGATGCCGCCAGGGCGCCATCGACATTAGTCAGCTTGTAAGCATCGGCGAAATGTTCCATCGCACCGGCACCGCCAGACGCGATCAAAGGCACTTTGCACACTGAACGCACCATGTTGAGCTGCTCAAGATCGTAACCATTACGCACGCCGTCCTGGTTCATCATATTCAGCACGATTTCACCGGCACCGCGTTTCTGCACTTCCTGTACCCAGTCTTTGGTTTCCCATTGGGTTGCTTTGGTACGTGCTTCATCACCGGTAAACTGATACACCTGGTATTTACCGGTCTCTTTATCAAAGTAAGAGTCGATACCCACCACAATACACTGCACGCCGAATTTATCCGCCAAATCCGTGATCAACTGCGGGTTGGCCAGAGCCGGAGAGTTAATCGACACTTTATCCGCGCCGAACTCCAGAATACGCGCTGCATCTTCTGCTGACTTGATGCCGCCGGCGACACAGAAAGGGATATCAATCACCTCCGCGACACGAGACACCCAGCTTTTATCCACCACGCGGCCATCACTGGATGCGGTGATATCGTAAAATACCAGCTCATCCGCGCCCTCTGCGGCGTAACGTTGTGCCAGCGGGACGATGTCACCGATGATTTCGTGGTTACGGAACTGAACGCCCTTCACCACCTGACCATCACGAACGTCGAGACAAGGGATTATGCGTTTTGCCAACATGCGAACGCCTCCTGTGCGGTAAATTTACCATCCAGCAGGGCGCGACCTACGATCACACCTGCTACACCAGTATCTTTCAGTGCTTCGATATCCGCCAGGCTACCGATACCGCCCGAAGACTGGAACTGCACCTGAGGATACTGCTTACATAAATCAACATACAGATCAACGTTCGAGCCCGCCAGTGTACCGTCACGGGAAATGTCGGTACACAGCACGTGCTTAAGACCGACCGTCAGGTAGTCATCTATCAGAGCTTCGATGGTTACACCTGAGTCTTCCTGCCAGCCGGAAATCGCGACCTTACGCACGCCGTCAGCATCAATGTTGATGTCCAGCGCCAGAACAATCTTTTCTGCGCCGTATTTGCTCATCCAGCCTTTAACCAATTCTGGTTGTTTCACTGCGGTAGAACCAACCACAACGCGCTGTGCACCCGCTTCCAGCAAATCAATCACGTCTTGTTCACTGCGCACACCACCACCAATCTGGATGTGAGCCGGAGTGCTGGCCAGCAGTCTGGCAATCAGGTCGAGCTGACGTGCCGTGGTATCTTTGGCGCCAGTCAGGTCAACCAGGTGCAGCCAGTTCGCACCAGCCTGGTGATACAGATTGAACTGCTCTGCTGGGTCCACTTTATATTCGGTGACCTGGCCGTAATCGCCCTGATACAAACGTACCACCTGGCCTTCAATTAAATCTAATGCGGGAATGATCATCACTATTCCTTATTAAGGCCTGATAACAGTCATCAGGCACTCATCCTTACAATTCCAAAAAGTTTTGAATCAGCTTTGAACCGGCTTTTGAAGAACGTTCCGGGTGGAACTGTACGCCGTAGTAATTGCCATTCTGGATCGCAGCACTAAACGGGTTGCCATACTGACACTGAGCAATAGTGTAATCCCCCACCGGCATCGCAAAGCTGTGCACAAAGTAGAAGTACTCACCTTCTTCAATATCTTTAAACAGCGGATGTCCTGGCGTGGCTGATACGGTATTCCAGCCCATGTGCGGCAGTGGCAGGTCGCCGGTTTGCATCAGGCGGACTTCGCCTTCTACCAGGCCAAGACAGTCAACGATCTCATCGGCCTTCTGACCTTTCTCTTCCGACAGTTTGCCCAAAAGCTGCATGCCAAGACAAATACCCAGCATCGGCTTTTCAACTTTCTTGACCAGCTCAATAAGATTGCGCTGCTTGAGGTTTTGCATCGCTTCGCTCGCAGTGCCCACCCCAGGCAAAAACAGTTTATCTGCCGCCAGCACTACAGCAGGCTCTTTGGAGATGGTCACCACGTAGCCAAGACGTTCAATCGCAAAGCGCACGGAAGAAACGTTGGCACAACCGGTATCAATGATAACGACCTTCTGACTCTGGCTCATTACAACACCCCTTTACTGCTCGGCAGCTCATTGCCTTGCACCTGAATGGCCTGGCGCAGCGTACGGCCGAAGGCTTTGAACAGGCTCTCAATGATGTGGTGATCATTCTCACCTGCTGAAGACAGGTGCAGCGTACACGCCAGCGTGTCAGTCAGAGAACGGAAGAAGTGATACACCATTTCAGTCGACAAGTCGCCCACCTGAGGACGGCTGAACTCAGCATCAAACTTAAGGTAAGGACGACCAGACAGATCCAGCGCACACTGTGCCAGACACTCGTCCATCGGCAGACTGAAACCAAAACGACCGATACCGCGTTTGTCGCCCAGCGCATCTTTCAATGCCTGCCCCAGGGCCAGTGCAGTATCTTCAACCGTGTGGTGATCATCAATGTGCAGATCGCCCACCACTTTCAGTTTCATCTGGAAGCCGCCGTGCGTGGCGATTTGATCCAGCATATGGTCAAAAAAGCCCAGACCGGTTTCAATCTGGTTGCCGCCGGTTTCATCCAGATTGACAGCCACCTGAATATCGGTTTCTTTGGTCTTGCGCACCACTTGAGCGGTACGCGCTTTGATCGTCAGATCTTTAACGATTGCTGGCCAACCCATGGTTTCCGGGTGGTACTGGATACCACGAATTGCCATGTTTTCAGCCAGCTGTAAATCCGTCGCACGGTCGCCAATCACAACAGAGTGTTGGAAATCCACCCGGCCGCTTTGCAGGTATTCTTTCACCATACCCAGTTTAGGCTTACGGCAGGAGCAGTTGTCTTTCTCAAAGTGAGGGCAGATTAGCACATCGTCAAATTTCACACCCTGCGATGCAAAAATGTCCATCATCATATTGTGCGGTGCATCGAAATCTTGCTGTGGGTAGCTGTCGGTGCCAAGACCGTCCTGGTTGGTTACCATCACCAGACGGTAACCGGCATCTTGTAGCGCCAGCAGGCTCGGGATGACATAAGGTTCAAGCTTCAGTTTATCTAAACGGTCAACCTGAAAATCAACCGGCGGCTCAACAATTAAGGTGCCATCACGGTCGATAAAAAGAATTTTTTGTTGATTGCTCACGGGAATATCCTTTTCTTAACGGCAGCGCGGACAGCACTGCCACACTCATCACAGATCAGTGTTCATTAATTATCGATTACTGGTAATAATTGCGAATAAACGCAACGGTTTTTTCACACTCTTCCCGGTTTCCGACTGAAATTCGTACGCAGTTTTCAATCGGTGAATTACGCAGAATGATGCCGTGGTCCCAGGCGGCTTTAAACAGCGCATCGCCATCCGGGAATTTCACCAGCAGGTAGTTACCCCAGCCTTCAAATACGGTGAGACCTGCAATCATCTGCAGACCCACCTGCAGATAAGCACGGTTGGCGTTGAGATCCAGAACCTGGAACTTAGCACGAGCCAGGCCGGCTTCAGACAGTGCCTGCACCGCGATATCGGCGACCGGTACCGGTACCGGATACGGCGCAATCACTTTCAGCAGTACATTAATCAGCTCTTCATTCGCCAGGGTGAAACCACAACGCAATCCTGCCAGCGCAAACGCTTTTGACAACGTGCGCAGAATCGCCAGATTTGAGTACTGTGCCAGCAGATCAACCGTCGAGGCTTCCGGACAGAAATCAATATAAGCTTCATCCATCACGACAATGGCACGGTCTTTGGTCATTTCCAGCAGCTTAACGATATCAGTGCGCTTCACCAGGTTACCGGTCGGGTTGTTCGGGCTGCAGACAAAGACCAGTTTGACGTTGTCCAGATTGGCTTCGATCGCATCCAGATCCAGCTGCCATTCAGCCGTCAGAGGCACTACTTTACGCTCAACACCGATTGTCTCAGCGCTGATCGCGTACATACCATAGGTCGGCGGGCAGTAAAGAATCGCGTCTTCATTCGGCTCACAAAAAGCGCGAATCAGCAGCTCAATGCCTTCATCGGCACCACGTGAGGTCAGCACCTGATTACCCTGCACACCAGCGTAGGCCGCATAAGCCTCGATAAGTGCAGGCGGCTGACAATCGCTGTAACGGTTAAGACGGGTACAATCCGTTTTATACTCGTTGTCGAATGGTGATTCATTGGCATTGAGCCAAACATCACCACTACCGCCGATGCGGCGCGCTGACATATAAGGTGTCAGTGCCTGAACTTGTTTACGAGCGAGTTTTTCCATGATGATTACGCCTTTTGTAACTTTTCAACCCGGATGGTGACTGCACGTCGGTGTGCATCCAAACCTTCCGCATTTGCCATTGCAACCACTGTCGGAGCCAGAGCCTGCAGACCATCTGCGCTTAGCTCCTGCACTGTCATACGTTTACTGAAATCCGCCAGACCAAGACTCGAGTACGTACGGGTATAACCGTATGTCGGCAATACGTGGTTGGTACCGGAAGCGTAGTCACCGACAGATTCCGGTGACCAGTCACCGAGGAAAATAGAACCTGCATTATCAAGCAAAGGCACCAGTTCACGTGGATTCTTAGTCTGAACAATCAGGTGTTCCGGACCATAGTAGTTAGAGATAGAGACCGCCTGAGTCAGGGACTCGGCAATAATAATCAGGCTTGATGCCAGTGCCTTCTCAGCAATTGCAGAGCGAGAAAGCTGCGCCAACTGCTTTTGCACCGCATCAGTGACCTGATCAGCGATAACAGGTGACGGCGTCACTAAAACCACTTGTGAATCAGGGCCGTGTTCTGCCTGGCTGAGCAAATCTGCCGCGATAAAGTCAGCATCAGCCGTTTCATCAGCGATGACCAGCACTTCAGACGGGCCCGCCGGCATATCGATCGCTGCACCGCGGAAATCATTGCTAACCTGACGCTTAGCTTCAGTTACGTAAGCGTTGCCAGGGCCGAAAATTTTATCCACTTTAGACACAGTTTCTGTGCCGTAAGCCATCGCCGCAATCGCCTGACCACCACCAACGTTATACACTTCATCAATGTTACACAGTTTGGCGACGTACAGGATCTCATCGGCAATTGGCGGCGGTGAGCAAAGCACCACTTTACGGCAGCCGGCAATTTGTGCAGGCACACCGAGCATCAGAACCGTTGAAGGCAGCGGCGCACTGCCGCCCGGAATGTACAGGCCTACTTTGTTGATCGAACGGGTTACCTGCTCACAAACCACGCCTGGCATGGTTTCCACTTTGATCGGTTGTGGCTTCTGCGCTTTGTGGAATTTAGCAATGTTGGTGTAAGCCTGATCGAGAGCCTGTTTCATCTCATCAGTCAGACGTTCAGACGCTGCATCAATTTCTTGCTGAGAAACGCGGATCGATTCCGGCTTCACGCGGTCAAATTTTTCCGTCAGTTCCAATAATGCGGCATCACCGCGGGCACGGACCTGACCAATCACTTCTGAAACAGCAGCAGTAATGTTTGCTCCTTCAGCGATTGCCGGACGCTGCAGAATTGAATCCTGCTGCTCTTCACTTAATGATTGCCATACAACGGTTCTCATGGCGACTACTCCATAATTTTTTCAATCGGTAGTACAAGGATAGAACTTGCGCCCAGTGCTTTCAGTTGTTCCATCGTTTCCCAGAACAGGTTCTCAGAGCTCACCATGTGTACGGCTACTTTCGTTTTGTCTTCAGACAGAGGCAGAACCGTTGGATCTTCCGCACCCGGCAGCAGAGACTTAACCTGAGCCAGTTTGTCAGCCGGGGCGTGCAGCATGATGTATTTCGACTCTTTCGCCTGTTGAACACCTTGCATACGCGCCAACAGTTTCTCGATCAACGCCACTTTATCCGCTGCAAAATCACCACCACGCTGAATCAGAACCGCTTTTGATTCATAGATGACTTCCACTTCTTTCAGACCGTTGGCTTCCAGTGTTGCGCCAGTAGATACCAGGTCGGCAATCGCATCAGCAAGGCCAGCGCGCGGAGCGACCTCAACAGACCCCGTCAGCATACAGGTACTGAAATCAATGCCCTGCTTGTCCATGTAAGACTTCAGCAGTTGAGGGTAAGTGGTTGCAATGCGCTTACCACGCAGGTCCTGAGGGCCGTTGTAAGGCATTTCTTTATCGATAGCGATGGACAGACGGCAGCCGCCAAAATCCATGCGGCGCAGAGGCACGTAGTTGCTTGGCTGGTTCAGAGCCTGGCGATCAAGACAGGCTTCTTCCAGAACGTTCTCACCGACAAAACCTAGGTCAACCACGCCATCCATGATCAGACCCGGAATATCGTCATCACGAACCAGCAGCAGGTCGATTGGCATATTTAGTGAGTGAACCACCAGACGCTCACCCATGATGTTAAATTTAACACCGCACTTTTTCAGTAGTTCCTGGCACTCTTTGCTCAGGCGACCTTTCTTCTGAACGGCGATTCGTAGGCGTTGTGTCTGCATTACATTATTCCTTTGTAAGATATTGAATTTATTTCAGATTTATCTGAGCCAGATAGAAAAAAACCCTCGAGAGATTTGTCTCCCGAGGGTCTGATTTCTGAAAATTTTTTCATATAACCACCGGGAGAGTCCTGCCTCCCGGGTATGCGTACATCTCCCGAAAGACTGCTTAGGGATGATGGTGATGATGAATATTCATTACAAAATTACGCATACTATTTACTTCTGAACTGGTTAACTTGATTGGTTTCAACACTAACTAAGCTCGACAGAATTTGCAACTGCTAATTGCATTTTTTTTCCTGCCACGGGTTAAATAGTATGAAATACCGTAACAACCTTTAAAAGAACAACGTCACTTCTGCTGATCGACATCACTTTTACTGATCTGAGCGGCAACACTGATAATGCCGGCCTGATGAGTTGCTACTCAGCGAACACCTTAAAATAACCGTTGCACAGCAATTACCTTCACAAAAAAACGTGTCTGAGCGATAGCTTTCTCATATATAAGACAGCCAATCGCTCCCTAATTAGCCCAGAAGCACTAGGGTTATATGGAGTCTTGTTTAACAAGGTACGAAGCTGTGAGCACCCATGTCGATGTGTTATGCCCGAATGATTATAAAACTCTGGAGCTGATTGGCAGTAGCTCGAGTATGGCAGATATACGCAACAAAATCTCCAAATACGCCGCCAGCGATGCCGAAGTACTGATCCAGGGTGAAACCGGGGTGGGTAAAGGGTTGTGTGCCAAACTGATTCACTCACTGTCCGCAAGAGCCCAGTATCCGTTTATTGAGGTCAATTGTGGCTCCATAGCCAGTGGTCTGATCGCGTCCGAACTGTTTGGCCATCAAAAAGGCGCCTTTACCGGCGCTATTGCCGACCACATTGGTTATATCCAGCGTTCCAATCACGGCACCCTGTTTTTGGATGAGATCGGAGATATGCCCTCTGATTTGCAGATTCATCTGCTGCACTTTATTGAATCTAAAAAAATGCAACGTCTGGGGTCTGACAGTTCGGTATCCGTTGACTGTCGTATCATTGCGGCCAGTCACGTCGATCTCAAACACGACATCATTCAGGGCGGTTTCCGAGAGGACTTGTATTACCGACTCAATATCTTGCCGCTGCATATTCCGGCATTAAGAGAACGTAAGGCAGATATTCCTGATTATGCCCAGTATTTCCTCAACGTATTGAGCGACGGCAAGAAAAAACACCTCAGTAAAGCCGTGGTCGACTATCTGACCCGCCACTCATGGCCAGGGAATGTGCGTGAGCTCAGAAATGTCATTCAGCGTGCAATTATCATGTGCGGAGACAAAAACATCACCATTGCGGATTTGGGGCTTGAAATTGCAGATCGGCAAATGCTACCGGCATCGGACACGATTGATTCTGATTACCTGCTGCAGGTCATCAGTGACCACAAGCATAATATGAGTGCTGCAGCGCGCTATATGGGAATATCACGTACGACACTTTATCGACTATTAAAGAAATATAATTTGCAGAAATAGGCGGTTTGGCGCCTGCTCTGAGTCATGCCGGGTTATACCGCCTTCAGTGACCATCTCAACACAAATAAAAAACTCCGCGCTTGCGGAGTTTTTTATCAACCGGGCCAGTTTTTATAATCCAGCTCAGGCTTACCAAACAGCCACCTGGTTATCAGACGGTTATCAGGCCGTTTTCAGGCTCGCTATTTTGGCACGGGAGAGCGTCACAAAGGCAAAACAGACCGCAATAAATACCGCCGTTGCTGCCGCCAGAGACAGGAATACCGATGCTGTCATACCCAGTACGACATACCCAATCGCCGAAACGCCCGCTACAGCCAGTGAGTAAGGCAGCTGAGTCGAAACGTGGTCGATATGGTTACAGCGCGCGCCGGTAGAAGAAAGAATCGTGGTGTCTGAAATTGGAGAACAGTGATCGCCAAATACAGAACCGGCCAAAACCGCACTCAGCATCGGCAGCATTAATGCAATGTCTGTCGCACCGGCCATATCACCGGCAATCGGTAACATGATACCGAAGGTACCCCATGATGTACCCGTTGCGAATGCCATGATGCCCGAAAGCACAAACAGGATGACCGGCAACCACTGCGAATCGATATTCCCCTGCACCAGAGACGACAGGTAAGCACCGGTCTTCATATCACCGATCACCGCACCAATCGTCCAGGCAAAGATAAGAATCAGGATGGCACCAAACATCGACTTTGCGCCAACCCACAGTGTCGCGCCAATTTCGCTGATCGCAATCCCCTGCTTCACGACGGTAAACAGAGCGACTGCTAGGCCAACCAAGCCGCCATATATCAGTGATGTACCGACATTCGTGTTCTCGAAAGCACCCAAGATATTGAACGCAGTACCCTGTTCTGACAATGATTGACCACCGGTCCACAACATCGCGCCAATCGTGGCGATAACCAGCGCCACAATCGGAAAAATAAGGTCAGACACTTTTCCATTTTCACTTTCACGAATATCCAGTTCATCATTCAGATCGCGAGCCTGGGCATCCGCATCGGAACCTTTACCCATAGATGCGGCAATTTCGTGCTTGCGCATCGGGCCGATATCCATCTGGAACCAGACCACGACAAACACCATGATTAAGGCAAAAATCGCGTAGAAGTTCATCGGTACCAGACGCAGATAAGCACCCAGCGGAGAATAGTCACTAATACCGTGAGAGACCAGGATACCACTGATAATGGTCATGATATAAGCGCCCCAGCTTGAAGCTGGCATAACAACACACATAGGGGCTGCGGTCGAATCAAGAATGTACGCCAGCTTTGAGCGCGATACATTAAAACGATCAGTCACAGGACGCGAGATAGAACCAACAGCGAGGCTGTTAAAGTAATCATCAACGAAGATGAATACGCCCAGAAATGCCGCCAGCAACTTAGCACCACGTTTGCTTTTAACCCGGACCTGGGCCCACTCGGCAAACGCACGGGTACCACCTGAGAGAGACAACAGCGCCGTCATCATGCCAAGCAGCAGAAGAAATCCGACGATACTCATATTCCAGGTGTTCAGTCCGCCGTCTTCGACAAAAACGTTTGAGACTTTTTCACCGATGTAACTCAATGCTCCACCCACTGAATAATCAGCCAGTAAAAGCGCACCCAATATAATACCGACACCCAGTGAAACCAGAACACGGCGTGTTACGATCGCCAGCGTCAATGCCACCAAAGGCGGAAGTACAGAAAACGGTGAGGTAGCAAAATCAATTAAATTCATGATCTTCAAAAACCAGTAATAAATGGCTAGAGATCTACTGCAGACAAACTACACGAACTAACGCGTAACTTATGTTGAACTAAGCGAAAGGGAAGCGAACACTTCACCCAACCCTACAGTAGCGCTCCATAGTTTAAGGAAAAAATAGACTATGGCAGTGTTGTCCCTATTCGCTGACAACCCCAGCCAGACGCATTGACAGGCGTGCTGACTTCGGCGATATCACCTTTTGTCATAACTCACTGGCATCACCCTAATCATGACTACTTATCGATATCGCGCCTCTACATCGAAACCAGGACAAACATCTCTGTTAAGCAGTTGTAACAGATTCTCATCCCGAACTTCGCATCAGGTGCGCGCTATTGTACTTATGATAATTATCAATGCAACACATCCTGTTACTCAATTTTGATCACAAAATGTTGAAATCCATTTCATTGCTGAGACCCATTTCATACAATTATGCAATGAATATCACTTCGCTTATTTGCGTTTGTGCGATAAATTGCTCCTTTTAACCAATTCAGCGAATAAAACCATAAATAAGATAAGGGTGAAGCGGGAGTAATAAATTGCCCACGGCGCAGTTATTTTATTTTTACAAATATTTTTCTTAATATTACACTTTCATTGTTGCCAGAATAAATCGCTGGGTTTACTATTGAACTGTTAAAAGAATTTATTTCATAGGAATCGGTAATGTCGGAAATTACAAAAACTCTGTTGAATATTCGCAGCCTTCGTGCGTACGCTCGTGAATTGACTGTTGAACAACTAGAAGAAGCACTGGATAAATTATCTACTGTTGTTGAAGAACGCAAAGAAGCGGAAGAAGAAGAACGTGCAGCACGTGAAGCTCAAGAGGCTAAATTAGCCGCTATCGCTGAGCAAATTGCAAAAGACGGCATTGATGTTGATGCTCTTATTACTGCACTTGCTGGTGAAACTAAAACAAAAACGAAAGGCAAACGTGCTCCTCGCCCAGCTAAGTATAAATACATGGACAACGGTGTAGAAAAGACTTGGACAGGCCAAGGTCGTACTCCATCGGTTATCCAACAAGCTCTGGACGAAGGTAAATCTCTCGAAGACTTCGCACTTTAATAGCTTATCTTTTAATAAGGCTCCCATATGGGGGCCTTTTTTTCTATTGATATAAATATTTATGCGCTACAGAATGAGCATGAAACCGCTTACAGATTTAACACAGGTCGCCGTTAGATTTTGTTACAGATAAGTGGCTTAAACAATAAACGACATGCTTTCCATAATTTAACTCAATAACCAATAAAGGCATCAACTCAAAATCAGCAAGCAGCGCTGTTGTTGATTTTTATCCCGCAGGTAAATAAAAAGCACTACCAAATTGGCAGTGCTTACAGATACGTATCAAGTTTATTGCCGCAATCAAGCCTAGCTCACTGATGAGCCGCGATTAACGTTCCCAGTATGCTTCTTCCAGGCTATCTTCACGCTCAGGCAGACCACGAGACAAGCGCGGCGAGTGCTGAACCAGGACTTCATAGCTTACTCGGTTGGAATATTTACACACCTGAGAGAAAGACGAATAAGTCAAAAACTCGTGCTGATGCTTGCTGGAGTTAGGAACGTTCTCTTTATGATACTTATTTGCAGCCATATCGTGTAACAACGCCGACAGCGCCGCATCCCCTGCTCCATTGGTATTTTTTATTTTCTCCGGCCCCCCCATATAAGGCGCAATATGAGAATAAATACGCAGCGGATTAATACAGCTGACTTTGGTTGCCGGGCGACTGAACTCATAGCGGTTAAATTCTGGAATAGAGCCGGGTAACAGAGGCAATGAAGTTTCACGCTTACTGGATTCTTCCGTATAACCTGCCATAAACAAACCGACAGGACCTGCCGTACATAACACCAGATCAACCCAATCCAACGCTTTATCCGAAGCCGCAAGCGGATCGCTTTCGCCGGTCAGAGCTTGCGCTTCATCTTCGTTCATGGCTAACACAGACACGTGATCATTGAGGAACTGCTGCCAGAATGCTGGGTCATCCTGAATAACAAATTTAGTCCCTAACGTCAGCACCACAGGCACGTCATGTTTTTTGGCGTATTCTATCGCTCGCATGGTTGCATCAGGCATAGGGTCGCCTTCTTTGCAACGCACTAAATACGCTGTGAGCACTAATGCAGAAGCACTTTTAAAAATCTTTTCCGGGATATTATCCGGACTGAGCTGATTCATCTGACCTTCACTAATCGCAAAAGTTCGTTCACCATCTTCAGTAATTAACGCAAAACAGCGGCCAATCGCGCCGTCAACACCTTGGAGGTAATTCAAATCCATACGACTGGATGTATTACATAGATAGCGGTATCCGTAGCTGCCGATCTTTATATCCTGACTCATAACCCCTAATAACGTTGAACGGTCATCAGCTAATACCGAATAATTATGAAGCGTGTTACCTATAGTTCCACCTGCATATTCATTGGTAATCAATTGCTCAGACTTCAACTCGCTATATAGAGCTTCTGCACTCTCATCACTGATCACCAGCGAATGCCCCTTGCTCAACCCATAACGCTCAATCAGGCCGGTATCGACTTTTGCTTCAATATCAACCAATGTCTGATCAATACCAATAATGTGGGTACGTGACATTCTTTTACTTTCTTGTGCTTGAATCACAAGCGGGTCACGGGCATGAACCGGGAAATAGTGTTTGGATTTGCGTTGGCCGGGAAATTTCATAACGTCAGTATAGGCTCGGATGGAAAGGATGCGCGATTCTACCCCGCGTCCAATGTTGCGGCAACTCACACAATTATAGCAAACGTTTGCAATGATGATATTTTTAGCAATAGCAAAAATAATAACGATTGCACTCTGAACTCCGCTATTTAGACAATGAGATCACGCCCATCTCCTTATATTAATCGCTGTTTTACATCCCCCAACTTTAACCGTGTTTTTACAGGCAACACTGTCCTCATGGAAATGATGTTGTTGGTCAAAAACTGCGTTTAAACAACCGCAGAGAGCGTCTGTGTGAAGTGTGATTCGAGTCGCGGATCTGTCCTCAAAAAAATCTTTCTGTTAGAATCTGCCTCCTAGTTAATTAAGTGGTGTTTAGTCATGTCAGAAAACCGCAACGCAAACAGCCAAAAGAAAGTTATTGTCGGCATGTCAGGTGGCGTTGATTCCTCCGTTTCAGCTTATCTCCTGCAACAGCAGGGCTACCAGGTCGAAGGCCTGTTTATGAAGAACTGGGAAGAGGATGATAACGAAGAATACTGCACTGCTGCCGAAGATCTTGCTGATGCTCAGGCGGTCTGTGACAAACTGGGTATCTATTTGCATACCATCAACTTCGCAGCAGAATACTGGGACAATGTGTTCGAGTATTTCCTGGAAGAGTACAAAGCCGGCCGTACCCCAAACCCGGACATTCTTTGTAACAAAGAAATTAAGTTCAAAGCGTTTCTGGAATTCGCAGATGAAGTACTCGATGCAGACTACATTGCGATGGGCCACTACGTACGCCGTACTTTCCCTGAGCAGGGTGAGAAGCCTCAGATGCTGCGAGGCCTGGACAGCAATAAAGATCAGAGTTACTTCCTGTACACGCTGAGTCACGAGCAAGTCGCACGCAGCCTGTTCCCTGTTGGTGAACTGGAAAAACCAGAAGTACGCCGTATTGCTGAAGAGCAAGGGCTGATCACGGCGAAGAAAAAAGATTCAACCGGTATTTGTTTCATCGGTGAGCGCAAATTTACCGATTTCCTTTCTCGCTATTTACCGGCTCAGCCGGGTAAAATCGAAACACCGGAAGGTAAAGTCATCGGCGAACACCAAGGCCTGATGTATCAAACCCTGGGCCAGCGTAAAGGCCTGCATATCGGTGGTTTAAAAGACGGTTCCGAATTGCCTTGGTATGTAGCAGAGAAAGATCTGAAACGTAACGTGCTGATTGCTGTTCAGGGTGCCGATCACCCACTGCTGAAATCAGAGGGTTTAGTGGCCTCTCAACTACACTGGGTAGATCGCGAAATCATTACAGCACCAACACGTTGCACAGTCAAAACCCGCTACCGCCAGGCTGATATACCATGTACTATCATCCCTCTTGATGACAGTAATATCAAAGTTATGTTTGATGAACCGCAGGTTGCAGTGACCCCGGGTCAGTCAGCGGTATTCTACCAAGGCGAAGTTTGTCTGGGTGGCGGTATCATCGAAGAGCGCATCGTTTAGGCATTCAGGACTTAGTCAACTTTAGGAGTATTTACGTGGCTAACACAAATTACGACCGTACCATCGCTTTTGCCGGTATTTGCCAGGCCGTTGCCCTGGTTCAACAAGTAGCAAAAAACGGTTCCTGTGATTCAGACGCGTTTGAAACTTCTCTCAAGGCCATCTTATCTACCAACCCTGCCAATACACTCAACGTATTCGGCAGTGAGGCTAATCTAAAAGTCGGCCTTGAGTGTTTAGTCAACGGAATCGACAGCACGCCTGCAGGCAGCGAAGTGACCCGCTACATCATCAGCCTGATGGCGCTGGAGCGTAAACTGACTCAGCGCCGCGATGCCCTTTCTCAGCTAGGGGATCGTATCCAGATGATCGAACGTCAGGTGGAGCATTTCGATCTGTTGGATGACCAGATGATCAGTAACCTGGCCAGCATTTATCTGGATGTCATCAGCCCAATCGGCCCACGCATTCAGGTCACCGGCACACCTGCGGTACTGCAGCAAACCGGTAATCAGCAGAAAGTACGCGCCCTGTTGCTGTCTGGGATCCGCTGTGCAGTGCTGTGGCGTCAGGTCGGAGGCAAACGTCGTCACCTGATTTTCGGACGCAAGAAGATGGTTGAGCAGGCTAAAATCCTGTTAGCCAGGCTGTAAAGATTGATTCATTAGCTCGCGCTTAGTCGCGAGCTAATTTTTTTCGGTTGCTGTCATGTTTAAATTGCCGGAATTACCGCAACCGAAGATGTTTTTTAAACTGAAACCAACCAACCGCAAACGATTGCGCAATGTTCGTGACAATTGCCACAGTTATTGGTATAAAGCACACGAAATTTAGAAACTCAATTCAGGAGAACCCCATGGAACTGTCAGCATTGACTGCTGTTTCACCAGTAGACGGCCGTTACGGAAGTAAGACTATTGCACTACGCAGCATCTTTAGCGAGTTTGGCCTACTAAAGTACCGCTCTATCGTTGAAATCCGTTGGTTACAAAAACTTGCAGCGACAGATGCGATCAAAGAAGTACCAGCATTCAGTGCGGAAGCAAACCAGTTTCTAGATGAGATCGCGGCAAACTTCAGTGAAGAAGATGCAGCGCGCATCAAAGAAATCGAGCGCACCACCAACCACGACGTAAAAGCGGTTGAGTACTTTCTGAAAGAGAAAGTGGCGGGCGTTCCTGAACTGCACGCGGTGAACGAGTTCATCCACTTCGCATGTACTTCTGAAGATATCAACAACACGTCTCACGCTCTGATGCTGCACGAAGCGCGTGAAACTGTGATCCTGCCTGAGATTCGCAACATCATCGATGCGATTCGCAAGCTGGCAAACGAATACCGTGACATCCCTCTGCTGTCTCGTACTCACGGCCAACCGGCTTCTCCGTCAACCATGGGTAAAGAGATGGCTAACGTCGCTTACCGTATGGAGCGTCAGTACAAGCAGATCGAAAACGTTGAAATTCTGGCTAAGATCAACGGTGCTGTAGGTAACTACAACGCACACATGTCGGCTTACCCAAGCATCGACTGGCACCAGTTCAGCGAAGAGTTCGTGACTGAGTCTCTGGGTGTAACCTGGAACCCGTACACCACGCAAATCGAGCCACACGACTACATCGCAGAGCTGTTTGATGCCGTTGCTCGTTTCAACACCATCCTGATCGACTTCGATCGTGACGTATGGGGCTACATCGCTCTGGGTCACTTCAAACAAAAAACGATCGCCGGCGAAATCGGTTCTTCAACCATGCCGCACAAAGTTAACCCAATCGACTTTGAAAACTCAGAAGGTAACCTGGGTCTGGCGAACGCAGTATTCAACCACCTGGCGCAAAAACTGCCAATCTCACGCTGGCAGCGTGACCTGACAGATTCAACTGTGCTGCGTAACCTGGGCGTAGGTGTGGGTTATGCTATCATCGCTTACACTTCGACTCTGAAAGGTATCAGCAAGCTGGAAGTTAACCGTGATGCACTGCTGAAAGAGCTGGATCAGAACTGGGAAGTTCTGGCCGAACCGGTGCAAACCGTTATGCGTCGTTACGGTATCGAAAAGCCATACGAGAAGCTTAAAGAGCTGACTCGTGGTAAGCGTGTTGACGGCGAAGCGATGCGTAACTTCATCGATGGCCTTGAGCTGCCAGCTGAAGAAAAAGCACGCCTGAAAGAGATGACGCCAGCCAGTTACATCGGTTACGCAATCGAACTGACTGACAAGCTTTAATCTGAAGCGAATACGTCAAAGGGTAGCTTCGGCTACCCTTTTTTGTTGGTCAATCACCAACCATCATGTGCAGAAAAACCAAGTGACTCTATTTCCGAAAAAATGATGTCCTGAAAAATTTTGATTTACTGCAAAGCTTTCCTTTACTAAAAAACTTTTATTTACTAAAAATTTTTATTTACTAAAAAACAAAGTCACTTTGCCCACTTCAATGCCAAACTTACGTATCGTGGTCACATTGAACAGGCGCGTTTCGTCCTGACGATACATCCAGTCATCAAATGTCACCTCAATTTCGCTGTCGTCGGTTTTCAGCAAAAAATCATATTGCCACTGCAGGGCATTACCGATTTCCTGTCCGGTTGCCACTCCGATGATGTCGTCGGCTTGCCCCTGATACATCCCCTCGCCAGTGCGAGTTATGGTCCAGATACGCTGACTCTGCTCACCATCGTCAAACTCAAAGTCTTCAACCAAGGTCAAAACATCACCAGAGACAGTCCCTACGATATCAACCTCAAAGCGCCGGGTCTGCTTATCGGTATAATCCTGTACCATTCCCCAGGCCTGAGTGTGACCGGAAAAATAGCCAAATAAATCGAAAGTCGGCTGACTCGCTTTATAATCCTTGAGCTCAGCCGAGCAACCCGCCAACATGGTTGCGGCCATCAGTAACCAGGCTCTGACTACCCACCAGAGTTTTGCTGTCGATGTCATCGGTTCATCCCTATTAATTGACTGCGAAGTTTCGGATATTGGGTGTTGGGTGATAACCAGATGGCAAGAAAGGCTGAGTTAAACTTCGTATCTGTAACCTCTCCCAGAATCTGAGACTTGTCCTGTAGTGACATATGGATCATCTGTCCACGATGTCCGTCAGACACATAGACCAGCTTTTCGCCTGACAGGACATTCGGTAACATCGTCTCTAACAGCGGGAGCCAACGCTCAATCTCATCACTGGAATAGCCCATTTTCTGCCACTGATCCCGGGTGGCCTCGACCAGGTCTTCACGCTCAATATCACGCAAATAGCGGATCTCCAACGCCAGCGGGTGACGAGGCACATCATCCTGCTGCTGATATTTACCGTCCGGCGTTCTCAACCGGGAAGAATAGATATCTAACCACAGCCAGGACAAAGTAGCCTGCCCAACGACAGGCCATTCATTCCATTGTGGCTTTTGTGTTCCATTAACCTCTGCCGCGCTGGCTGTTACGCCGGTCCACAGCAGTGTGCTCAGGAAAAGTGTGGCGATTGACGTTTTCATTGCTAAACACCTTTATCAGTAACAAAGACACACCTAACCATTCCAAAAACAGTGCCAACACTGTATAAAAAACGGGCAAACCGAAGCCAACAGCCCCGAAACGATAACCCGCCCAATAACTTAGCGCGCCACCTAAGCCCGTAGCTATTATTACGAGCCAAGATGGCAAATGGCTCAATGCCGGGATAGCAAAAGCTGCAAACCAGACAAAAATGAACCAAAGCGCAATTAACCACACCGGAAGATGCGGATTAATAAAGAAAAATAGCCCGAGATGCATATTGGCCACATCAATCGCTATACCGGTGACGGCCACGGCGCATATCCGCCCTACGGCAACGGATAGCCGCCAGGCTGAAAACAGTAGCGTAACGACCACCAGCAAAGTGGTCAGCCACTGCCACTGCTCCTGACCCAGGACGGCCAATAGCCAAATCAGCTCAAACCAGACTGAAACCAGGAGAAATGAACGCATCATCTGGCTCGTTGCAGAGTGAGGTGAATGGTACTGATGGTTTGCGCCTTGAATCCTCCCTCGCAATAGCACAGGTAATAACGCCACATGCGGATAAAACGCTCGTCATACCCCAGCTCACGAACCTGAGCTAAAGACGACTCAAACCGCTGCCGCCAGTCGGCCAGAGTTTTCGCATAGTCCTGACCAATATCTAACAAGTCACGCACCACAAAGTCCGTACTGCGAGTCGCCATGCTGGTGAGCGCCGTAATCGACGGCAGGAAGCCACCAGGGAAAATATACTTCTGGATAAAATCGACGTTATTACTGTAATAATCGTAACGCTGGTCCGCGATAGTAATCGCCTGAATCGCCATCAAACCGCCCGGTTTGAGCAGCTTTTGGCACTGAGTCATATACGATTGCAGATACGCTTTACCGACCGCTTCAATCATCTCGATCGAGACCAGCTTATCAAAGGTGCCTTCCAGTACTCGGTAATCCTGCTTAAGTAAGGTGATACGTTCCGACAGGCCCAACTGCTCGATCTTACGTTTAGCGTAATCATATTGCTGCTCAGAGATCGTCGTCGTGGTCACGTGGCAGCCATAGGTTTGCGCCATGTAGATCGCCATCGCGCCCCAGCCGGTACCAATTTCAATCACGTGATCATCGGCTGTGAGTTTGAGCTGCTGACATAAGCGATCCATTTTCTGAACCTGTGCCTGCTCCAATGAATCTGAGGTATTCAGATACAGAGCGCTGGAATACAGCATGCGCTCATCAAGGAAGGTGCGGTACAAATCATTACCCAAATCGTAATGGGCCTCGATATTTTGCTTGGCACGCACAATCGAGTTACGTTTCAGCCAGTGCCCAAGTTTATTAACCGCGCGCGTTATAACGCTGCTTTGCGCCTCAATTTTATCCAACGCGGCGAGGTTACGAGCCATCAGCTCAGTCAGCGCCGTCAGATCAGGACTGTCCCACCAGCCGTCCATATAGGCTTCTGCGGCGGCGATACTGCCGCCTTTCAGGACCCGGGCGTAGAAGTCCGGATTTGACACTCGGATCACAGCATGAGGCTCTGTGGCTTTGTATTCGCCAAACTGCTCCTGATTAATCGTATTACCACAGAAGTGTTCTTCGATGGTCAGTGACCCGCTATTCAGAAAACGAAGTGACTGCAGGGCCAGGCTACGCGCCCCTTTCTGCCACTGCGACAAGGTCTTGGGTAGTTCTAATGATGAGGAATTTAACATTGAGAATTCTCCTTATTGTTTTTATCCGCCTTGCTCTGGCGACTCTCGGGGTGTGAGCGATACTTGGGATGAAAGTTATCCTTAGGATGTAAATAAGTCGGTGCGCCTTTCACCCACAGCTTGAACGCCTGCCAATAAATCCCGAACACAACTTTTACCGTCATTGCCGGAGTGCGTACCAACAACTTTAGTAACCCGGAAGAGGTAAAAGGACGCGCTTTAAGCGCCAGAGTGGCATCAAATTCCTTTTGATCCCGATGACATTCGAGGTGCACCATTAATGAATGGTCCAACGGCTTCAGCCGCCATTGGTACTCCTGTTCAACGGGATTGAACGGCGATACATGAAACACTTTCTCGTGCTTCCAGTTCGCGCCGTCGGCGCCGCTGTCTGCCGCCACTGCATAGTAATGCCGCTCGTTCCAGGGAGTGTTACTGACCTCAGCCAACAAGTAACGCCAGTGTCCTCCCCTGTCATAAAGATAGTAAAAATTAACAGGACTGAAATAGAGACCGAGATAACGCAGATGAATCACAGCCAGCACTTTGCCGTCGCACTGCTCACCGGTCAGCTCATACACTTTATCCTGGACCGCTTGTTTCAGCGGCCCCTGACCGAGATAATCATCACGGCGAAACCGAGCCCAGTGCCACCAACGTTCGCCCAGTCCCCACACTTTCTGAGACAGTGCCGGCCAGTCATCAAGGTCGATACAGGGCATAAACAGCGGATAATTGAGTGAGTGCGTCACCGGGGTAAACCGGCGATGACGTACCTGGCCAACCATTAGAGCGCTGCCCGCTGTTTGCTGCTGCATTACGCTGCTCCTCTCGCATCTCTTGCCGCCTGAGCCTGAATTTGGGTGATAACGTCCAGTGCGCTGCGCACCCCATCCTCGTGAAAACCGTTGTGCCAATAAGCACCGCAATACCAGGTATTGTTCAAGCCACTCACTTCCTGCTTTCTCTCCTGCGCCCGAACAGACTGCAGGGTGAATACCGGATGGTGATAAACAAACTTGCGCAGAACCTTGTCCGGTTCTATCGAGTGCGTGCTGTTGAGGGTCACGCAAAAAGTGTGCGGCGAATGAATATGCTGCAGGATGTTCATATTATAGGTCAGAGACGGCAACTGCTGATCTTCTCCTGCCTGCCCGCTCAGCCAGTAATTCCACGAGGCCCATGCCGCTTTGCGTTTAGGCAGAAGTGCAGTGTCCGTGTGTAACACCACTTCGTTGGCCTGATAAGCCATGGCACTTAAAATATCTGTTTCGTTCCGGCTTGGGTCATTTAACATATTCAGAGCCTGATCGCTGTGACAAGCAAATATCACCGTGTCAAAATGCTCAACCCGACCATTCACTTCCAGCTCAACACCTTGCAGAGTTCGTCGCACCTGACTTACCGGCGAATTTAGGCGGATACGGTCAGAGAATCCCCGGGTCAATGGTTCAATATAGGCACGGGAGCCGCCTTCAATCACATACCATTGCGGCCGGTCGGTAATATCCAGTAATCCGTGATTGAGAAAGAAACGCAGAAAAAACATCAGCGGAAAAGCGCGCATATCAGCCAGCGACGAAGACCAGATAGCAGCCCCCATTGGTAAAATGTAGTTGCGGCAAAAGTAGTCGGAAAAGCGGTGATGGAGCAGGAACTGCCCGAGGGTTTGCAAGCTTTGCTGTTCGTCCCGTTCAGCCTGCTTGGCCAGCTTATTAAAGCGGACAATTTCCCGGATAAAGCGATAGAAACTGGGTCGTAACCAGTTGCGCTTCTGGGCAAACAAGGTGCGCAGCGTATGGCCGTTATACTCCAGCCCATTACTATCATTGCGCACACTAAAACTCATTTGAGTCGGCACGCCTTGTACCCCGATTTCATCCATCATGCGGATAAAGTTAGGATAGGTCCGATCGTTGTAGACAATAAATCCGGTATCCACAGAGTAAGATTGCCCCTGCAGTTCAACATCTACTGTCGCCGTGTGTCCGCCGATATAATCGTTGGCTTCAAATAATGTAATGTCATGCTCCTGATGCAGGTAGTACCCGCAGGTCAGGCCAGAAATTCCCGTGCCGACAATGGCTATTTTCATTGTAATGTCCTTCTAAGTACGGAAAAAACGACGGATAAGGCGGTGTTGCCAGCTATACGGCAACACGCCGAGGCAGCGTATTATCCAGGTAAACCGGCGCGGAAAGTAAATGCAGTCCTGCCCGCGCTCAAGCCCGTGACGAATCCGTTGAGACGCTTGCTCAGCAGTCACTATCATTGGCATATTGAACGTGTTTTTATCGGTCAGCGGAGTGGCGACAAAACCGGGAAAGATGGTTGATACCGCGATTTCACGCTGACTCCAGTCAAGGCGCAGTGTGTTGGCCAAATAGGCGACGGCTGCTTTCGAAGCGCCATACGCCTCAGCTCTTGGCAACGCGAGCTCACTGGCGATTGAGCCAACGATGGCCACCCTGTGTCCGGCGCTGAGATGAGGCTGGATGCCCTCTATGGCGTTGGCGAGACCAATCACATTAATCTCAAACACACGCGCCATAAGTTTGGCGTCCATCACTCCGTCATCGATGTACTCGCAATCACCGGCATTTAAAATCCATAATGTGGGAGTAAGAGGCAGTTGTGACAAAGCCGCAAGAGTCTGCTCACGCTGGGTGAGATCGAACTGCAAACAGTGCACTGAGGTTGAAAGCGAAGAGAGTTGCTGCAGCTTCTCCTGATTACGGCCGCAGGCGATCACCTGCCAACCAAGACGTGCATAGTCTTCGGCCAGTTTTTTACCAATACCCGACGTTGCCCCAGTAATCAGCACAGACCTCATTGCCCCAGCCTCCGTTTGATCGAGCGGATAACGCTGCCGAGTAACGGCAACTGCTCATACAACATCTCACCTAAATCAAAATAGTCGCGGTGGTAAATCACCTTCGCTTCATGAAACTTCACATGACTCATGCCCTGCACTTGTACCATTCGCCCTCCGGCCAATTTGGGATGTTGGAGCTGCATGGTCCAGGTCAGAAAGGCATTCTGCCCGGCCTGATGCTGTTCGTGGATAACGAAGTCACACCGGTCAACATTGCGGTACAGGTTATCGAAGTAATCAGCCAAAGACGCAAAGCCTTCGATACGATGTGCCGCATCTTCAAACACGACATCGTGATGATAAATATCCTGCAATGTATGCAAGGTGCTTTTGTTGAGCTTAGTGTAAAAATGCGCAACCGTTTGTACATCCATGACCGACCTCAATACTTATACAAAACATAATTTCGTACAACACAACTCTACTGTAGAGCATTTCGCAAAAGTTGTACAAAAAAATATTTGTACAACTTTTTATATTAGGGTGTACGCAAGGGGCAGCGAAGCCGATCACTAAGGCGCTAAGTAAGATGCTGAGTTTGGAGGATAAATAAGTAACAAAATGAAAACGGCACCCAAAAGTGAGCACGGTAAAAAGCAGGGTAAATCAAGGGCAGAGATGTGCGGCAATCCGTTGCACATCCCGATTGACGTTTACGGTAGCGACAAAAAACCAGACTCCGATATTGCTTCATTGCTTCATTGCTTCGAAATCTGGTTTTATCTTGAAACTTTGTTCACCAGTCAACGATCACCGATCAAGGGCTTCGGGTTAATGATTGACGACTGATAAACTGACGGCTGGCTGAGCCGGTAGATTGGCGGCAATGTACTCAGCCACTTGTTCCCGCTGCTCTTGGTTGAGATACAAACCTAACTTGGTACGGCGCCATAATAGGTCGTCACTGTTTTTGACAAATTCATGCTCCAGCATGTAATCCACTTCGATTTGGTATACACCTGGCGCAAACTCGCGCCCCATCTGTTCAGCGTTAGAAACACCCGCCAGCATTTTGTGGGTGTACATACCGAATTGAGTCACATAGCGAAACGCCTGCTTATCACTTAGCCACGGATATTGCTGCTGAATGGTGATGGCCAGTTTTTCCCGGCTACAGCTGAAATCGCCACCCGGCAATGTGCTGTACGCAGTCCATGGACGTCCCATGTTCGGGAAAAACGGCTCCAGTTTTTTCATCGCTGACTCACCCAGTTTACGGTAAGTCGTCAACTTACCACCAAAAATAGACAAAATCGGCGCTTCGCCATCTTTGGTCAGTTCCAGAGTGTAGTCACGCGTGATCGCCTGCGGTGAATCTGATTCATCATCACACAGCGGACGCACACCACTGTAAGTCCATACGACATCATCTTTGTGTACTTGGTTAACAAAGTGCTGGTTTACGATATCGAGCAGGTATTCCACTTCCTCATCGCAGATCTCGACTTTACGCGGATCGCCTTTGTACTCCATATCTGTGGTGCCTATGATGGAAAAATCCCCCAGATAAGGAATAACAAATACAATCCGGCCATCTTTATTCTGCAGAATGTAAGCTTTATTTTCGTGATGAACTTTTGGCACTACGATGTGGGAGCCTTTGATCAGACGAATGTTACGCGGTGACGCTGCATGCAAGCCGTCGTCAAACACCTGCTTGACCCAAGGCCCTGCCGCATTCACCAGAACTTTGGCTTTGCGCTCAAAACGCGTGTTGGTCAGCACATTATGAATCGTGACGTGCCAGATACCGTTTTTCTGTTCCGCTTGCTCAACCTTACAGTAGTTCGCCACTTCTGCTCCGTTATTCTGGGCAGACAACACATTCAGCAGCACCATACGCGCATCATCAACCCAGCAGTCAGAATATTCAAAACCAACCTTCATCTCTGGTTTCAGCAAACCGGATTTAGCCAGATCAATTTTGCGACTCGCTGGCAGTGTGGTGCGCTTACCCAGGTGGTCATACAGAAACAGGCCGCAACGAATCATCCACGCAGGACGCAGGAACGGGCGATGAGGCAGGCGGAATCGCATCGGAATCGAAATATGCGGCGCTTTACGCAGCAGTACTTCACGTTCGGCCAGTGCCTCTGAAACCAGACGAAACTCATAATGCTCCAGATAACGCAGTCCGCCGTGAATCAGCTTGGAACTTGCCGATGACGTCGCGCTGGCAAAATCCTGAGCTTCATAGAGACCGACCGACAGGCCTCTGCCGGCAGCATCCGCTGCGATACCGGCACCGTTGATACCTCCACCGATAATAATCATATCGAGAAGATGGTCATTATTATGTTGAGTCTTTGTGTTCATTTTTGCTGACCTTAGTATTCTAATGAGCGAACGAATATGACTCATGGTAGATCCATTTTCGTTTTCAGTCACCAAAAATGTTCGTTTATGCTCGATTTGTGTGATTCAGCCACAAAAAAAGCCCACAAGTATTAACTAATGGGCTTTTAATAGCGCTTAAATGAGTTTATGCGCTCTTACCTTCGATCACACTCAGAGTTATGTTGTGCTCGTTAAGGATATTGATAATCTGTTCCGGCGGGCGCTGGTCGGTAAACAGACTGTGAATTTGGGAAATATTGCCCAGTTTCACCATGGCGTTACGACCAAATTTAGAATGGTCCACCGCGAGCAGTACGCTGCGACTGTTCTCGATAATCGCCTGTTTGACCCGAACTTCATGGTAGTCGAAATCCAGTAATGAACCGTCCAAGTCTATGCCACTGATACCAAGAATACCGAAGTCCAGACGAAACTGCTTAATAAAATCCAGTGTCGCCTCGCCAACAATGCCGCCGTCACGGTTGCGTACTTCGCCACCCGCCAGAATCAGCCTCACTTCCGGATTAGGTAACAAGATGGTTGCCACATTCATATTGTTGGTGACAACACGCAGTTGCTTGTGGTTTTTATTCAGGGCGCGGGCAACCGCTTCAGGTGTGGTTCCGATATCAATAAACAGTGTCGCACCATCCGGAATTGACTTGGCGACCTCCTCAGCAATAATGTCTTTTTCGCTGAAATTTATCGATTTACGCGTATTATAAGAGATGTTTTCCGAACTTAACGGAATCGTCGCCCCACCGTGATAACGGCGGATTTTATTTTCGTCGGCGAGTTCATTAAGATCACGACGAATGGTCTGCGGGCTGACATTAAAACGTTCGACTAACTCTTCGGTGCTCACATAACCATGTTTAGTAACCAGCTCGACAATCTGCTGGTGTCGTGGAACTTGCTTCACGTACTCTACTCCTGATAGTGATCTTGTTGTTATAAAGGGCATTGTGCGCCAATTACAACCCTATGAGAAGTTGTGAAGCCCCAAATCAGGAGCTGATGCAAAAAAAGAGCGCTCTTACGCGCTCTTTTTTGTTGGTTTGCCCATAAATCAGACGATTAATCTTCACTATCGCGTAATTCTGACCAAACCTGAGCACATTTCACCGCTCGCTTCCAGCCTTTGTAACGACGGGCGCGCTTGTCTTCGTCTTCATGCGGTGTAAAGGTACGATCCAGAACCGCTTTATTACGCACTTCCTCGATACCACTCCAGTAACCTACCGCGATACCAGCCAGATAAGCAGCCCCCAGTGCAGTCACTTCCGTCACTTCAGGACGCTGTACTTCAGTATCCAACACATCAGCCTGGAACTGCATCAGGAAGTTGTTTGCCACCGCACCACCGTCGACTTTCAACGTCTCCAGACGGATACCTGAGTCGGCCTGCATCGCATCCAGTACGTCACGAGTCTGGTAGGCAATCCCTTCCAGCGTGGCGCGGATAATGTGGTTGGTATTGGTGCCGCGAGTCAGACCAACAATGGTGCCACGGGCATGTGCATCCCAGTAAGGTGCGCCAAGGCCGGTAAATGCAGGCACCACGTAAACGCCGTTAGAGCTGTCTACTTTGGTGGCAAAGTATTCAGAGTCGTGTGCGTCCGAAAACAGTTTGAGTTCATCACGCAGCCACTGAATCGAAGCACCACCCATAAAGACCGCACCTTCCAGTGCATAGTTAGGCTCACCGTTCGGGCCACAAGCCAGAGTCGTCAACAAACCATGGGTTGAAGCTACGCGCTCGGTCCCCGTATTCATCAACAGGAAGCAGCCGGTACCGTAAGTGTTTTTCGCCTGTCCAGGTTCAACACACATCTGACCGTACAGTGCTGCCTGCTGGTCACCGGCAATACCTGCGATCGGAATACGTGTGCCGCCTTTACCACCAATGTTAGTTTTACCGTAGATTTCAGATGATGATTTCACTTCCGGCAACATAGAGGCAGGAATACCCAGCTCATCGAGCATCTTTTGGTCCCAGCACATGTCATTGATATTAAACAGCATAGTACGCGATGCGTTAGTGTAATCAGTAATATGAACGCGGCCCTGGGTCATCTTCCACACCAGCCAAGTATCAACGGTACCAAACAGCAGTTTACCCGCTTCAGCATCTTCACGAGCGCCCTCGACGTTATCCAGAATCCATTTCACCTTGGTACCGGAAAAATACGGGTCAAGAACCAGACCGGTATTATCACGCACGTAAGACTCCAGACCACGAGCACGTAACTCATCACAAATGTCAGCGGTACGACGACATTGCCACACAATCGCGTTATATACCGGCTTACCTGTCTCTTTGTTCCACACCACAGTAGTTTCACGCTGGTTGGTGATACCGATAGCGGCGATTTGATCACTGCTGATACCGGTTTTCGCCAGGACTTCAGTCAGCGTTGAACTTTGGGTAGCGTAGATCTCCAACGGATCATGTTCAACCCAGCCACCCTGCGGATAAATTTGGGTAAATTCACGTTGTGATACCGCGACGATATTAGCGTCGTGATCGAGAATAACAGTGCGTGAGCTGGTTGTGCCTTGGTCGAGTGCTACAACGTATTTTTGGTCGCTCATGTCAGGATTCCTTTTGTTTTCTATTATGTTCTATTTTTAAATCGTTTTAATGGTGACTTTACAGATCAATAAGTCTGTGGTTACGCCGATGCGTTTTCCACCGTTTCATCACATTGATTCGGGATAGTGCAACCCTGGCCTTCCTGAGGTAAGTGTGCACCGATCACTTTCGGATACAGCCATCCGCCAAAACACGCACCACAAATGGTAGCGACAATCGGCACGATGAAATACGGGATATCTTTAGCGCCGGACAATGCGTAATCCCAGCCAGCAAGGTAAGCAAACAGCTTGGGACCGAAGTCACGCGCCGGGTTCATAGCAAAACCGGTCAGCGGGCCAAGTGAGCCGCCAATAATCGCAATAAGGATACCGATCAGTAAAGGGTTCATTGCGCCACGTGACGCGCCATTGCGCTCATCACCCAGCGCCAGAATGACAAACATCAAAACTGCGGTAATGACAAACTCGACCGCAAAAGCACCAGAAAAAGAGAGAGCCGGATTCGGGTAAGTCGAGAAAATACCTGCCGTAGCCAGAGCCTCTTCACTACCTCGGGTGAAATTGTGGGCAATTTCGTAGTCGGTAAACAGCGGGCCGAACAGAGCGTAAACCAGCGCGGCTGCGCTGAAAGCCCCCAACAACTGAGCAGCGATATAAGGGATTACCTTTTCCTTTTCAAAGCCGTGAAATACGGCTAATGCAATTGTGACTGCCGGATTAATATGCGCTCCGGAAACTCCCGCAGTGCAGTAGATGGCAATCGCAACTGCAAAGCCCCACATAATACTCACTTCCCATTGGCCAAACTGCGCACCGGTTAAAACCAGTGCCGCAACGCAGCCAACACCGAAAAATATCAGTAATCCGGTGCCAATAAATTCAGCAATACATTGTCCTAGCAAACTAGGTTGTTTAAGAGTGGTCATAATGTTCGTCCTTTTGTTTTCACGGCTCGTTATAGTTGCTCGTTATAATTGTGTTGTTGCTGACGTAATTATGCATTCATTATCGAATACGAAAACAAAGAAACACAAAAAATGCGCGTTCACTCATAACTAAATGACAAACTCATTTCTTGTTTGTTACATAGATCACTTTATTCCCGCATCTTTGCTGCCTCAGATCATGGAAAAGGCGCTAAAGTTCGCACATTAAGTCCTCTGAACACACCAGGCCATTGCGTAACCTATCCCGAAAAATAACCATAACCTATTGTTTTAAAATAATTTAATCCATAAAACTTTCGAAAGTGACAATTAAATCACTAAACAAACACCAAAAACAACACAGTTAGGCAACATAAATAGCAAATGATTAACAACACAACGTTCGTTCGCTCGGAAAATAAACAAAAATTTTAAAATGAATCGGGAAATCAATAAGTAGCCGATAACAAAATCGCCGATTCGCATAAAGGTAAGCGCGGACAGAATAAGCCGCTGTCAATAAACGCAGCAGCAAGCATAGAGCAAGCGGTCATGACACGAACAGTTCTGTCTGTGCGCAAGTAATGTTCCGTTAAACGATCATGACTCAGAAGAAGCAGGTCCAGAAGAAACATACAGTGGGATTATGAGGGCAAAACAAAAGGCCCTGAGGGTGAACTCAGGGCCTTGGATTGACATCCCCCCCGGGCAGAGCAGGCCGTGTCCGGAGTGATTGTTTTATTGGCCAATGGGTTTATCGGCACATTGGCTTATTGGTGCATTGGTATCTTGGGGAATTACGAATTGCGCAGCGCGGCAATTCGTTTATCCAACGGAGGGTGACTCATCAGCAGTTCTGTTAATGTGCTTTTACCGTTAATACCAAATGCCATCATTGAACCTTCAAGCTGAGGTTCATAGCTCATCTTCAGACGCTCCAGTGCGGCAATCATTTTCTGTTTACCGACCAGTTGCGCGGCACCAGCATCGGCATGGAATTCACGATGACGGCTATACCACATCGTAATAAAGCTTGCCAGGAAGCCGAACACCAGCTCCAGCACCATAGAGACCGCAAAATAAACCATCATGTTGCTGCCCTCACCCTCTTCCGAGTCACGGGATGCGATCAGGTTGGCAACAAAGCGCGACAGGAAGATAACGAAGGTGTTCACCACACCCTGCATCAGTGTCATGGTGACCATGTCACCGTTGGAAATGTGGCTTATCTCATGGGCGAGTACCGCTTCGGCTTCATCACGGGTCATGTTATGTAGCAGTCCCGTAGAAACAGCGACCAGAGAATCATCACGCTTAGCACCGGTTGCGAATGCATTCATGTCCGGCGCGTCGTAAATCGCCACTGTCGGCATACCAATACCGGCTTGCTGTGCCTGACGACTCACAGTTTGCATCAGCCAGTGCTCCATTTCATTACGCGGGTTTTCAATCACCATTCCGCCCACAGAGCGCAGTGCCATACCTTTCGACATCATCAGCGAAATGAAGGCACCGCCGAAACCAAACACTGCCGCCATAACCAGCAGACCAGACAGACTGCCTGGCTGCATACCGGTAAAGGCATACACAATATTCAAAACAACACTTAACACCAGCACCACGGCCAGGTTGGTCGCCAGGAATAATAACACTCGCTTCATTTACTTTTCTCCGCACAGGATGTGAAATATAACGCCCTTAGTTGTCTGTTTTAAGTCAGGGCTTATAGACTGATTCTTTTACTTTAAGACGTAACTAATACTGAAAGACTAATCTAATAGATAGTGTCTAAGATTTGATATTCAAGGTTAAGCAGTAAATTGCAACATTTAATGTCTGTCTTCAATGCCCATTCAGCGTCAGGTCGGATCAGTATGACTTTAGACTTTGGTCTTATTGAGGGATCCCGGGAAAGAAACTACATTTTGGGAGTTCAGGGATTAACCGATAATGAAAGGAAAGTATCATGGCTGAAGCGCATAGCTACCAAATGGCGATTGATTTACTTTGTTGTCACCTAGGCTTAACTGAAGAAGAAGCCAAAAAAGAGCTGGGTATCAGTACTGATTCAGCCAAACAGCAGAATATCGCTGACACGCATTATGCGCTGATGGGTTTAAATAAAAACTAAGGTTTGAATCAAACCCATACTTGCAATGCACATAAGTTTTACTGAAAAAGGCTGCCAAGGCAGCCTTTTTTGATCGTTTGTTTTGCTATCACGTCATCGACCGGGAAATCAGTTATCCCCTACTGGCCCGCTACGCGTGCGCAGGCTCGCCGACTAACGGCGTCACATCGATGTATTTGCCCAGATCCTGGCGTTTAGCGCTGAGTAAATAAGGGATCTCACCCAACTTAGGCGCGTCGATGTGCTGCTCCAGCATGGTGATGATATCGGCATAATGTTCTGTGCCGGGATTGATGCGGTTCGCGACCCATCCCACCAGGTTCAGTCCGTCGGCTTTGATGCTCTCGGCCGTCAGTTGCGCGTGACTCAGACAGCCTAGCTTAATACCAACCACCAGCACCACCGGTAACTGCTCTTGCTTAACCCAGCTAGACAGATAGTCTGAATCTGATACCGGAACCCGCCAGCCACCGGCACCTTCCACTAATACCATGTCAGAATTAGCTTTTAGCTTCGCCAGCTTGTCGCTGAGAACTTCATATTCAATCGTCACATTTTCATATTTGGCAGCAATGTGAGGCGAAGTTGCCAGTTCCAGTGCATAAGGATTAATATCTTCGTAATCCATTTTCTTCGACGCAGCCTGCAACAGGTGCAGCGCATCTGAATTACGAAAGCCATGCTCAGTTTTCTCACAACCGGCGGCTACTGGCTTATAACCAATCGTCGTTAAATCCCTGGCAGATAATGCCTGTAAAATGGCTTTGGATGCCACTGTTTTGCCAACGTCGGTATCCGTACCCGCAATAAAAAATGCATCTATCATCGATGTATTACCCCTAAACAAACCTGATATGTTGCAGGCAGAAGACCTTGATGGTTACCAAACAACTGGTAGTGCTGCTCGACCTGAGTGAGCACGCGTCGGCTGGTTAAGCCACGCGAACGGCCATTGACGTGATTGGCGCCAATTCCCTTCAAATCGCGCATTAACGAAAATGCAGACTCGTACCAGACTGTAATCGTCGGTAAGTCTATTTGATGTTGCAAACACTGGGCTTGCGCCAACGCAATTTTTAACTGATTGAGCGTGATGAAATGATTAACGTGTTGATGTGCATCAATTTTCGCCCAGGCAGATTTAAGTTCACTCAGCGAGCCATCAAGTAAAGTAGAAAATAAGCCGATGCCGTCAGCTTTCAAGACCCGACGCACTTCGCGCAAAGGTTGTGATAAATCATCACACCACTGCAATGCCAGGCTAGAAAATACGACATCGAATGATTGGGCCGCAAACGGCAGACGCTCAGCATCCGCCAACACGTAGCGCATCCTGTCATCACCGCAACGCTCTCGGGCGGTATCCAACATACCGGCAGATAAATCTGCACACACGACACGAGCGCCACGCTGACGCAGTAACAGCGAGAAATAACCGGTGCCACACCCCAGATCCAGCACCTGATAGCCGGTCAGGTCTGCAGGCAGAAAACGAAGTAAACGCTCACCGACATCGCGCTGAAAAGCTGCATGCTGGTCATAGTGAGCCGCTGCTTTACCAAACGCCTCGGCAATCGCGGCTTTGTCGGTACTCAAAGAGGAATCCGATAGCATAGTGACTGTCATGTTTGCTCCTCCAGACAGCGCAGCAGGCTCTCTGCCATATGCTGGACATGAGCGACCTGATGACTGGCAGTCAGCGTAATACGCAGCCTTGCACTGCCCTGCGGCACAGTTGGCGGGCGAATCGCTGTCATCCAGCACCCGGACTGTTTCATTTGCTCAGCAACATCCAGGGTCCTTGCGGCACTGCCGAGAACAAAAGGCTTAATGGTGGTATCAGTTGCCATATAGCCAGGCAAATCTTTGAGCATGGCATCATAGGTATCGGATAACTCGACCAACTTATCCCG
Source organism: Vibrio sp. H11 (assembly GCF_004804295.1). Taxonomy (NCBI): domain Bacteria; kingdom Pseudomonadati; phylum Pseudomonadota; class Gammaproteobacteria; order Vibrionales; family Vibrionaceae; genus Vibrio; species Vibrio sp. H11. Next base: position 30,580 of record NZ_SSHN01000005.1, on the reverse strand, counting down.
GCGCCACTGCTGGGACTGAATCATCTGCGCGGCGTGAGTCAGGGCGTGGGCCTGGGAAGGCGGCATCGCGGTAGAGTAAACATGATGACGGGCAAACTGGGTCAGATAATCCCCGACCGAAGCGTTACATAAAATCGCGGCACCGGACAGACCAAACGCTTTACCGAAGGTCGCCACCAGAATATCCGCTTTTATACCCGCAGCATCACAACTGCCTGCCCCTTTGCGCCCCAGAATTCCAATGCCGTGCGCATCATCGACGGCCAGCCAGGCTTTCCCTTCAATACTATGCTGAATTTGCGCCAACGGAGCCTGATCGCCATCCATACTGAATACGCCTTCAGTGACGACCAGCTTAGCGGCGCTATCGGCATTCAGCAGTTGGTTGAGATGCTTGATATCATTATGACGAAAGCGCTTCATAGTCGCTGCACTGAGTAATCCGGCTTCCAGCAGCGAGGCATGATTCAGTTTATCCTGAATGACAACATCGTCTTTGTTGAGCAGGGTAAACAACAGCGCCTGGTTTGCGCTGAAACCAGAGCCGAACAGCACCGCACGCTCGTAACCGAGCCACTGACACAGCTCTTGTTCAAGAGCCTGATGGGCATAGTTGAAGCCGGTGACCAAAGGCGATGCACCGCTGCCACAGCCATATTTATCCAAACCAACCTGCCAGGCTTTGACCAGTTCAGGATCCGCCGCCAGCCCGAGATAATCGTTACTGGAAAAATTGACAAACTGGCGGCCGTTTTGTTCAAAACGAACCTTATTGCTGCCCTGCAGCACCTGCAGAGTCCGGCTCAGCCCCTGCTGCTTGCGCGCGGCAAGGGCTTGCTCGATTCTGGAGTTAAACGCTGGCATCGTAGAAAATGTCATCCGCGGTTGGACGAGCTGCCACACGCTCTACCACGCGATCCAGCAGTTCATTTTCAGTAATTTCATCTGGCTTTTGAGCCACTTGTTGACTATTTATGCCCAGCTTTTTGAACAGCATCATATCGCTGTCTTCAGCCGGGTTTGGTGTGGTCAGTAACTTGCAACCATAGAAAATAGAGTTAGCTCCAGCCATGAAGCAAAGTGCCTGCATCTGCTCATTCATATTCTCGCGACCGGCTGACAAGCGCACTGCCGACTGTGGCATCATGATGCGGGCAACCGCGATCAGACGAACAAAATCAAACGGCTCCACATCTTCAGCTGTCTCCAGCGGCGTGCCTTTGACTTTAACCAGCATGTTAATCGGCACACTTTCCGGGTGTACCGGCAGATTAGCCAGTTCAACCAGTAGTCCGGCTCGGTCATTGGTGCTTTCGCCCATGCCGATAATACCGCCTGAACAGATTTTCATGCCGGCATCACGCACGTGGGACAAGGTATCCAGGCGATCCTGATAAGTACGCGTGGTGATGATGTTACCGTAGAACTCAGGCGAGGTGTCCAGGTTGTGGTTATAGTAATCCAGCCCGGCGTCAGCCAGCTCTTTCGCCTGTTCAGAATCGAGCATACCCAGCGTCATACAGGTTTCCAGCCCCATGCCTTTCACGCCTGAGATCATCTCTTTAAGCAATGGCATATCACGCGCTTTCGGGTTCTTCCACGCCGCGCCCATACAGAAACGGGTGGAACCTGAGTTTTTCGCTTTTTGCGCGGCGTCTAATACACGTTCCACTTCCATCAGACGCTCTTTATCAACGTCAGTACGGTAGTGAGCACTTTGCGGACAATACTTACAGTCTTCTGGGCAGGCACCGGTTTTTATCGACAATAAAGTGCTGACCTGAACATAGTTATTGGGGTGAAACTGGCGATGCACCAGCTGTGCCTCAAACAACAGGTCCATAAACGGTTTTTCAAGCAGGGCGTTGACTTCAGCCACTGTCCAGTTATGACGAGTTTCCACGTGTAATCCTTGTTGGGGTTATTAGTTTTATGTTGGCTAGTCTACCGACAAGCGTTAGACTGTCAACAACAACAAAATCAACAAGTTTACACTTGTTTGCTTTTTAATCTAATTTCAGTTCGGATTATCTATGGATCTCGCCTTCGACCGCCAGCACATCTGGCATCCTTACACTTCAACCCTTACACCTCTGACCTGCTACCCGGTGACCCATGCCGACGGTGTCTCGCTCTATCTTGAGGATGGTACAGAGCTGGTAGACGGCATGTCTTCCTGGTGGTCCGCCATTCACGGTTACAATCATCCGCGCCTTAATCAGGCCGCTCACCAACAGATTAATAAGATGTCTCACGTCATGTTCGGCGGCATTACCCATCAGCCGGCGATTGATGCCTGCCGCAAGCTGCTGGAGCTGGCTCCGGATAATCTGCAACATGTTTTTCTGGCTGATTCCGGCTCAGTCGCGGTTGAAGTCAGCCTGAAAATGGCGCTGCAGTACTGGCATGCCAGAGGCGAACAGCGTCCGAAGTTTCTCACTCTGCGCCACGGCTATCACGGAGATACCTTCGCCGCGATGTCAGTCACCGATCCGGACAATTCGATGCACAGTCTGTATAAAGGCTTCCTGCCGGAGCATCTGTTTGCTGAGTCGCCGCGAGGCGGTTTTTGGCAAGAGTGGGATGACAACGACATCATCGATTTCCGTCGACAGCTCACCGATAACCATCACCAGATAGCCGCAGTGATCTTAGAGCCCATCGTGCAGGGTGCAGGAGGAATGCGTATCTATCACCCGCAGTTCCTGCGTGAAGTGCGCGCCTTGTGCGACGAATTTGGCGTCTTGCTGATCCTGGATGAAATTGCGACCGGATTTGGCCGCACCGGCAAGTTGTTTGCCTGCGAACACGCAGGCATTGCACCGGACATTCTGTGTGTCGGTAAAGCGCTGACAGGTGGCTACATGACCTTATCGGCCACCCTGGCCAGCAAAGACGTCGCCGATACAGTGTGCGGCGGTGAGGCCGGCTGCTTTATGCATGGTCCAACGTTTATGGGGAATCCGCTGGCATGTTCAGTCGCGGCTGCGAGTCTGGAATTAATTGCAGAAAATCACTGGCAACAACAGGTTAAACAGATTGAGCAATGCTTTGCTGAGCGTTTACCTCTCCTCAACCACTATCCGCAAGTCAAAGCAACGCGCTGGCTTGGCGCCATCGGGGTGGTAGAAACACATCATCCGGTGCACATGGAAGCGATTCAGGCATTATTTGTCGAACATGGAGTGTGGATTCGCCCGTTTGGCCGTTTGATCTATATGATGCCACCATTTGTCAGTGAAGCTCATCATCTCGACCAACTGCTTAACGCGGTAGAAGCGGCCTTACAGACCCCGGAATGTTTTCAGTCGTAGCCAGCTTTTCAGCACAAGGACCGTTTTCAGGACAAATCTCGTCTTCAGACTTAGCACTGATTGTTATTGATACAAATTTGTTAGCGATACCAAATGGCCACCGGCGCTCACGCGCCGATGGCCATTGATAAAAGATGTCTGATTAGCAGCACTGCTTTACTGCTAGATTCGCCAATGATTATACCGCGTGCTGGGTCACATAATGCTGCCAGTACTGGTAAGCCGTGGCCATGGCTTGTTCGCGATCGAGGGTTTTGGCAAACAGCACTGCAGTCATGGTGGCAACCACGCTATTCGCCATCTGCACTTTGTCCTCTTCCGCAGTGCCAAGCGGGCAATCAGCAGGTAATGCAATATCAGACAGGTATTGTTCAGGCCAGTAATAACTGTGCACACCGTCGGTTTGGCTCAGCCACACCGTCTGGCTCACTTTCGGGTTATACTCCGACTCACCGGATTGCCCTTTAAACGACACGACAGCATGTGCCGTCTTACCAATCACGTGCTCAACTTCCGCATGCAGCTGCTGAAAACCCGGGTGAAAGCTGCCGCGCAGACCTATCTCAGCACCACCAGGATTAAGCGCCCGCACCACGGTATTGATCGGTGTACGCAAACCATAGCGATTTTTCCAGCTCATCATCAGCTCAGCCTGAGGTGCAAACGCGCTCAGCGGCAAATAGGCGATATTACCGGTTTGCAGCAGGAGTTCGGCATGGTCTGCATCGGATGCCAGCGGTACCTGGCAAGCGGTCAGGTAATCCTGGGCATGTTCACGGGATGCGGGTTTGTCATTGTAACCGTGCATTAAGATCTTGTGACCATTATCTGCCATGATTCTGGCCGCCAGCAGATGCCATGGTTTTCCCGCCGCAGCGCGTTTACCGGCATAACATGGCCAGTCAATTTCTGCACCAATCGCTGGCACTCTTGACTGGAATGCTTTAACAAATCCGCCGATTTCCGCATTGGTCTCATTCTGGACCCGGATCAGCATCAGCAGCATGGCCATCTGGTCATCACCCACCTCTCCATTCAGATACTCATCCATCACCTGATAGGCTTGATCAAAAGTCAGCGGCTTACGCCCGCGTTCTCCGCGCCCTACCGTGCGAATACATTCCAGAATCGTACTCATTGCGACCTCATTCTTCTGCACAGCCATAGTCCGGCCGTGGTTATTTTGTTATTTATCGCTTTGTTTTACCACGTAATCGTTACGGGTCAATAGCCAGCAGTGATAACACTCTTTTCTCTTTCAGTATCGTACAGCTTAGCAGCGAAAGGCTGACAAAATCCGCTGTGCGAATATCGCACAGAATTCCCTTCATGCCGTGCATTCCGCGCATGCTAAGCCATAAAAATAGCGGGATTAGTAAAATAAAAGCGCCCTATTTTGCATAAAACAGGGCGCTTTGTTCTAGGTACTAACTTGGACGAGTTATCTTTAATCAATTTAACCGTTGCAAAGCACGTACCAAAAATTAAAACAATTAAATTCAATGAGTTATAAATTAACCCTTCGGAACAACGCACCCAGTTTGTGCATCATGCCCTATCAGTTATCATTCAGGCTCAGTGACGGCGCCTATTTTTCGGTACAAAAAAACCGGCAGTTTCAATGCCGGTTTCTGATTTATATCTCTGAATCGGAGGTTAACCGATGTGAGTCAGACCACCCATGTATTTGTGCAGTACTGCCGGAATCTCAATACGGCCGTCGGCTTGCTGGTAGTTCTCCAGGATAGCAACCATAGTACGGCCGACTGCCAGACCAGAACCGTTCAGAGTATGAACCAGCTCAGGTTTCTTCTCACCTTTACGGCGGAAACGTGCTTGCATACGACGCGCCTGGAAATCCCACATGTTTGAGCACGAAGAGATTTCACGGTAGGTTTTCTGCGCCGGTACCCAGACTTCCAGATCGTAAGTCTTACGAGCGCCAAAGCCCATATCACCGGTGCAAAGAACCACTTTGCGGTAAGGCAGCTCCAGCAGTTGCAGGACTTTCTCTGCGTGGCCGGTCAACTCTTCCAGTGCCGCCATTGAATCTTCTGGCTTGGTGATCTGAACCAGCTCCACTTTGTCGAACTGGTGCATACGAATCAAACCACGCGTGTCACGACCGTAAGAACCGGCTTCTGAACGGAAACATGGGGTATGTGCCGTCATCTTCAGCGGCAGATCAGCTTCTTCTGAAATGGTGTCACGCACCAAGTTTGTTACCGGAACTTCAGCCGTTGGGATCAGAGACAGACGACGAGGCTCTTCGTCACTGGCTTTTTCTGCCAGAGGCTCTGTGTGGAACAGGTCTTTACCGAATTTAGGCAGTTGACCAGTACCAAACAGCGTGTCAGCGTTGACCAGGTATGGCACGTACAGTTCGGTGTAACCGTGCTCATCGGTATGCAGATCGAGCATGAACTGCGCAATCGCGCGGTGCAGACGGGCAAACTGACCTTTCATCACTACAAAACGTGCACCGGTGATCTTGGTTGCGCTGGCAAAATCAATACCGTCGCCCATTTCACCCAGGTCAACATGATCTTTGACTGCAAAGTCATACTCTTTCGGTGTACCCCAACGAGACACTTCAACGTTGTCGTTCTCATCTTTACCATCGGGTACTGAATCATCTGGCAGGTTAGGTACACTTTGCGTGATCGCATCCAGTTGGTTCTGAACCGCGTCCAGTTCGACTTTCTTCGCATCCAGGTCGGCGCCCAGGTTACCGATTTGCTGTTTAATTTCCTCGGCACCGGCTTTGTCACCTTGTGACATTAACTGACCGATTTGCTTGGAGATGGAGTTACGCGTGGATTGTAAATTTTCAACTTCTACTTGAATCGACTTACGTTGTTCTTCAAGTGTACGAATTGCGTCTACGTCGAGTTTGAAACCGCGACGCGCCAGTTTTGCAGCTGTTTCATCCAGCTCTGTACGAAGTAATTTAGAATCCAGCATTGCTAATCCTATGCTTTTGAGTTACGAAAAAACGCGTGTGCTTCCTTTTTAATCAAAGCCACGCGTATTGAAATTTATTGGGTCAAAGATAACGAAAAGTGACTACTTTTCATAGCGCTTTCGTGGGCTTTTTGCGTCCAGGTCGGCCAGATAATCTAACTTTTCACCAATCTTGGTTTCTAAGCCCCGTTTGGTTGGCTCATAGTAGCGAGTTCCGGTCATTTCCGGTGGCAGGTAACGTTCACCGGCGGCATAAGCACCCGGTTCGTCATGGGCGTAACGGTACTCTTCGCCATACCCCATCTCTTTCATCAGCTTGGTCGGCGCGTTACGCAGATGGATCGGCACTTCAAACTCCGGCAGATTTTGGGCGTCATTGAGGGCCTGAGCCCAGGCGGTATAAACGGCATTGCTTTTGGGCGCACACGCGAGATAGACAATCGCCTGGGCAATGGCGCGGGTTCCTTCATAAGCACCGACCCGATGGAAGCAATCCCAGGCCGATAACGCCACCTGCATCGCACGTGGATCGGCATTGCCAATATCTTCTGATGCGATCGCCAGTAAACGGCGGGCAATATACAGCGGATCGCACCCAGCGCTGATCATTCGCGCTGCCCAGTACAAGGCGCCGTCCGGATTTGAACCACGAATCGATTTGTGTAGCGCAGAAATCAGGTCATACCAAATGTCACCCTTATTATCGAAGCGCGCCACTTTTTCACCGGCCACTTCGGCCAGCAAACTGATCGTGACCTGTTTGACACCCTGCTCATCCTGCTCCGCCATATCATACAGCAGCTCAAGATAATTGAGGGACATACGGGCATCGCCGTTCACCAGTTCTGCCAAACGTTCCAAAACCTGATCGTGAAACTGAGCTGTCTCTTTGCCCAGCCCGCGTTCGCTATCGGCGATCGCCTGATTAAGCGCCTGCAGGATTTCGTCTTTGCTGAGCGATGTCAGTTTGTAAACCCGCGCACGCGATAACAATGCGTTATTGAGTTCGAATGACGGGTTCTCGGTGGTCGCTCCGATGAAGGTCACCGTGCCATCTTCGATATGCGGTAAGAAAGCATCCTGCTGCGATTTGTTAAAACGATGCACCTCGTCGACAAACAAAATGGTCCGTCTGCCCGCCAGTTTGTTCTCACGCGCTTTTTCAATCGCAGCCCGAATCTCTTTTACCCCTGAGGTCACCGCAGAGACACGTTCGACTTCCGCGTTGGCATAATTCGCGGCCACTTCAGCTAAGGTGGTTTTACCGGTGCCGGGCGGCCCCCACAAAATCATTGAGTGGATTTGACCTGCCTCCAGCGCCCGGCGCAGCGGTTTACCCGGTCCGAGAATATGCTGTTGGCCAATATACTGGTCAACGGTTTGCGGTCGCATGCGTGCAGCCAGGGGACGAAAATCCTCATCCCCGGCAAAGTCGAAATTGTAATTACTCAAGGTTATCCGTTACTCAGGTTATCGCTACTCTAGTACCAGCTTGTCGTATAGGTGAAATCCGTGCGTCACAAAGTGATTACTCTGAGCGCTGATCGTCCACTTCTACGCCATCCGGCACTTTAAAGGTGAAACGACTCTTCGGTGGTGTTTGCTGCGTAACATCATCAAAGGTGAAAAGACTTTTCTGGCCGTCCTGCTCAATCACATTGAAGCCTTTGACGACACCAGCGTTGTTAATGGTGATTTGGAACTGGCCTTGATTGGAATCAACGGCCGTTGGCGTGAGGGTAAACACATCGCCGTTTTCTTCAACCCGGTATGCGTCCCAATCACTGGCGCGGTTACGGGTCAGCAGAACAAACGGTGTCTGTTCTGTGGCCTGCGCTTGATCATAAATCGTCACCTGTTCAATGAACGGACTGTAGTACCACAATGACTTGCCGTCTGAGACTAACAAGTTTTCATCTGGCGCTTCAGTCTGCCAGCGGAACAGGCTCGGGCGGGCAATATCCACTTCACCGTTGCCTTCCATCACGACGTCACCGTCCGGGCTGACTACCTGTTGCTCAAATTTAGCACTAAAACCCTCGGTCATCGCCAGACGTTCACTCAATGTCTCTTTGGGTGAGGCGAAAACGGAAAAACTGCAAAAACACAGTGCTAGCCATTTGTTCATTCTGTCACAGCTCCTAGCTATTGGGGATAAGAAAGTTATAGGCGTTTTACTTTCTTATTGTGTCAATCCTGTGTGGGAAAAGTTCGATTCACCACAATCAAGGCCATAAAAAACTCACGGCATGGGATTCGCTATCAGTTGCCTATCATCCACTTGGCGCGACGATATCAGCCAACAGCCAATCCGCAGCACTGCTTAAACTTTTTGCCACTGCCACAAGGACAGGCGTCATTACGGCCGATATCTTTAAATGGATTTATACTCTGCGCTTTTGAACCAAGCATGGCTTCATCGGCAGCCAGAGCAACTTCATGGACCATCAGATCCAACTGCTTGATCATCGAGGCCAAGTCGGGCGGTGAATCGTAGCCTGCCGCTTTCATTTCCGCGTGCGTCTGCTCTTCATCAATCGCCAGCATCAGGGTCGTCAGCAGAGCTTGCAGCATACGTACCGATCCATCTGACAGATGGACTTCATGCCACAACGGCTCAACGTGCGGCCAGACATTCATAAAACCTTCGGCAAAATCAGCCAACGCCTCTTCACTGGACTCAGGTTGCACTGCCAATAGTGCCAGCAAGCCGTAGCTGTTCTGCTTTAACTGATTGTACTGAGCATGGATTTGCTCCACGACAGCTGGTTTAATCGCACCGGCCTGCTCACCAAACACGGCTTGCAACCATTCTTCAGGGTCGAGCGGTTTCGTCGCCAGATTGGCGGCATATACTGCACCTTCAATAAACAACGGTGATTGGTCACACTCATCCTGAGTCAGATTGACTAGCTGATAGCTCATGGGGTCTCTTATATTTCATCAATGGCGAAAGCGGCATTATACCCAAACTGACCCGCTTGTGTGTGCCGATTTCCTCACAACTGCTGGCTTACTGGCCAACAAAACCAATAACAACCGCCTTGCTAACCGGGTATGACGTGACATTTGGGGTACGCCACACTACAATCTCGCCTCCATTTTGAACGGCAATGATAAAACACACTATGCGAGTAATTTTAGGCCCGATGGAGGGCGTACTGGATCACCTGATGCGTGAAATGCTGACACAGATTAACGATTACGATTTCTGTGTGACTGAGTTTGTGCGCGTGGTCAGCCAGCCATTACCGGACCATGTGTTTTATCGTCTCTGTCCGGAGTTGAAACAAAACTCACAAACCGCATCCGGCGTCCCGGTCAAGGTTCAGCTACTGGGTCAGGATCCGCACTGGATGGCAGAAAATGCCATTCGCGCGGCGGAACTGGGCGCATGTGGCGTTGACCTGAACTTCGGCTGCCCGGCAAAGATGGTCAACCAGAGCAAAGGCGGTGCAGCACTGCTGCAACATCCTGAACTGATTTACCAGGTGATCAAAGCCTGCCGTGAGGCGGTACCTGCTGATATCCCGGTAACGGCCAAAATTCGTCTCGGCTGGGAAAATCCTGATGACTGCTTTGAAATTGTCGATGCCGTGCAACAGGCAAAAGCCGATGAACTCACCGTACATGCCCGTACCAAAGCCGGCGGCTACAAAGCGAATGAAATTAAATGGCATTACATTGACCAGATTCGCCAGAAAACGTCATTACCGCTGATTGCCAACGGTGAAATCTGGAACTATCAGGATGGACAGGCCTGTATCGAAACCACCGGAGTCGATTCGCTGATGGTGTGCCGGGGTGCATTGAACATACCTAACCTGGGTAATATTGTTAAGCACAACCACACAGCCATGCCATGGAACGAAGTGGTGGATCTGCTGCTCAAGTATTCCGCCTACGAAGTGCGCGGCGACAAAGGGAAGTACTATCCTAACCGGGTTAAACAGTGGTTTTCTTACCTGCGTCAGGCCTATCCGCAAGCGGCTGACCTGTTCCGCGAAATCCGCACCATGACTCAGGTCGAACCTATTGTTGACCATTTCAAGCGTTACCGCGATGAACTAGCAACGCAAAGCGCTTAAAATAAATCAGGCCCCGGATGACTCACCCGGGGCCTGAATCTTTCACTCATATGTCGGCAGCGACCAACTAGCTCAGCAGCAGACTATCATCAGACAACTCTTCACCGCGCACTTTGGAGAACATCTCCAGCAGATCCGGCACATCCATATTGGCACGCTGCTCACCTGCCACATCCAGAACGATATTACCCTGATGCAGCATGACAGTGCGATCACCACACGCCAATGCATCTTTCATCGAGTGGGTGACCATCATCACCGTCAGATTAAACTCGGTCACGATTTTCTTGGTCAGATCGATGATGAATGCCGCCATACGCGGATCCAGCGCAGCAGTATGTTCATCTAAAAGCAACAGCTTACTGTCCGATAACGTCGCCATCACCAGACTGACAGCCTGACGCTGACCACCGGATAACAGACCGATACTGTCACCGAGGCGATCTTCGAGGCCTAAGCCCAGAATACTGATCCGCTCCTGAAACAACTTACGACGATTGCTGGACAAAGCATGTTTCCAGCCACGACGTTTACCACGCATGTAGGCCAGCGCCATATTCTCTTCAATGGTCAGGGCGCCACAGGTACCGGCCAGCGGATCCTGAAACACCCGCGCACACAAATTTGCGCGGCGATCGACACTCTGGCGCGTAACATCAATATCATCAATCAAGACTTGCCCGCCCACCATCGGCGTTTCACCGGTGACAGCGCCGAGCAGCGTCGATTTACCGGCGCCGTTCGACCCAATCACGGTCAGGAACTGATGCTCCGGCACTTCAAGATTCACGCCGCGCAGAGCGCGGTTTTCGAGGATAGTGCCGGGATTAAAGGTCACTTGAATATCTTCTAACCGAATCATACCGCTTCTCCTGACGACTTACCCTGCTTGCTTTTTGGTGTTTTGGATTTCATATTGCGTTTCACACGCGGCATGATCAGCGCTGCAGCAACCAGGACCGCGGTCACCAGGTTCAGATCTGATGCCTGCAGGCCAAACATACCGGAACTCAGAGCAAATGCCACTGCCAGGCGGTACAACACCGAGCCGACAATCACAGCGACCACCGCGACCCAGATTTTGCGCCCCGGGATCAAGGTCTGACCCAGAATAACCGCGGCCAGGCCGACCACTATGGTACCGACACCTGAGGTGACATCGGCAAAACTGTTGGTCTGAGCGAAAAGTGCGCCGGCGAAACCGACAAAGCCATTTGAAATCGCCAGACAAAAATAAGTATAAAATGCTGTGCTGGCCCCCTGAGCCGCCACCATACGCGCGTTAACGCCTGTGGCACGAAGACCGAGGCCAAAGTCACTGTTGAGCAGACGAATAATAAACAGCGCTGAGATAACGACCAGCACACCGACCACTAACGGACGAATCCACATGGCATCGCCCATCGCTTCGAACGGTGTCAGAATGGTATCTTCCCCGAGCAGTGCCAGGTTCGGACGTCCCATGATGCGGATGTTGATAGAGAAAGCGGCAATCATGGTCAGAATCGAGGCCAAAAGATGCAAGATGCCACAACGCACAGTCAGAAAGGCGGTCACCCAGCCCGTTGCCATACCAGCAACGATCGCCAGGCCGGTTGCCAGCCAAGGATCGATGCCCGATACAATGGCGGTAGCCGCAACCGCTGCGCCCATCGGAAAACTGCCATCGACACTCAAATCGGGAAAATCGAGCACCCTGAACGTCAGATAAACGCCCAAAGCAACCAACCCGTAAATCAGGCCAACTTCTAAGGCCCCAAAAAATGCAAAAGCAGACATACAAACTCCCTTTTCTGCTTAATTCTGAGCGGCCCGCAGGCCGCTCAGTCAGGTTCAGCGCAACAGTTCACTGCCGCACTGCCATTTATTATTTTACGCTGGTCGCACGATCCAGGACGGATTGCGGAATGGTCATACCCAGTTTGTCGGCCGCGGTTTTGTTGATCACCAGGTCAGAACCTTTCGCGATTTCAACGTTCAGGCTGCCCGGTTTAGCACCATCCAGGATTTTGGCTACGTAGTCTGCGGTCTGCACACCAATCTGGTAGTAGTCAAAGCCAAGGCTTGCCACAGCACCACGCTCAACATAAGAGGTTGCAGCACCAAATACCGGCGTTTTCGCCTGGTTGGCCGCCACGATCATGCCTTCAATTGCACTCGCCACTGTATTGTCGATCAGCGCATAAATGATGTCTGACTTCGCAGCGATAGCTTGAGTAGCTGACTGAACATCGGCACTTTTCAGTGCCGTGGCTTCGACCAGAGTCAGGCCATGTTTATCGGCAGATGATTTGAGCAGCTCCATCAGGCTGACCGCATTAGCCTCACCCGGGTTGTAAACCACGCCAATCGATTTCACGTTTGGCATCAGCTCTTTAATCAGCTCTACGTGCTGTTCTACCGGAGAAAGATCCGACAGACCGGTGACGTTTTTGCCCGGCTGTTCCATCTGCTTCACCAGTTTGGCACCGACAGGATCGGTTACTGCAGTAAAAACGATAGGGATAGATTTGGTTGCAGCAACCAGAGCCTGCGCGGTCGGGGTTGCGATCCCAACCAGTACATCCGGGTTTTCACCCACAAACTGACGAGCGATCTGAACGGCAATTGCCGGGTTACCCTGCGCGGTTTTAAAATCAAACTCGAGGTTTTTGCCCTCTTCATAACCTTTGGCTTTCAAACCATCTAACAGGCCCTGACGAGCGGCATCAAGTGCCGGGTGTTCAACAATTTGTGATACTGCGACTTTGGCGGTTTTCGCCATAATGCTTTGCGACGAGAGTAATGCAGCGCCCGCCAGAACAGCGGTCGCAATAGCTTTGCGTGCTTTCATCTTAACTCCTTGATATAAAGCTTTTTTATTTTAGTGCTATGTTGTGTTTTTTGTTTGTTGTATCCACTGCGTACAACTAACAACATTATTACCAGTTAGTTCGGGGAAAGGGAAGTGAGAGTTAACAGGAAAATAACAAAAAGAGAGCTGGGAATATGGTATCGCGCGCAAATTTGAGAAGAGTTCACTATTTGAGCATGTGGCGTCTGGACGCTGACCGGCGCCACGCATGTAAATTAAGTTGAAGAAGCTGCCGTGGCTGCTGCTGTTTTTGAGCTAACTAACCATCTTATTAGCGCTGAGCGATGCACTAGAGCCATCAGCCATCTCAGAGGCATTAGCCATTAGAAAAAGCAACTGGTTGAATATTATTTAAACTTAGCGGTTATGTTGAAATAGTCATCACTTTACAAAAACATCTGTTTACAAAAACATCTGTATATAAAGTAAAGGCCGTACAATTTAACATCGCACGACCAACAAAATAATATCAAGATAGCAACAAAAGTGACTCATTATATTAATATCTTTGAACCTGTATTAAATTAATTGAATAACAGATTTACTATCGAGTATTTAAACTCATCACTCACCTTAAGTAACGGCAACTTCAGTGCTAATAGAACGGCTAAAGCTGCCATCAAGACTCAGAACCAACGCTCTAGCGAGGTTTCATCCAGTTGACGAAATGCCCGATTGAGAATAGCGGCTAGTTCTTTATAACGTGGCTTGGCCTTAGCCGGTTCCAGCGCAAACCCCGTCTCAATGATTTTTTCATGCAGTTCGTGGTACCAATGCGCCAGAGCGGGCGGCAGTTGGGTATTGGCTCGGTTGCCCAGCCACCATATCCCTTGCAGCGGCAGGCTTATCGCGAACAACGCGATCACAATCGTCTGCGGCATCGCGCCAGCGTTGTGAAAGGTCATCTGTGTCAGGACACTGATCGCCGCAACCGCCGGCATCACTTTAATCGCAAAGCGCGTTGCTTTAATGATGCGCGGTTCCGGAAACAGCAGATTCAGCTCTTTGCGCATTGGCCAGGTGTCCATGTACTTCTGACCATCTTTTAGGCTGTGGATGATTCCTGCTTTATTACTCATACCATTCCCCTCGTTAAAGCTGCCAATCGTTCTTTAAAAAATAGTTGAACGATTCAACAAATGGCGTAAAAATTTGACAAATTATAATATTCTTTCAAATTTTTTTTGTTATCTTGACCTAATATCGCTATCCTTTGCGCATTCTCAATCTCATTGTTGCCCGTAATTATTATTTAAGCAACTCTGCGATGAATGCAGCACGGATTGCACCGACGATTACACTGACACTGTCACGTCTTTTTATACGGAAATTGAAGCTTTATTGACCAAGATTAGTAGCAGTCCTGCATGGGTTGACTATTCTTGAGATTAATTTTTGTCCTAACCGATTATTACAGGTAGTTACTCATGTCTAAGCTAGTTTTAGTTTTAAACTGCGGTAGTTCTTCACTTAAGTTCGCTGTTGTCGACGCACAAAATGGCGACGAGTACCTTTCAGGTCTTGCTGAATGTCTACACCTTCCAGAAGCACGTATCAAGTGGAAACTTGACGGCAAGCACGAAGCTCAACTGGGTGATGGCGCTGCACACGATGAAGCTCTGACTTTCATCGTTGAAACTATCCTTGCTTCTAAGCCAGAACTGGCAGAGCAACTGAAAGCCATTGGCCACCGTGTTGTACACGGCGGTGAGCAGTTCACTCAATCAGCTCTGATCGACGAAACCGTTCTGAAAGGTATTGAAGACGCGGCTAGCTTCGCTCCTCTGCACAACCCGGCGCACATCGTTGGTATTAAAGCAGCTCAGAAAGCATTCCCTGCACTGCAGAACGTTGCCGTATTCGATACTGCTTTCCACCAAACTATGCCAGAAGAAGCGTACCTGTACGCGCTGCCATACAAGTTGTACAAAGAGCATGGCATCCGTCGCTACGGCGCACACGGTACCTCTCACCTGTTTATCGCACGTGAAGCCGCAGAGCGTCTGGGTAAACCAGCCAGCGAACTGAACATCATCAACTGCCACCTGGGCAACGGTGCGTCTGTTTGTGCAATCAAGAACGGCCAGTCAGTTGACACCTCTATGGGTCTGACTCCTCTGGAAGGTCTGGTTATGGGTACTCGTTGTGGCGATATCGATCCTGCGATCGTATTCCACCTGCACGACACGCTGGGTTACTCAGTCGCTGACATCAACAAGATGCTGACTAAAGAGTCTGGCCTACAAGGTCTGACCGAAGTCACTTCTGATTGCCGCTTCGTTGAAGACAACTACGGCACTAAAGAAGAAGCGACTCGTGCAATGGACGTATTCTGCCACCGCCTGGCAAAATACGTTGCAGGTTACACAGCTAGCATGGACGGTCGTCTGGACGCTATCGTATTTACCGGTGGTATCGGTGAGAACTCTGCACCAATCCGTGAAATGGTTCTGAACCGCCTGGCTATCTTCGGTATCGAAGTAGATGGCGCAGCGAACCTGAAAGCACGTTTCGGCGGCGAAGGTGTTATCACAACTGAAGGCAGCCGTATCCCAGCGATGGTTATCTCAACCAACGAAGAACTGGTTATCGCTGAAGACACCGCTCGTCTGACCAACATCTAATCAGATTCCCTGGCTAACTCCTCGAGTTAGCCAGTGTTTTTTAGGGGCTCAACACCCGCTCTGTCACTCTCATCTTGCAGATCGCCTGTTGGGCTTTGTTCCTTTTAATCTAAGCTCCTTAGATTTTAAACAATAGTGTTGAGGTACTTTAAGAATGTCCCGTACTATTATGCTTATCCCAACCAGTGCCGGCGTTGGTCTTACCAGCGTAAGCATGGGTTTGCTGCGTGCTATGGAACGCAAAGGCGTAAATGTTTCTTTCTACAAGCCAATCGCACAGCCACGCAGTGGCGGCGACCAGCCTGACCTTACTTCGACCATCATCAGTGCAAACAGCAGCATCAAACTGGCTCAGCCAATGTCGATGCCTGAAGCTGAAGGCCTGATCGGCGGCGAGAAAATGGACGTGCTGCTGGAAACCATCGTTGAGCGTTACAACCAAATCAATAAAGATTCGGAAGTGACTCTGATCGAAGGTCTGGTTCCGACCCGTAAGCACCCGTTCGCTAACCAGGTTAACTACGAAGTAGCAAAAACGCTGGGCGCAGAGATCGTTTTGGTTGCCACTCCAGGCACCGACAACCCATCTCAGCTGAAAGAGCGTCTGGAAGTTGCCTGTTCTAACTTCGGCGGCGTGAAGAACAAAAACATCGCTGGTGTGATCATCAACAAACTGAACGCTCCGGTTGATGAAGCTGGCCGTACTCGTCCTGATCTGTCTGAAATCTTTGACGATTCTGACGCAGCGACCAAAGCGAACCTGGAAGTGATGCAGATCTTCAACTCCAGCCCAATCCGCGTTCTGGGTTGCGTGCCATGGAATGTTGAACTGATCGCGACCCGTGCTATCGACATGGCGAAGCACCTGAAAGCTGAAATCGTTAATGCAGGTGAGATCAACACTCGCCGCGTGAAGAGCATCACTTTCTGTGCCCGTTCACTGCCACACATGATTGAGCACTTCAAACCAGGTTCACTGCTGGTCACTTCAGCAGACCGTCCGGACGTTATCGTTGCGGCATCTCTGGCGGCGATGAACGGCGTTGAGATCGGCGCTATCCTGCTGACCGGTGGTTACGATATCCCGCACGAAATCGAACAGCTGTGTAAACCAGCTTTCGAATCAGGCCTGCCAATCTTCAAGGCACAAGGTAACACCTGGCAAACTTCGCTGAACCTGCAAAGCTTCAGCCTGGAAGTTCCGGCGGACGATAAAGAGCGTATCGAGTTCGTTAACGATCACGTTGCCAGCCACATCGACGGCCCTTGGATCGACTCTCTGAGTGAAGGTACTCAGGGAATTCGTCGTCTGAGTCCGCCTGCGTTCCGTTACCAGCTGACTGAGTTCGCTCGTCGTGCCGGTAAACGTATCGTTCTGCCTGAAGGTGATGAGCCACGTACCGTTAAAGCTGCATCTATCTGTGCTGAACGCGGTATCGCGACTTGTGTCCTGCTGGGTAACCCGGATGAAATCCGTCGCGTAGCAGCGCAACAGGGTGTTGAACTGGGCGCTGGTGTTGAAATCATCGACTCTGACGCTATCCGCGAAAACTACGTTGCTCGTCTGGTTGAGCTGCGCGGCGCGAAAGGCATGACTGAAGTGGTTGCTCGCGAGAAGCTGGAAGACTCAGTATTCCTGGGCACCATGATGCTGGAAGCAAACGAAGTCGACGGTCTGGTTTCTGGTGCCGTTCACACAACGGCCAACACCATCGTTCCTCCGTTCCAGATCATTAAGACAGCACCAAATGCGTCGATCGTTTCTTCGATCTTCTTCATGCTGCTGCCTGACCAGGTTCTGGTTTACGGTGACTGTGCCATCAACCCGGATCCGACCGCTGAGCAACTGGCTGAGATTGCTATCCAGTCAGCAGACTCTGCAGCGGCATTCGGTATTGATCCTCGCGTAGCGATGATCTCGTACTCGACCGGTACTTCAGGTAAAGGCGCTGACGTTGATAAAGTCCGTGAAGCGACTCGCCTGGCACAGGAAAAACGTCCTGACCTGGTTATCGACGGTCCGCTACAGTACGACGCAGCGATCATGGAGAACGTAGCCGCTTCTAAAGCCCCTAACTCTCCGGTTGCAGGTAAAGCGACGGTATTTGTGTTCCCAGATCTGAACACAGGTAACACTACTTACAAAGCGGTACAGCGTAGTGCTGACCTGGTTTCAATCGGTCCGATGCTGCAAGGCATGCGTAAGCCGGTCAACGACCTGTCACGCGGCGCGCTGGTTGACGATATCGTCTACACCATCGCTCTGACTGCAATTCAGGCAGACCAAGAGCAAAAATAATGGCTTCTGACTGAAGATAAAGGCCTTCGCACTGCGAAGGCCTTTTGTTTATTTGTGCCCTGCTGTTGTGAAAAGCCCTGCTCTTGTGAAAAAACAGCCCTTGTAAAAAGCACTGACACATTTAACAATCAGCTGACGATATTTAGATCATCCACAGCGTCAGTAAACCCAGCCCGACAGACAGCAGCATCACCGGCATCACTCTTATGCCGACCTGCCTGTCACCCACTACCCAGGCCATCCCCATTTTCACCAGAGTATTGACCGAGGCTGCAATCACAATACCCAACGCCGCAGTATGATTATCCAGTCCGTCCGAGCTCTGCCTCGCCAGTGCCAGAGTAATCGCATCGACATCGGTAATCCCGGACACCGCAGCCAGGCCCAGGGTACCCGCTTCGCCAAACCACTCTGACAAAGCATGCGATAGCAACATGATCAGGGCCAAAACCAGGCCAAACCACAACGCCGATTGCAACGCCAGCGGATTATTATGGCGTTTTTCCTGTTCACTTTGTTGTTCAGGGGCCACTGTCTCAGCACAGCGCCACAATAACCATGCCGGCAGGTAAAGCGCCAGCATCATCACTGCCACCACAGGCGCCAGCATCGGCAATAAATTCTTGTTAATTAATGAAAGTACCACCAACAACCGCGGAAACATGGTACCGCACGAAAGCAGAATACCACACGCCAGCAAAGGACTGATGTCAGCCCGCTCACGCGACAACTGGGAAAATTGTAAGGTTAAGGCGGTCGACGAGCTAAGCCCGGCAAACGCAGCGGTAAACAGCACGCCGCGTCGGGCACCACCGATACGAATGGCAAAGTAGCCAATAAAAGAGATACTGGCGATCAGTACCACCATCCACCAAATCTCGTACGGATTCAGTGCTCCCCAAGGGCCGTAGCTTTGGTTGGGTAATAGCGGCAGCATCACAATCGAAATCAACATCAGCCGCAGTGCGGCATCCAGTTCATATTCCTGCAGCTTTTGCAGCGCCTGGTGCAGCTCCTGCTTATTGTCCAGCACCAAGGCAGTAATGACCGCCGCGACGGCCGCTAGCACAGGATTACCGGACACCGCCAGGCTGCCGATGACAAAAGTGACTAACAAGCTCACCACGCCGGTAATACTGATGTCCTGTGATTTACGCTGCTTAAGCACAAACGCGATGCAGGTAACCATCACCAGCGCCAATAGTGCAAAGCCAAGCAGCAGCGGCGAATAGCGTTCAGCCAGCACCGCCGATAAGCCGCCATACAGACCCACCAAAGAGAAGGTGCGAATACCAGCCACCCGCGACCCCTCGACATTATGCCGCGTTACCCAGCCACGCTGCGTACCGACAATGGCACCCAGCAAGAGAGCAATAAGTAGATTCCAGATAACACTTTGACTGACGTTGGTAAGCTCCATAATAACTCCATCACGGGTTGATCCCGGTGAGCAGGACAATGGCAGATGTACCCTCTAATAAGTGTATAAGGTTTTGATAAAAATGGAGTTCACATTTCAGATAAAACAAACCCCAGCCGATTGGCCAGGGTTTATCAGTATTGCTACATCGGCAGGTTCAGGTATTTAAATCCCTTCACGACCGTGCGATGTGTCCAGATCCAGATCCGGTCCTACCGGCACAATCTGAGTCGGATTGATTGTGGTATGGCTGAAGTAATAGTGGCGCTTAATATGATAAAAATCGGTGGTCTCTTTCACGCCCGGCACCTGATACAGCTCTTTCAGATAACCGTTCAGATTCGGATAGTCCGCAATACGTTTTTTATTACATTTGAAATGGCCGACATACACCGCATCAAAACGAATCAGTGTGGTAAACAGACGCCAGTCCGCTTCCGTGATCACATTACCAGCTAAGTAACGATGGGTCGCCAGGTGACTGTCCACCTTATCCAGTGCCGCAAACAGCGAATCATACGCTTCTTCGTACGCTTCTTGCGTGGTGGCAAAACCACAGCGATAAACACCATTATTGATGTTCGGATAAATAAACTCGTTCCACTCATCCACTAACGCCTGTAGATGCTGCGGATAGTAGTCATCCTGGTTACCCGTCAAGGCGTTAAATGCCGTGTTGAACATCCGGATGATTTCAGACGATTCATTGCTGACAATGGTGTTCCTCTTCTTATCCCACAAGACAGGTACGGTCACCCGACCGGTGTAATCCGATTTAGCCTGAGTGTAAATCTGATGCATACGGGTATGACCAAACAGCGGCTCAGGGATACCAAAAGTCCAGCCTTCTGCCAGCATATCCGGACAAACGATAGTGACGTCAATATGCTCTTGTAGCTGCTTGAGCTGACGGAAAATCAGAGTTCGGTGCGCCCACGGACACGCCAGCGATACATACAAATGATAGCGTCCGGACTCCGGAGTAAATTTTGCGTCTGGTTTATTTTCAACCCAGTCACGAAAGCCTGCGTCTTCACGCACAAAACGGCCGCCACTGTTTTTGGTATCATACCAAACGTCGTGCCATACACCCTCGACTAATTTACCCATGATTCACCTCGTTAAAATGTTTTTGACTCTTAATTAAGACCATTATAGATAGGCAAAATCGGGAAATAACCGGGAAGGATTGGCTTAGATATTCGAAAAATTTGAACTAGGTGAGAAACAAACGGTAAATGTCACAACAGAAATATAACCAGCAGTGACTCACCAATTAGCACTCAAGAGCAATCACCTCATCGATTGCAGCAGGTGGAGCTGAAACAAACGCAGAGACCAATCAATCCAGAGTGAGCATCCACAAACAAAAAAATTCGGCCATACACCCGGCCGAAGCCGGGAATATGTGCCGAACCTTTACATACTTACCTGAACAGTACTAGCTGTTTGTTGGATCGTGCTTAATGATATCGCTCAGCAGCATGCTAGTGATATCCGAGCTACTCGACTGGTCGTTAAGACCAAACTGACTCGCACTTCCACTCAACACGATAGACTGGCTGTGACTGTCTTCACCCGTACCGGTTTCAAACGTCAGTTCTATGTCGTTGTCTTCCACTTTGACATTAACGTGTGCCAGCAGATCTTCCATCGAATCACTTCCCAGATCTTCCATCATCAGTGACAGATCCAGCTTGTCACCCTGGTGGAAATCAGTAATCACATCCATCTGGTGTTTGTATTCATGGTCATTCTGGAACTCGCCATCAAACACAAACAGGTCATTACCTTCACCACCAGTCAGGATATCGTTACCCAGACCACCTACCAGGATGTCATCACCGGCGCCGCCGTTAAGTACGTCATCGCCCGTGCCGCCACGTAAGGTATCGTTGCCGTCACCACCGAACAGATGATCATTACCAGAGCCGCCGAAGATAACATCGACACCACCTTCGCCATAGATGTAGTCATCACCGCCGCCGCCGTGCGCAATATCCACATAGGCATTACTTGCTGCGCTTATATTCAGTGCACTGTCTTCATCATCAGCATCGACCAGCCAATCACTGTCATGACCCGAACCAAAGGCCTCCATGACTTCCTGGGCAGCTGCTTGCTTCTGTGCAGCAGTGGCATTGTCATCCAGACCTTCAATATGGCTGTCGCCAAGGAACATAACGTCATCACCATCGCCAAGGAACACATCATCACCACCGGCACCGACGTTTACTACAAGGCCATTTTCACTGTAGTCAACACTGCTGGATGTACTCGCGATATCCACAGGAACCGAAGACCATTGGACCGAATCGCCATCATTGTATACATGTACGGTATCAACAGCATCAAGCGTGGAGTTGATGTCATAACCGGTGACAAACGTCATGGTGCTGGAGCTGGAATCTCCATCTTTATCGGTCAGGGTATAACCAAACTCGATGCGCTGAGATTGATCTTGATTAGCACCAATGAAACGGTAATCTCCGCTCACTAAATCGATAACTAATTGATATTCATTGTCTCGAGAGATGATAAGTTCATGACTATCAGAGTTATACCAAGCGCTTAGGTTGTTATCACATCCGGTTCTGTATACCCACGTCTGATTAAAACTAAACACGACCCCTTCAACAGACAACTGACTTACATAACCACCATCTGCACCAAAACTATTCCCGCTCTCAGTTAAAGAGCCTTCAATAATCTTAACTTGCGACTGTTGGATCACATTCGGAAGATCACTTGCTGCAGACACAACGACCGCAGAGCTCTCTGCCTTGTTAAAGCCATCGTAAGCAATCATATTTAGCTGGTCTACGTCGACATTGGAGCCAAACCCGTACGAAATACTAGTGATTCCGTTAGTCTCCAGATGGTCTAACCATTTATCTAGTTCTTTGTTATTTATAGAATTATCATTCTTCCACGGACCGAACCCGTCATGCCCATTCGGTTTGCCATCGGACAAGAAATAACTCACGTTTGTTGCATCGTTAAGAGCACCATCTTCACTCCACTTCCACTGCTGTGCTGCAAACTCTAATGCTTCGTCATAGTCAGCTTGCCCTTTGGCATGAGATGGGTTACTTGTAGAGCCATTGTCATAGAGATTGTCAACCAGAGCTAACGCATCGTCTACATCAAGCCATGAAGTTGAACCCTGAAGCCAAGCAGTATCACTAAATACAATC
The DNA here is from genome assembly GCF_004804295.1 of Vibrio sp. H11. Lineage (NCBI taxonomy): Bacteria > Pseudomonadati > Pseudomonadota > Gammaproteobacteria > Vibrionales > Vibrionaceae > Vibrio > Vibrio sp. H11. The sequence continues at coordinate 7,820 of NZ_SSHN01000005.1, read as the reverse complement.
AACTGAACTTTAGTTTCACCTAATGACTTATACTGCTCAAGGATATCAGTCACCGCCTCTCTGACATCATCTTGTCCATTTGATGAACCTGAGATGTCAACGATCAACTGAACATTCGCACCTTGCTTCGTTTGCGGAGCAGAGAACTCGAATATCTCAGAAGCAGTAGGAACATCATCTTCAATCACAACCGCAATCTTACCCGAAGTTGAGCCAACACCGTTTGTGGCAGTAACCGGCACATTAACAGTCAGACTGTCTGCCCCCTGAGGATGGTCAATCGCTCCGAATAGTTTGGTGCTTACGTGCCCAGCACTGTCCACCACGACTTCAATCACCGGAGAGCCATTTGCTGAGCCGGTCAGAGTCTGACCATCGGTCGACAACTGCCAGTGAATCGTATGTCCATTGGACGTTAGACTCTCATCCGGTTCACCAAGTGACAATGTCCCTTGACCAGTTAACGTAACATCACCTTCATCCGTGACAGAATCAGTGGTGCCATGGTTTGGCTGATCCAATGAAGAATCCTCAATACCGTTGTCCAGACCTTCTTCCGAAACAGTCAGCATCAGATTACTGACTGTGGGAGGTGTTAGCGGAGTAACAGCAAAACCACCCTCTGCAACATCGCCGTCACCATCGGTGGCATAAACGGTGAAATTAATATCTGTGTCACCATCTGAGGCCATCATCGCCTGATATTGATAGAACTCCCAGGAGCCAGTCGATGGCGTGTATTCAAGACGGAAGACTAACGTTCCATCTGGTTCCTGCCCCAAGATCGTATTATTCCCATTGTCAATAAATCTGATCGGAAGACTATCATCGGTCCTCCAATCTGAATCGTTAAACATAATGGCTAGAGACCCTTGTCCATCAGCGCCCCAATCAACATCAACCTGTCCATTTCCGTAAGCAATTGGCTCAGACCCGTTATCCTCAGTACCAATAAACTTAATTGACTTAATGGTGAAATCGCTGTTGTCGCTGTGGTTACCAACTCCATTGTCCGTGGCCCGGATAACCACTTTGTCAAAGCCACCATCTTTAGCCAGGACAAAATCTGCTGACTGATTACCACCGTCATCTTCAGATTCAAAGGACTGGGTCGAAATCAGTACCCCATCACGCCAGAACTCAACTTCACCCGACTCTTTTTCACCACCATAGAAGTAACCGAAATCTACATTAAAGCCGTACGCAACCGTGCCCTCGTCCAGCGTAATGATGATCTCTTCCGATGCACCTTCACCACCAAGCTCACGATAGTCCACTTCATTATCTAAACGGTGATAAGGCGATGGACCACTAACACCAATACCTTCGTGGGACGAAGAAACCGTTCCATCGACTAAGGTCAAATCATTAGCCGAAGCAAAACTTCTCGCGCTGATAGTGAATCCCTGATTAGCCGCAGGACTGTAATTACTCAGATTAAATTCACCAACCAGAATATCCGGAATATTGTTGATGGTTAGTGCCTGTGACGGGCTGTACCCTGCAATCGGTGAGTCATCCTCAACCGCAATATTGATAGTGCCTTGCGTTACAGTTTGCCCGTCTGAGACTGACAATGTCACATTAAAATCAACAACGTCTTCTGAACTGGTATCAGGATGATCAAGCGGTGCCTGTAATTCAACACCATAGCTCCATTGGGTTGAACCCGCTTGTGGCTCGGTCAGAGTTACCGTCACCACAGACTGATAATCGTCACCACCAATTTCGCCAACATAACCAATTAAGGTGTTGCTATCAGTATCCCAAAGCCAGACAACGTCTTCGCCACCGCAGGTCAAACTCGCAGAACTGGATAGTGACAGTACCAGAGAATCGCCATCAACATCACTGACATCGAATGTTCCGCTCGCTTGTTTGTTGTCCGTAGTATCAACAGGTCCATTAGTATCAGGGTTGCCGCCCGGAAGTCCCTCTTCAGATACCGAAACAGAGCTAATATTCTCAATCACCGGAGCATCATTGACGCTATGAACTTCAACGCTGATCTCTTTCGTCGCTGTAGCACTCTGTTCTGACTCAACCGCAGCCAGTTCCCCTTCGGTCGACGTGGCGGTAAAGGTTAAATTGATCGTGCCATTAAAGTCTTGCGGCGGCGTCAGTGACATGTTTTCGAAATCAAAGTCCTTAACTGAAATCACCTGACCTTCAGTGACAAAAGTAATCGTATTGGTTCCGTCAGTGAGTACCGTTCCTACAGGAGCTCCGGTTACAGTCACCTCGGTTATCGTTTCAGAGTCATCCGTCACATCTACGGTGAATGAGGTCAATGGAATACTTGTGTCTTCATCGCCTTCGTTAACTGAATAGGCAATGTAGTGATCCAGATTCCTTTGTTCGTCGCTGACGGTCCCGGCTAAACGAATACCAGATGCAACAATGGCATCCATATCGCTAAACAGCGAGAAGTGCTCAGTACTTAAGCTCGATGTAACACCATTCGCGGTAATATTAACCTCATAAGAGCCATCTGCGTGTTCATTGTGATGCGCGATTTCAATTGGATAGTAGCCGGACTCTTCCACCGTCACCGTATCACCTGAAACTTGTGCCCCAGTTCCCCACGTTGCCGAAGCGTCGATATCACTTCCGACTTTCACATACAGGCTGTCATCGGCTTGACCACCAAAGGCATACACTGTATTCGCCTCAAGATAAATGAACCCGGAAATAACCGTTAATGTCCCCTGACCACTGTAGGTACTTCCTGTCACGGTCTGAATGGTTGAAGAGTTATAACTATCAGCGGTAGCACTTCCACTCACATAAGCACGCACCACAGCTTCCAGTCGATCAGCAGAGACACCTGAGCCATCCCAGTTACCTTGAGAATCTTCTGGATAAACTCCGGTCCAGGTCTCTATAGTCAGACCATCTCCCGGATTCGAATTGACAGCAGAGTCTTCAAATTTAGGCGCATCTGCAACTGGTGTAACATCCAAAGTCAGTGTCGCATTAGCAGTATTGCCTTCAGCATCCATCGCGGTGTAATTCACGACGATATCTTCACCACTGAAGTTATTTGCCGGTGTAAAGACAATCTGGTTGTTAACAATTGCCACTGTACCTGCATTTTCAAAGTCTTCTGCCAAAGAGACAGATCCGGCAACCAAAGTCAGCTCTCCGCTGTAAGTGGAGTCAGAATCGTTCGCCAAAACGTCAACCGTTATCGCGGTATCCTCTTTAGTTACCGCATCATCGTTTGTAGCGTTACCTGCAGTAGCGAAAGTCAGATCCAGCACCGTGATATCCGTCACCGCCAGGTCATTGCCCGCCGGGTCGACCACGGTCATGGTGACGGTCAGTGTGCCTTCGTTGAATCCGGATAAATCCTGATCCGCCACGGTCACCGTGCCGTCCGCAGCCACCAAGATGTCTTCGTCAGCCACTACGATATCGTGCTCGGCATTACCATCACTGATTACTATGCGGCTCACGCGGTGGCCCGCTTCCACTTCACCGGTCAGGTCGACGCTGCTCGCTTCATCACTGTTGACGAAGTTATCGCCGCCGTCTTCAAACACAATGCTGTTAGCTATAGGAGAAGGACCGGTCTGATCCAGCTCGGTGGTGTCGGTCACCGCGCCCGGGTTGCCCGCCGCGTCAGTCACATTCATGGTCACGATCAGCTCGCCGTCGTTCAGGCCAGACAAGTTTTGGCCAATGACAGAGACACTGCCGTCTGCGTCGACAGAGATGTCATTACTGTTGACCGTCAATGTGGTGGTCCCGTCGGTGATGGTGATGCCCGTTACCGTCGCGTCCGCTTCCACTTTACCGGTCAACGTCACGCTGCTCGCTTCGCTGCGGCTCAGCAGTTCATCGCCGCCATCAACAAAGTTAATGCTGTTGCTGCCATCGTTGTTGGTGGGCGCGCTTTGGTCCAGCTTAGTGGTGTCGGTCACGGCGCCCGGGTTACCGGCCGCGTCGGTGACACTCATGGTCACAGTCAGTTCGCCGTCGTTCAGGTCGGACAGATCCTGGCCTGTGACAGAGACATTACCGTCTGCGTCGACCGTGATGTCATCGCTGTCGACCGTTAATGTGGTCGTCCCGTCGGTGATGGTCATACCGGTCACGGTCGCATCCGCTTCCACTTTACCGGTCAACGTCACGCTGCTTGCTTCGCTGCTGCTCAGCAGCTCATCGCCACCATCGTTGAACGCGATGCTATTGCTGCCATCGTTGTTGGTGGGCGCGCTTTGGTCCAGCTTAGTGGTGTCGGTCACCGCGCCCGGGTTACCGGCCGCGTCAGTCACATTCATGGTCACGGTCAGTTCGCCGTCGTTCAGGTCGGACAGATCCTGGCCTGTGACAGAGACATTGCCGTCCGTATCCACACTAATATCGCTGGCGTTGACCGTCAGCGTCGTGTCGCCGTCGGTGATGTTGATACCCGTTACCGTTGCATCGGCTTCGACTTTACCGGTCAACGTCACACTGCTCGCTTCGCTGCGGCTCAGCAGTTCATCGCCGCCATCAACAAAGTTAATGCTGTTGCTGCCATCGTTGTTGGTGGGCGCACTTTGATCCAGTTCGGTCGTGTCGGTGACCGCGCCCGGGTTGCCGGCGGCGTCGGTGACATTCATGGTCACGGTCAGCTCGCCGTCGTTCAGGCCGGACAAGTCCTGGCCTGCGACAGAGACAATGCCGTCTGCGTCGACCGTGATGTCATCACTGTTGACCGTCAATGTGGTCGAGCCATCGGTGATGGTGATGCCCGTGACGGTCGCGTCCGCTTCCACTTTACCGGTCAGCGTCACACTGGTCGCTTCGCTGCGGCTCAGCAGTTCATCACCGCCATCGTTGAACGCGATGCTGTTGCTGCCGTCATTATTTTCCGGTGCGCTTTGATCCAGCTCGGTGGTGTCGGTCACGGTGCCCGGGTTGCCGGCCGCGTCGGTCACATTCATGGACACGGTCAGCTCGCCGTCGTTCAGGCCAGACAAGTCCTGGCCACTGACCGAGACATTACCGTCTGCGTCGACGGTGATGTCATCACTGTTGACCGTCAATGTGGTCGTCCCGTCGGTGATGGTCATGCCGGTGACGGTCGCGTCCGACTCGACTTTACCAGTCAACGTCACGCTGCTTGCTTCGCTGCTACTCAGCAGCTCATCGCCGCCATCGTTGAACGCGATGCTATTGTTGCCGTCATTATTTTCCGGTGCACTTTGATCCAGCTTGGTCGTGTCGGTCACGGTGCCCGGGTTGCCCGCGGCGTCAGTGACATTCATGGTCACGGTCAGCTCGCCGTCGTTCAGGCCGGACAAGTCCTGGCCTGCCACAGAGACATTGCCGTCTGCGTCGACCGTGATGTCTGCCGCCGCCACAGTCAGCGTAGTATTGCCATCAGTAATGGTCATGCCAGTGACCGTCGCGTCCGCTTCCACTTTACCGGTCAGGGTCACGCTGCTCGCTTCGCTGCGGCTGAGCAGTTCATCGCCGCCATCGTTGAACGCGATGCTGTTGCTGCCGTCATTATTTTCCGGTGCACTTTTATCCAGTTCGGTGGTGTCGGTCACGGCGCCCCGGTTACCCGCGGTGTCGGTCACATTCATGGTCACGGTCAGCTCGCCGTCGTTCAGGCCAGATAAGTCCTGGCCTGTGACAGAGACATTGCCGTCTGCATCGACACTAATATCGCTGGCGTTAACCGTCAGCGTGGTGTCGCCGTCCGTAATGGTGATGCCGGTCACCGTCGCATCGGCTTCCACTTTACCTGTCAACGTCACGCTGCTTGCTTCGCTGCTACTCAGCAGCTCGTCGCCGCCATCAACAAAGTTAATGCGGTTGCTGCCATCGTTGTTGGCTGGCGCGCTTTGATCCAGTTGGGTGGTGTCGGTGACCGCGCCCGGGTTGCCCGCGGCGTCAGTCACATTCATGGTCACGATCAGCTCGCCGTCATTCAGGCCGGACAAGTCCTGGCCTGTAACAGAGACATTGCCGTCTGCGTCGACGGAGATGTCATCGCTGTCGACCGTTAATGTGGTCGTCCCGTCGGTGATGGTGATGCCGGTCACGGTCGCGTCCGCTTCCACTTTACCGGTCAGCGTCACGCTGCTTGCTTCGCTGCTACTCAGCAGCTCATCGCCGCCATCGTTGAACGCGATGCTATTGTTGCCGTCATTATTTTCCGGTGCGCTTTGATCCAGTTCGGTGGTGTCGGTCACGGCGCCCGGGTTGCCGGCCGCGTCGGTCACATTCATGGTCACGGTCAGCTCGCCGTCGTTCAGGCCAGATAAGTCCTGGCCACTGACCGAGACATTACCGTCTGCGTCGACGGTGATGTCATCACTGTTGACCGTCAATGTGGTCGTCCCGTCGGTGATGGTGATGCCGGTCACGGTCGCGTCCGCTTCCACCTTACCGGTCAACGTCACACTGGTCGCTTCGCTGCGGCTAAGCAGTTCATCACCGCCATCGTTGAACGCGATGCTATTGCTGCCATCGTTGTTAGTGGGCGCACTTTGATCCAGTTCGGTGGTGTCGGTCACGGCGCCCGGATTGCCCGCGGCGTCAGTCACATTCATGATCACGGTCAGCTCGCCGTCATTCAGGCCGGACAAGTCCTGGCCTCTCACCGAGACATTGCCGTCTGCGTCGACGGTGATGTCATCACTGTTGACCGTCAATGTGGTCGTGCCATCGGTAATGGTCATGCCGGTCACGGTGGCGTCCGCCTCGACTTTACCGGTCAACGTCACGCTGCTTGCTTCGCTGCTACTCAGCAGCTCATCGCCACCATCAACAAAGTTAATGCGGTTGCTGCCATCGTTGTTGGTTGGCGCGCTTTGATCCAGTTCGGTGGTGTCGGTGACCGCGCCCGGGTTACCGGCCGCGTCAGTCACATTCATGGTCACGATCAGCTCGCCGTCATTCAGGCCGGATAAGTCCTGGCCAATGACAGAGACATTGCCGTCTGCGTCGACCGTGATGTCATCGCTGTCGACCGTTAATGTGGTCGTCCCGTCGGTGATGGTGATGCCCGTGACCGTCGCATCCGCTTCCACTTTACCGGTCAGGGTCACGCTGGTCGCTTCGCTGCGGCTCAGCAGTTCGTCGCCACCATCAACAAAGTTAATGCGGTTGCTGCCATCGTTGTTGGTTGGTGCGCTTTGATCCAGTTCGGTGGTGTCGGTCACCGCGCCCGGGTTACCCGCGGCGTCGGTCACAGTCATGGTCACGGTCAGCTCGCCGTCGTTCAGACCGGATAAGTCCTGGCCTGCGACAGAGACATTGCCGTCTGCGTCGACCGTGATGTCATCGCTGTCGACCGTTAATGTGGTCGTCCCGTCGGTGATGGTGATCGCCGTTACCGTCGCATCCGCTTCCACTTTACCAGTCAGCGTCACGCTGCTTGCTTCGCTGCGGCTCAGCAGCTCATCGCCACCATCGTCGAACACAATGCGGTTGCTGCCATCGTTATTGGTGGGCGCGCTTTGATCCAGCTTAGTGGTGTCGGTCACGGTGCCTGGGTTGCCCGCCGCGTCGGTGACGTTCATGGTGACAGTCAGTTCGCCGTCGTTCAGGCCAGACAAGTTTTGACCAATGACCGACACATTGCCGTCTGCATCGACCGTGATGTCTGCCGCCGCCACAGTCAGCGTGGTGTCGCCGTCAGTAATGGTGATCGCCGTTACCGTCGCATCCGCTTCCACTTTCCCTGTCAGCGTCACGCTGGTCGCTTCGCTGCGGCTCAGCAGCTCATCGCCGCCATCAACAAACGCAATGCTATTGCTGCCATCGTTATTGGTGGGCGCGCTTTGATCCAGCTTAGTGGTGTCGGTCACGGTGCC